>JBGSKF010000073.1:0-7152 GCA_041741375.1 Gemmatimonadales bacterium | reverse complement strand
TGCGGCTCCCTCGGCTCCCGCGTCGGCGCCGTCCGTGCCGGCTGTCGCGGCGCCGCAGGTGGACCCCTGGGAGGGAGACCGGGTGGAGCCGTGGTCCCGGATCCGGAAGCTGACCGCCGATCACATGGTCATGTCACGCCGGGTCTCCGCCCACGTGGCGAGCCTCATGGAGGTGGACTATACCCGGGTGGCCCAGCTCCGGGCCGGAGCCAAGGCGTCCTACGCGGAGCGCGGAGTCAATCTCACGTTCCTTGCCTTCATCACGAAGGTCGTGGCGGACACCCTGCGCCTGCATCCGGTGGTGAATGCCGCCGTGTCGGGAGAGAGCACCATCTACCGGCGCGACATCAATGTCGGGATCGCGGTGGCGCTGGACTGGGGCCTCATCGTCCCGGTCATCCGCCACGCCGACGAACTCAGCCTCCTCGGCATCGCCCGGGCGATCAACGACCTGGGCGAACGGGCCCGGGGCAAGCGCCTCTCGCCGGACGAGGTCCAGAAGGGGACCTTCACCATCACCAATCCCGGTGTGTTCGGGTCCTACGTGGGGCTCCCCATCATCAACCAGCCCCAGTCCGCCATCCTCGCCATCGGCGCGATCGAGAAACGACCGGCCGTGGTGCGCACCGCCGACGGGACCGACTCTCTCGGCATCCGGACCTTGGGCATGCTCGCCATGTCCTACGACCACCGGATCGTGGATGGCGCCGATGCGGACCGATTCCTGGCCGATGTGAAGCGCGGGGTGCAGGAGTTCTCCGACGCGGGCGTCTGAGGTCCCATGGCCCGGCTCCTCCGCATGCGCCGTCGCGTCGTGGACCGGGTCCCGGAGTATCTCGCCGCCTGGGATGTCTTCCGGCGGAGTATCGAACCCGCGGGGTGGCACGCCTGGCTGTTCCGGGGCGCCGGTGGGGTCTGGCTGGAGTTCGTCGAGGGGAAGGGAGCAGGCCGGACCGCGCTGGAGGGGACGGTCACTCCCGCTCTGGCGGCGGCCGAGGACGGGGTGGCCCGCTGCGGCCCGCTCGTGGAGGAATCCTGGTGGGACGAGGCGCCGCCCGGGCGGGATCATCTGGCTGACGCAACAGGAGGTTGACTCGATGTCGAATCGGACCATCCAGGTGGGGGACGAGGTGTGGACCGTGACCTCGACCGGTCGCAACACCCAGTACACCAAGGATGAGTTTGGCGTGCTGTTCACCAACGGACTCGGAGAGGCGCGGGTCCGACGGATTTCCCGGTACTCGCCCCGAACAACCAAGTCGCGATCGGCGTCTCTTGCCGAGCTGCCCGAGGAGGAATTGAGGATGCTCTTCGCCCGATCCCAGCCGAGTTGGACGTCGCCTGAACTGGGGTACCAACGCTGACCCGCTTCATCGATCTGCACCTGCACTCGGTGGCCTCGGACGGGCTCCTTTCTCCGGCCGAGGTGGTCGCCCGGGCGGCGGCGGCGGATCTCGAGGCGATCGCCCTCACCGACCATGACACTCTCGATGGGGTGACAGAGGCGTGTGCCGCCGGCGAGCGCCTCGGCGTCCGGACCATCGGCGGGTGCGAGTTCTCGGTCGCGGCGCCCTGGGGAGAATTGCACCTTCTGGGTTATTTTCTCCATCCCGAGATGATGGCAGTTGAGAGCTTCCTGACCCGGTGCCGGGAGGATCGACTGCGCCGGGTTGGAGCGATGGTGCGCGCCCTGGGGCATCTTGGTGTGCCCCTCTCGGAGGAGAAGATCCGGGCCGAGGCGGGGACGGCAGCGTTGGGAAGGCCACACGTGGCCCGTGCCCTGGTCAGCATGGGGGTGGTCGCCTCGGTGGAGGAGGCGTTTCAGAAATACCTCGGCCGTGGCCGCCCCGCCTGCATCGACAAGCGGCTTCCCGCGCTCGACGAGGTGACGACGCTGCTCCACGAGGTCGGTGCTCTTGCCGTGGCCGCCCACCTGGGTCAACGGGCCACCCGGGCGGCGATGGTGCACCTGAAGGCCCATGGAATCGACGGGATCGAGGCGGCGCATCCGTCCCATTCCCCCGAGGTTCGCCAGCGCATCGAGCGATGCACCACGGAGCTTGGTCTATTGGTGTCCGGGGGGAGCGACTGGCACGGGGATGGACCGGGCGCGGGGGGGCATGCGCTGATCGGGTCGCAGGATGTGCCTCGGGCCTGGCTCGAGGCGATGGATCGGGCACGGGACACCGGAATCCCGGGGGCAGGCGCCGCCTGACGGCCGCAGGGACGACGGGTCGTCCCGGAAATGGAACCGGGAACGGACCGAAACCGTGTTAGTCCGAACGACGGGGAAACCCGTCCCGAGCACAGGGAAGGAACCATGGCGGACGTGAACGACAAGGACCTGGATGTCATCGTGGTCGGGGCCGGACCCGCGGGACTCTGTGCCGCGATGTACGCCGGCCGCGGCATGCTCAACGCGGTCCTGCTGGAACGGGGCATCCCGGGGGGCGAGCTGCTGAATACGGAAAGAATCGAGGATTATCCGGGGTTTATGAGCATTCTGGGTCCCGACCTCGCCGAGAAGATGACCGAACATGCCAAGGCCTTCGGCGCGGATATCCGGCAGGAGAATGTCGAGGGCATCCACCGGATGCCCGATGGAACCTTCGAGGTCCGGGTCTCGGAAGGTGGGGTGTATCGCGCCCCGACCGTGATCCTGACGGCCGGGGGCACCCCGACCAAGCTCGGCGTCCCGGGCGAAGTGGAGTTTGCCGGCCGCGGGGTGTCCTATTGTGCCGTCTGTGACGGGGCGTTTTTCAAGGGGGAGACCATCGCGGTGGTCGGGGGAGGGGACGCCGCCGTGGAGGAAGCGACCTACCTGACCAGGTACGCCGAAAAGGTCTACATCATCCACCGGCGCGACTCCTTTCGAGCCTCGAAGATGCTCCAGGAACGGGCCTTCGAGAATCCGAAGATCGAGGTGGTGTGGAACACCAGGGTGCTGGAACTCCTGGGGGACCCCACCGGTCTCAAGGAACTCCGTCTGGCCGACACCGTGACGGGCGACGAGCGCGCCCTTGCGGTCACCGGGTGCTTCATCTTCATCGGGTTCAATCCGAACAGCGGGCTCATCAAGGAGCACTACGAGCACGACGCCGGGGGGTACGTGATCACCAACGAACGGATGATGACCTCGGTCCCCGGCCTGTACGCGGCTGGTGATCTGCGATCCCAGCTGACTCGCCAGGTCACGACGGCCGTGGGGGATGCCACCACGGCCGTGATCGCAGTGGAAAAGTACCTGGCCGAGCGGAAGTCCGCCGTGCGTGCCTGATCTGGAGATTGTCACGATCCCCAACGGGCAGTTCGTGCAGAACTGCTACCTTCTCGGCGTCGGGGAGACGCGGGAGGCGGTGATCGTGGATCCGGGCGAGGAGGGGGAGCGCTTCCTGCGCGAGGCCGAGAGACGCGGCTGGCGCATCACCGAGATCTGGCTCACCCATGCCCACATCGATCACGTCCTGGGCGTGGGCACGGTGGCCGCGGCCACGGGAGCCCCGATCCGGCTCCATCCCGCGGACCGTCCTCTCTACGAGGCCGTCCCCCGGCAGGCGACCTGGTTCGGGTTGCATGCCCCGGTGTTGCCGGTTCCCGACCATGAGCTGGCCGCGGGCGAGATGGTGCGGGTGGGCAGCCACGCGTTTGCCGTACGGCACACGCCGGGCCACGCCCCGGGGCATGTGGTCTTCGTGGGTGAGGGGGTGGTGCTCGCGGGAGATGTGCTCTTTGCGGGCTCGATCGGGCGCACCGATCTTCCGGGGGGGGACCTCGGCACTCTCCTCGCCAGCATTGCGCGGGAGTTGCTGACGCTCCCCGATGACACCTCCGTCCTCCCCGGTCACGGGCCACCCACGACCATCGGGACCGAACGGAGGAACAACCCCTTTCTGGCCGGGCTCTGAGCCCGGAATGCCGCGGTGTCGGCGGCGCGGAGACAACTCACCCCGTGCGATTCGCCTCGGAGGCGAATCGACGCAACCCCGTATGAAGGCAACCCATGAGCACGCGAATCGAGAAGGACCCCCTGGGAGAGAAGCCGGTGCCGATGGACGCGCTGTACGGCATCCAGACGGTCCGGGCCATCGAGAACTTCCCCATTTCCGGCCTCCGTCCCTTGCCGGCGTTCGTGGATGCCGTGGTCTGGATCAAGCGATCGGCCGCGGTGGTGCATCGGACGACGGGTCGCCTGGAGGCATCGCTCGCCGACGCGATCATCCAGGCCGCCGATGAGGTGCTGGGGGGAGCGCACCGGGACCAGTTCGTGGTGGACGTCTACCAGGCGGGAGCGGGAACCAGCCACAACATGAACTGCAACGAGGTCCTGGCCAACCGCGCCAACGAGATCCTCGGGGAGCCGCGCGGCGGGTACCGCCCGATCCATCCGAATGATCACGTCAACATGGCCCAGAGCACCAACGATGTGATTCCCACGGCGATGCGCCTCGCCACGCTGGCGGCCCACCCGGCGCTGCTCGCCGCGATGGAGGGGCTTGCGGAGGCCCTCGCGGAGCGCGGGGTGGCCTTCGACAACATCGTGAAGTCGGGCCGGACCCACCTGCAGGATGCGACGCCGATCCGCCTCGGCCAGGAGTTCATGGCCTACAGCCGGACGATCGCGCGGCATCGGGCCAAGGTGGCCGAGGCGGCGGACTGGCTGCGGGTCATGAACATCGGCGGCACCGCGGTGGGCACCGGGCTCAACGCCGAGCCGGCCTATCCCGAGCTGATGGTGGAGGCGCTTCGGGAGGTCACGGGCCTTGATCTGCGCGTGGCCGAGGACCGGATTCAGCTGATGCAATCGATGGGCGACATCGCCACCTACAGCGGAGCCCTCCGGGCGCTGACGCTCGACCTCAACAAGATCGCGAACGACATCCGGCTCCTGGCCAGCGGTCCCCGGACCGGACTGGCGGAGATCCTGCTGCCGGAGGTGCAGCCCGGCTCCAGCATCATGCCCGGCAAGGTGAACCCCTCGATCGCCGAGATGGTGAACCAGGTGTGCTATCAGGTCCTCGGACTGGACACCACCGTGGCGATGGCGGCGGAGGCCGGCCAACTGCAACTGAACGTGATGATGCCCGTCATCACCCACAACATCGTGTTCGCGTCCCAGATCCTCGCCAACGCGATGCGGGTCTTCGACACCCGCTGCATCCGGGGGCTTCAGGCCGATGAGGCCCAGTGCGCCCACTGGCTGGAACGGAGCCCCGCCCTGGTGACGGCCCTGGCGCCGACAATCGGATATGCGGACGCGGCCCGATTGGCCAAGGAAGCGATCGCCACCGGCCTCACGGTGCGGGAACTGGTGGTGCAGAAGGCGATCCTCACCGAGTCGGAGATGGACACGGTGCTCGATCTCCGGGCGATGACGGAACTCGGGGTTCCTGGTCAACGGGACTGACGGCAGGGGCATCAGGGTCGGGGAGCTTGTCCCGCCATGCCCCCGGGGCCATATTGACCCCATGCGCGTGACCACACTGACCGAGTACAGTCTCATCATCTCCATCCACCTCGCCCGCCGGGGGGGGATGGGTCCGGTCTCGGCCCGGGAGATCGCCGCCACGGAGCATCTTCCGGCCGACTATGTGGAGCAAATCCTCCTGCGGCTTCGCCGGGGGGGGCTCGTGGAGAGCGTGCGGGGCGCGCGGGGGGGATACACCCTTGCCCGGCCCCCCGAGGACATCACCGTGTGCGACATCATGACCGCTGCCGATCGCAAGACCTTCGAACCGGGCTGCATCACCCACCCGGTTGATGAGGAGCGCTGCCACCCGGATGCCGGGTGCTCCATTCGGCCGGTGTGGGCGGCGCTCCAGCAACGGATCGACGGCTTCCTCTCCTCGGTGTCGCTCGCCACTCTCCTGGAGGATGAGACCCGTGTCCACGATCTCGTCCAGGCGTCCACCACGTAGGACAGTCTCTTCCGGGCGGGGCTCAGGGGAAAGACGCAAAACGCGGGTCCGAGGTCCGGACCCGCGTTGGTGCATCTGACCCGAGAAACATGCCGAAGGGGGGACTCGAACCCCCACGGGCTTGCGCCCACTGCGCCCTGAACGCAGCGCGTCTACCAATTCCACCACTTCGGCGGGAGGGCAAACCTACCGTACACCGAGGCTCGGCGTCAAGTCGCACGTTGCCTCCCCTGTTCCACGGGCCTATCTTTTGCAGCGATGGTGAGTTATGGCAGCTAAATCGTCCCCTGAGGGTGCGCCCGATGAGAGGATCTCCGTGGCCCGGAATCCCCGCGCAAGGCACGACTACGAGGTGCTCGACACCTGGGAGGCGGGCGTGGTTCTGACGGGAACGGAAGTGAAGTCCCTCCGGGCCGGAAAGGCTTCGATCAAGGGGGCCTTTGCCCGCCTGGCGCGCGGTGAGGTCTGGCTGGAGGGGATGCACGTCACCCCCTATGAGCAGGGCAACCGCTGGAATCACGCCCCGGAGAGGTCCCGCAAACTCCTGCTGCATCGGCGGGAGATCGAGCGGATGATCGGTGCGGTGGAGCAGAAGGGCCTCGCTCTCGTCCCTCTCGAGCTCTATTTCCGGCGGGGGCGGGCCAAGGTCGTCCTCGCTCTGGGACGCGGAAAGAAACTCCACGACAAACGGCAGGCTCTCAAGGCACGAATCGCCGATCGTGACGTCGCGCGGGCCATGGCCTCGGCACGCCGGGGGCGCGAATGAGCCGGTGGAAGCCGGCGGGGGGTCTTCTGATCCTGCTCGGGGCTGTGGCGCCACTGGCCGCCGCCCCGGCACCCGATGCGGTGGTGGTGAGGACCGCCCGCGGGGAAACCCGGATCATGGTCCGGAGCGACCCGGGATCGGGGCCGGTGATCCCCGCGGCGCCGTTCCTGCGTGCTCTGGGAGTGAGCCCCGAGTTCCGGGGTGCCTGGGTGGAGTTCCGGATAGGGGCCGAGCCGTTCCGGTTCCTGCTGGGGGTGCCGGTGGTGATGCATGGTTCGGAGCCGGTGCCGATCTCGGCGAGCGCCATCATGCGCGGAGACACTCTATTTCTCCCGCTTCAGTTTGCCGGCGAGATTCTCCCCTCCCGCTTGGGAGGCCGGTTCTCCTGGGACGACAGCGCAGGACGGCTTGTCGACAGGACGCCCGCGGCCCCTCCGCCCGTGGTGGCCCGCGCCGCGGCGGCGGGGGGCG
>JBGSKF010000072.1:0-4196 GCA_041741375.1 Gemmatimonadales bacterium | reverse complement strand
TCACATCGTCCGCCTCCCGGGGCTTCGACGGCCCAGTTACCTGGAACCCCCGCCCGGTCGGCTACATGTCTCACAGGCATTTCACATGGCGAGCTCCTTTCAGCTCACAAGAAAGGCCAGGCTTGGCCTGGCGCACCGAAGACGCGAAGTCGCGAAGTCGCAAAGGCAAGCGGGGCCTCGACGACAAGACCCCCGTGTCCAACTGGAGGGTCGCCTGGCACCAGGATGTCACGATCGCGGTGGCCCGATGCCGTGAGATGGACGGATGGGGTCCCTGGTCCCAAAAGGATGGGGTATGGCATGTCCGCCCCCCGGCCTCGGTCCTCGCCGGAATGCTCACGGTGCGCCTGCATTTGGATCCGTGTGGCGCAGCGAACGGGCCGGTACGGGTCATCCCCGGCTCGCATCGCCGGGGTCGCCTCTCCGACGCCGGGATAGAGGCGGCGGTTCGCGACGCCGTGCCGGTCGACTGCCTGGTGCCCGCCGGTGGCGTGCTGCTGATGCGGCCTCTCACCGTGCATTCCTCTGCACCATCGGCCGTCCCCGCGCACCGGCGAGTGCTCCATGTGGAGTTCGCGGGGGATCCGTTGCCCGATGGCCTCGAGTGGGCGGAGCGTGACGGCCGGAGTGTGCTGACCGATATCACCGCCGTTCCTGGGTGACAGCAACCCGACCGGCGCCGCATCCCTCCCGCTCACACTGTCCGGACGCGTTGCCCTCCGGCGACGGACCATCCGGGATCTCCAGGAATCCTGACCTTGGGGAAGAGCACTGCTCGCGTCGTCGGCGAACCCCGCGGCTACCGCTACGTGTCGTTCGACGACGAGGCGATCCGCCTCGCGGCCCGCAGTCGAGGCCCCGAAGTGGGGGGTGACCCTGTGCTCCGGCACGGTTGAGAGGCGAAGGTGCCAAGGTCTTGCCCAGCCGGACATCTGAAGCCACATTGGGACCATGACCGCGACCGACCTGGACGAGCTCCTCAAGCTTCCCTCGGCCGAGCGACTCGTCCTCATCGAGAAGCTCTGGGACAGTCTCGCCCGTACCCCCCATGCGGTCCCGGTGCCCGAAGCCCACCTTCGAGAGCTGGATCGCCGGCTGGACCATCCTGCTCCCGGCCCTCCCCTCTCCCCGGAGCAGCTGACCGACCGGCTTCGCCGCCACCCGTGAACTTTGCGGTTCGCTATCGCCCGGAGGCAGTTGAGGATGTGGTGGCCGCATTTGAATGGTATGAGTCCGAGCGCCCGGGGCTCGGCGAGGAGTTCCGGGGCGCGCTGGCTGATGCGGAGCTTCTCTTGTCGCGAGTGCCGTCGCCTGAATGATTGTCCCGTGTAGGGGGCACGGCCGCGCGCCCCGATGTTTTCGTCCCGCGGTCTGTGCAGGGGGCGCACGCCGTGCGCCCCTACGCACGCCCGCGAACCGGCCCCATGTATCATTGACGCCATGCTCAACAGAATCCTCCGCCCCCAATCCATCGCCGTCATCGGTGCCTCCCGCCGCCCCGGGACCATCGGCCACGAAACCGTCGCCAGCCTGATCCGCTGCGGCTTCACCGGCGCCCTCTACCCCGTCAACCCCGACGCCCGCTCGATCTGCTCGGTCCCGGCCTTCCCGTCAGTGCTGGACCTCCCCGGCCCGGTCGATCTCGCCGTCGTCATCGTCCCCAAACAACATGTCCAGCCCGTCGTGGAACAGTGCGCGGCACTCGGCGTCGGCGGGATCGTGATCATCTCGGCCGGGTTCCGCGAGGTCGGCGGCGACGGAATCGAACGGGAACGGGTGCTGACCGAGTTCGTCCGGAGCCGCGGAATCCGGATGGTCGGCCCCAACTGCATGGGGGTCATGAACGTGGACCCCGCCGTCTCCATGAATGCGACCTTTGCCCCGTCGATGCCCCCGTTCGGACGCGCCGCCTTCATGAGCCAGTCGGGCGCCATGGGCCTGAGTGTGCTCGACTACGCCCGCGAATACGGGATCGGCATCTCGCAGTTCGTCTCCATGGGCAACAAGGCCGACGTGAGCGGCAACGACCTCCTCCTCGCCTGGGAAAACGATCCCGGCGTCGACACCATCCTCATGTACGTGGAGAACTTCGGGAACCCCCGCAAGTTCCTGGAAATCGCCTCCCGCGTCTCCCGCACCAAGTCGATCATCGTGGTGAAGTCGGGCCGCTCCCGCTCCGGGGCACGGGCCGCGTCGAGCCACACCGGGGCCCTCGCCGCGAGCGACACCGCAGTCGACGCGCTGCTCAACCAGGCCGGCGTCCTCCGCGCCGGAACGGTGGAGGAACTGTTCGACCTGGCGATGGTCTTTGCCGGAACCCGCCGCCCCCGGGGACGCCGAGTGGCGGTGGTGACCAACGCCGGCGGCCCCGGCATCCTCGCCGCCGATGCGCTCGAGACCCACGGCCTCGACATGGTGGAGCTGTCGCCGGAGACGGTGGAGGCGATCCGGCCCCTCTTTCCCGCCGAGGCCTCGGTAAGGAATCCGCTCGACATGATCGCCTCGGCGACACCGGCGGGGTACCGTGTGGCCATGCACGCCCTCCTGAACGACCCCCAGGTCGACGCCGTGGTGCCGATCTACATCCCGCCCCTCCGCGCCCAGCAGAAGGAAACGACCCGGGTCATCGCCGAGGTGGCCCTGGCCCATCCGGACAAACCGGTGCTGCCGGTGCTGATGGGATTGGAGGGTCTCCCGGCCGGCCGCGCTGAGCTGCATGAGGCGGGGCTTCCGGGTTTCATCTTTCCCGAGTCGGCTGCGCGGGGCCTCGCGGCGCTCTGCCGGTGGAGGGAGTGGCGGGATAGGCCCTCCCCGGCGGTGGCCCCGCTCACGGTGGATCGCGACCGGGCCCGCGCCATTCTCGACCGGCACCACAGCGAGAACCCCGGCGTCACCAAGCTCCCGGAGGACGCGGTGTTCGACCTCCTCGATGCCTACGGTGTCACGACCATCAGGCGGGGCATCGCCCGCTCGGCGCAGGAGGCGGCGGCGATCGCCGAAGAGCTCGGTGGCCCCGTGGCGCTCAAGATCCTCTCGCACGACATCGTCCACAAGACGGACGTGGGCGGCGTCGCGCTCGGCCTCCTCGGGCCCCAGGTGCGGGAAGGGTTCGACACGATGTACGCCGCCGTCACCCGGGCCCTGCCCGATGCGCGGCTGGACGGCGTGATGGTGCAGCAGATGGCGGCCAAGGGTCGGGAAATGATCGTGGGGGTGACGCGGGAGGGATCCTTCGGCCCGCTCGTCATGTTCGGCCTGGGCGGCACCCTGGTGGAGGCGCTGGGAGACGTGGTGTTCCGCCTCGCGCCGGTGGATGCGGTGGAGGCGAGGAGCATGGTGCATGGGATCCGCTCGATCCGCCTCCTCACCGGGATCCGCGGCGATCCGCCGGTCGATTTCGAGGCGCTGGAGGACGCGGTCCGCCGCATCGGGCAGTTGGCGTGGGACTTCCCGGAGATCGCGGAGCTCGACGTGAACCCGTTGTTGGCGTATGAGGACGGGATCCTGGCCGTTGACGGACGGGTGATGGTAGGGAGTAGGGAGTAGGGAATAGGGAATAGGGAGTAGGGAATAGGGAGTAGCGAATAGGGAGTAGGGAATAGGGAGTAGGGAATAGGGAAAAGGGGGATAGGGACTAAGGGTCGTTCGTGATCTGCTCTCGCCATCGGAGTCATCCCGAGCCGCAGGCGAGGAGCCTGCCCCGAGCTTGCGAGGGGATCTGAGAACGGCGCGGGTGTACTTCCCGTCGTCCGGACCACCAAAGCTTGGAGGTGAAGCCCCCGCTGTCGGGCAGCACCGCCCGAGCACTGGATGGAAACGACAGGCCGTAACCGGTGGCCGTAGGCCGCCGCTGGTTGAAATATGGCACCATCGTACGGGCCGTTCGCGAACGGCCCGTACAGGGTCGGGGTATGGCCCAGGGGCCGTTCGCGAACGGCCCGTACACTGGTCGTTTGAAGGAGAGGGCTCATGCGGAGACGCGGGCTGGAAGTGTGAACTTCGAAGTGTGAAGTTCGAAGGGATGATGTTCCGAGGTACGCTCGGTATCCCGGACTTCCTTCGCGTCTTCGGTGCGCCAGGCCAAGCCTGGCCTTTCTTGTGAGCTGAAAGGAGCTCGCCATGTGAAATGCCTGTGAGACATGTAGCCGACCGGGCGGGGGTTCCAGGTAACTGGGCCGTCGAAGCCCCGGGAGGCG
>JBGSKF010000071.1:0-3513 GCA_041741375.1 Gemmatimonadales bacterium | reverse complement strand
ATCCCGGTCCGCTCCTGCGCCGCCCCCTCCCGGGCGCCGGGAGGCGCCGCCACGAGGAGAGCAGCCACCCCGGCCACGCCGAGGAGCCTGCCGCCCGGCATCAGGCCCCCCCCCCGTCTCCCAGCGCCAGTTTGATGGCGGCATCGAGATCCTGCTTTCCGCCGCTCCCCGTATAGACCACGATCCCCTGTGCGTTCACCACGACCACATGGGACGTGGTGGGAGCCTCGTAGGCCCGCACCGCGGCCCCCTTGGTGTCGTAGAGGGTCCGGAACGGGGGTTCGTGAGTCTCGAGGTAGCGCCGGACCCGGTTCACCGACTGGTTCACCGTCACGTTCACCCCGATCCACTCGACCCGGTCGCCGTACTTCCGGTGCACCGCCTTGACGGTGGGGAGGAGTTCCTCGCACAGGGTGCACCAGGTGGCCCAGAACTCGAGGAAGACCGGTTTCTTCCCGATCACGGTGCCGAGATCGAAGGGGTTCCCGTCGAGGTCGTTGACGACGACGACCGGAGCTTTGCTGCCGACCGGGAGGCCCTCGTCTAACTGGGCCTCGGCCGGGAGGGCCGTGAGGGCCCCGAGGGCGGCGAGGGCGAGGATGGTTTTCTTCATAACACTTCCTTCGTTCATGTTGTCATTGCGAGGGCCCAGTGATGCCGTCATTGCGAGGGCCCGCAGGGCCCGTGGCAATCCCGTGAGCCCATACCAGCCTGACCATACGCACGGCCGACCATCCCGCCGGAACCCTCCCCTGCCTGGCTCAGGCATGAAGGCCCGCCATCCTCGACCGTCCCCTCCCTCCGCTCACGAGATCGCCACGGGCCCTGCGGGCCCTCGCGATGAGCCTCCGTAGGACTCCCCCGCCTCGCGATGACAGCCCCGTGGCGTTCCGGTATGAAAGCCCGCCATCCTCGACCGTCCCCTCCCTCCGCTCACGAGATCGCCACGGGCCCTGCGGGCCCTCGCGATGACAGCTTCCGTAGGACTCCTCCGCCTCGCGATGACAGCCCCGGGGCGTTCCGGTATGAAGGCCCGCCATCCTCGACCGTCCCGTCCCTCCGCTCACGAGATCGCCACGTCGGCTTCGCCTCCTCGCGATGACGGCCCCTACCGCCTATCGCCTACCGCCTACCGCCTACAGTACCTTCCCCATCTGCACGAAATAATATTCCGCCATCGCCAGGATCAGCAGGCCGCCGGCCTTCTTCACCATCCCGGTCCAGCGCCCCGGCTTGGGGAGCGAGGCGATGAGCCCCGACGAGAGCCCCACCCCCACCAGCAGCGCCGTCATGCCGAGCGAGAACACGAACAGATAGATGAAGCCCCAGAGGGGGCTCCCGGTGCCGCCCACAAACGTGAGAATGGCACCGAAGGCCGGCGCGCCGCACGGCGCCGCGACCAGCCCCGACGTGGCCCCCATCAGGAAGACCCCGCCCACCGACCCGCCGCCGAATCGGGAGGCCCAGGCCACCCAGCGCTGGGGCGCCGCCATGGGAAACACGTCCAACATGCCGAGCCCAAGCACCAGGAGCAGATTCCCGAAGAGGAAGTAGGCCCAGGGATTGGAGCTTACCGTCCCGAACAGGGTGCCCGTGAGGCCCGCCAGAAGACCCAGTGAGGCATAGACCAGTGCGAGCCCCAATACATAGACCCCGGTGAGCACCACGGTGCGCTTCCGCGACCGGCCCACGGCGCCCTCGCCGCCCAGAATCCCGGCGGTGATGGGGATCATCGGATAGACACAGGGCGTGAGGCTGGTGACGAGCCCCGCGCCGAAGATGACGGGAAGCGCCGCGAGCGGCCGCTCCAGCAGGGGGAGATCGGCGATCACGACGCGACGCCGGCGGTGGCTCCTGGTTCGGCCGGGTACCGGGTGTCCACATACTGCTCCAGGATGCGCAGAAACTCGGGCACGATCGCGTCCCCCCTCAATGTGACATGCAACCGGCCGTCCACATACACCGGCGCCTTCGGGTCCTCGAAGGTGCCGGGCAGCGAGATGCCGATGTGGGCGTGTTTCGATTCCCCGGGCCCGTTCACCACGCACCCCATGACCGCCACCTTGAGGTCCTCCACGCCGGGGTGCGTCACCCTCCACTCCGTCATACGCTCCCGGAGGTGGTTCTGGATGTCTTCCGCCATCTGCTGAAAGAAGGTGCTGGTGGTCCGGCCGCAGCCGGGGCAGCTGGTGACCTGGGGCGTGAAGCTCCGGAGGTCGAGGGACTGGAGGATCTGCTGCCCCACCCGCACCTCCTCGGTGCGATCGCCGCCGGGAGAGGGAGTGAGGGAGATCCGGATGGTGTCGCCGATTCCCTCCTGCAGGAGGACGGCGAGCCCGGCCGCGGAGGCGACGACACCCTTCATGCCGAGCCCCGCCTCGGTGAGCCCGAGGTGGAGGGGGAAGCGGCAGCGGGCGGCGAGCATGCGGTAGACGTCGATCAGGTCCTGCACCCCGCTCACCTTGGCGCTCAGGATGATCCGGTCGGCCGGCATCCCGACCGACTCCGCAAAGGCGGCGGACCGGAGGGCACTCTGAACCATCGCTTCCATGGTGACATCCCGCGCCGCACGGGGAGCGGGGAGGGCGGCGTTGGCGTCCATCAGCTCGGTGAGGAGCTGCTGGTCGAGGGAGCCCCAGTTGACCCCGATCCGGATCGGCTTTTCGTGGGCCAGGGCCACGTCGAGGATGGCGCGGAAGTGTTCGTCCTGGCGCTTGCCGCCCACGTTGCCGGGGTTGATGCGGTACTTGGCCAGGGTGCGGGCGCAGTCGGGATGACGGGTGAGGAGGAGATGCCCGTTGTAGTGGAAGTCGCCCACGATAGGGACGGGGGTGCCGCGGGCGGCGAGCCCCTCCACGATGTGCGGCACGGCGCGGGCGGCGTCCTCGGTGTTGACGGTGACCCGGACCAGCTCGCTCCCGGCCCGGGCCAGCGCCTCGGCCTGGGCGATGGTGCCGGGGATGTCGGCGGTGTCGGTGTTGGTCATCGACTGGACGACGATGGGGTGGGCGGAGCCCACCGGGATGTCGCCGATCCGGACGGTGAGGGTGTCCCTGCGGGGCATGGCGGTCATGATGGTAAAGGTAATCGGGGTGGGTTGGCGGTAGGCTGGGAGTAGGGAGTGGGGAGTAGGGAATCGGGAGTGGGGAGTAGGGAGTAGGGAATGGGGAGTAGGGAGTAGGGAATGGGGAGTAGGGAGTAGGGAATAGGGAGTGGGGAGTTGTGGGGAGTAGGGAATAGGGAGTGGGGCCTTGGCCGCCGTGGCGATCTCGTGAGCGGAGGCCGGCGCCGGGAGCGGATGGCCGGCCTTCATGCCGGGGCCCGGACAGGTGGGGTTTCGGCGGGATGGCCAACGTTGCGTCGCGCCTGGCGGGCATGGGCTCACGGGATCGCCACGGGCCCTGCGGGCCCTCGCGATGACAGCATGGGCCCTCGCGCGGAGGTCGTCATCGCGAGGAGGCGATTGCCACAGGCCCTTCGGGCCTTCGCAACAAGGCCCGTGGCGATCTCGTG
>JBGSKF010000070.1:0-12693 GCA_041741375.1 Gemmatimonadales bacterium | reverse complement strand
CCGGCGGTCCCTCGTACATAGAACATGTAGGGACTTGGATTGAGGGCCCGCAGGACGCGGTAGGCGGCGAGCGGGTCGGGACAGGGGACTCGGAACGACCGGGACGCGACGATCTGGAACACGTCGCCCGCCACGATGTGGGTCTGCAGGCGCTGTACGAGAGCTCCGTACTCGTCATCCGAAAGATCGGCCGCCTCCTCCGAGGGGACGGGCGCGCCGTGGGCGTCCCGTGGAGTCGCCGTGGTGGGCGACGCCCCCGACCGGGCCACGTCTTCCACGGTGCGCGTCAGCCCCGCCAGGGACCGCATCCCGTCGTGGTAGTGCGCTTCGGTGTTGTTGCCCCCCATCACGAGGGCCAGCACCGAGGTGGTGCGCCGCACATGGTCGATGATCACCACCTGCTCCGGTACCCAGAACTCGAAATCGGGAAAGCCGAGATCGTCGGACCGGGGAGGAGGAAGGGTCTCCACCAGGTCGATGAGATCGTAGGCAAAGACACCGGCCACGAGAGGGCAGAGGTCGGCGGGGGCGGAGACGAGCCGGGGACGGAAAGCCGCCGCGCGGAGGACGTCGAGGGGTGAGGGCGCGGTGATCCGGTCCCGGTCGGTCCGCGGTCCCGGTGGCGGAGCGGGGAACCGCACCTCCAGGGTGTCGCCCGTGCGATGGCGAGGAAGCCCAGGGTCGAGGGTCGCCTCGAGCCAGGACAGGAGGGTGCGGCCGGAGGCGGTGAGAGGCGTGAGGGTGACGCCGAGCCCCCGGCCCGTGATCCGCAGCGCGTTGCGAGGGAGCAGGATGCTCCGTTCCCCCGCCCCGGTGCGGGAATCCGCCGACTCGAGCAGCACCACGTCGTCGCGGGTTCCGTGGTCGGTCAGGGCGGCGAAGAGGGTGAGCGGATCGGGGGCCTCCCCCAGCCGACGGAGCAGCGGGAGGATCTCCCCCGCGGCGAGTGCGGGTGGTGTCACGTGAGACTCTTTCCGAGCACCGGAATCAGGGTGCCGAGGTCCCGCATGAGTGCCTCGAACTGGGCGGGGTAGAGAGACTGTTTCCCGTCGGACAGTGCCTCCTCGGGGTTCCGGTGCACTTCCACCAGGAGGCCGTCGGCACCGGCCGCCGCGCCGGCCCGGGCCATCGGTGTCACCAGGTCCCGGGCGCCGGTGCCGTGCGAGGGATCCACAAGGATGGGGAGGTGGCTTCGTTGCTTGATGACGGGGATGGCGTTGAGGTCCAGGGTGTTCCGGGTGGCGGTCTCGAAGGTCTGGATTCCCCGTTCACACAGGATGACATGGGGATTTCCCTCGGCGAGGACATATTCGGCCGCCATCAGCAGATCATCCACCTTGGCCGCCATTCCGCGCTTCAGAATCACCGGTTTGCCGCTCTGGCCGAGCGCTCGGAGCAGCCGGAAGTTCTGCATGTTGCGGGCTCCGGCCTGAAAAGCATCGGCATACCGGGCCACGAGGTGCACGTCGGCCACCTCCACGACTTCGGTCACCACCGGAAGCCCCGTCTCGCGGGACACCGCCTGCAGGATCTCGAGGCCCTCCTCGCCGAGCCCCTGGAAGGCGTAGGGACTGGTCCGCGGCTTGTAGGCGCCCCCCCGGAGGGCGTGGGCTCCGGCGGCCTTCACCGCGCGAGCCGTCTCCAGCATCTGCTCGTAACTTTCCACGGCGCAGGGGCCCGCAATCACCGAGAAGTGCCCCCCGCCCACCTGCAGGGACGCTCCGAGGGCCACGATGGTGTCATGCGGGTGCATTTCCCGACTGACCAGCTTGTAGGGGGCCAGAACGCGCTGGACTGACTCGACCATCGGGTGGTTCTCGATGTGCAGCCGGTCGAGCTCCCGCTCATCGCCCAGGGCGCCGAGCACGACGCGTTCCGTGCCCGGCATGTACAGGGGCTTGAGGCCGAGGGAACTGATCTTGGCGAGCAGTTCGTCGGCATGGGCCTTCGTGGCGGCGGGCTTGAGGACGATGATCATGACAGCATTCCCGGGATGGGGTGGGGCTGAACGCAAAAAGTGCCCACGGCATTCGCAGTGGGCACTGGGGGGAGCGATCTCTCCGAGACTACCGGTTTACGCACACCTTGGCCCGCCGCGAAACTCGCGCCAGGGCCACCACCGGAGGGTCGGATCGATCACGAAAGACATGGAGCGAATCATCTCCGCACTCCCGGGGCGTGTCAAGGGGTCACCTCCGGATCGGCCAGGACGTCCAGCAGGCGGTCGAGGTCCGCGGTGGTGTTGTAGAGATGGGGGGAAACCCGCAGGGCGTTGCCGCGCACGCTGACGTGGACCTGGGCCTCGCGGAGGCGGGCCACGAGAGGCGGCGGCGCTCCGCCGGGAAACCGGATGCCGAGATAATGACCGGCGCGGTAGGCCGGCGGGGCCACATCGAGCCCGAGGTCCGTGGCGGCGTCGGCCAGATGAAGGGTGAGGGTGGACAGCGTGGAGTGGATCTCCTCGACCCCCCAATCGAGGATCTGGCCGAGACCGGCCCGCGCCATCGGGGTCAGGGTGAAGTTGGAGACCTCCCCCACGTCGAACCGTCGGGCGCCCGGCCGGAAACCGTCCCGGTAGCGCACCAGGCCCGAAAAATCCTCCGCGCCCTCCCGGGTGATCCAGTTGAACTCGATCGGCCGACCCTCCAGGTGGTGTTCGGCCACGTAGAGGTAGCCCAGGCTGTAGGGCCCCAGGAGCCACTTGTACCCCGCCGCGACCAGGAAGTCGGGGCGTACCGCGGAGAGGTGCAGCGGAAGGGCGCCCAGGGACTGCGTGGCGTCCACCACCAGGGCCGCTCCCACCTCCCGGAGTCGGGTACCGATCGCCACGAGGTCCACCAGTCCCCCATCGGTCCAGTGACTGTGAGGAAGTGCGGCCACGGCGGTGCGTTCGTCGATGGCATCCAGCACGACCTCGGTCCAGTCATCATCGGCGGGGCGGGGCAGAAGGACCGTTTCCGCTCCCACCTCCTGCGCCCGTTCCCGCCAGGGATAGACCAGGGACGGGAAGCACTCGTCGAGCAGGAGAACCCGTTGTCCCGAGGACACGGGTACGTTGCGTGCGGCCACCGCCATCCCGTAACTCGCCGAGGGAACCAGCGCCACCTGCTCCGGGGAACATCCCGCGATCTGGCCGAAGAGGATGCGGAGCTCCTCGCATTCGGTAAAGAAGTCGTCGGACTGGATCATCCACGGGTGTGCCTTCCGTCCGGCCCCGTGGGCTCCCGCCTGGACCGCGCTGCGGAGAAGGGGGGACATGTAGGCGCAGTTGAGGTAGGTCACTCCCTCGGGAATCTCGAACAGGTCTCTCTGGCAGGGGATCATGACGCCTCGGCGAGATCGGGTGACCCGGATGCTACTCCGGTCGGGGCGGGAAGTCCAACGGCCCCTGTCCCGGCTGCGGCGTCCCGGAAAATTGCGTAACTTGCGGGACCGCTCCCGTCCGAAGTCACCCGCGGGACGGGTCGCAATCCTGATACTGCTACCGCCGAGCGAGGTTTCCGATGCGCCGTCATGTGCGAAAGTCCGGTGTAGGGGCCCTGGGGGTCCTGCTTCTGCTGGGAACACCGGGTCGTGTCACCGGTCAGCAGCCCCAGGGACCGCCGCCGCCCGCGTGGAAAACCGACACCACCCACGCAATCATCGCCCTCGACAGCCTGAGCCGCACCGGGCGGAGGGATGGCATCCCCGCCATTGATCATCCCCAGTTCGAATCCCAGGCCGAGGCGGCGCGGTGGCTCGACGATCGGGACCCGGTCGTGGCGCTGGCGATCGGCGGTGATGTCCGCGCCTATCCCGTCTCCATCCTCATGCATCACGACGCGGTGAATGACGTGGTGAACGGGGTGCCGGTGGCGGTGACCTTCTGCATCCTCTGCGGCAGCGCTATCGCCTACGATCGCCGGTTCGACGACCAGGTGCTGAGTTTCGGCTACGCCGGCATGCTCTACAACAGCAATCTCGTGCTGTACGACCGGCAGACGGAAACGTGGTGGGGCCAGATCGTGGGCCAGGGTCTGGTGGGCCGGTACGCGGGCCGGGAGCTCACCCGGATTTCCGCACCCACCATGAGCTTCAAGGAGTACCGCCGCCAGACCTCCACGGGGACGGTCCTGTCGCGCAATACCGGGTTCGACCGTCCCTACGGCGAGGGCCGGCTCAAGGGGTACGACGAGGATCCCAATCCGATCCGGCGCATCTTCCAGAAGGAGACCGACGTGCGGCTCCCCGCCAAGGAGCGGGTGCTGGTACTGGAGGAGGGAGACGACATCGTCGCCATTCCTTTCTCGGCGCTCGTGGAGCGGAAGGTGATCGCCACCCGGGTGGGAAATCGCGACGTGGTGGCCTGGTGGAGTCCCGGGACGGCGAGCATCTACGCCGATCGGGTGGCGGACGGAAAGGATGTGGGGGCCGCGGCCGGATTCGACCCGGTGGTGGAGGGCCGCCGCCTCGCCTTCAGCGCCACGGCGGACGGAAGCTTCACCGACCGGCAGACCGGGTCCATCTGGAGCTTCGGCGGGCGGGCCGTGAGCGGACCGCTGGCGGGGAAGACCCTGACCCCGATCGATGACGGGGTGCACTTCTGGTTCGTGTGGGCGGCGTATCGGCCGGGGACGCGGGTGGTTGCAAGATAGGCGGTGGGCGGTAGGCGGTAGGGTGTAGGGAGTGGGGAGTAGGGAGTAGGGGCGACAAATGCGTCGCCCGAGCTCCAGGTGGAAACAACAGGCGGTAGGCGGTGGGGGACTGGATGCCGTCATTGCGAGGAGGCGGAGGAGATTGCCACGGGCCCTGCGGGCCCTCGCAACAGGGCCGACGAAGCAATCCCCTGAGCGAACGCCCGCGTGACGAGACGAAAGCGCGGCCTTCCTGCCGGAGCCAGGCCCCCTATTCCCTACTCCCTACTCCCTACACCCTGATCTTCACTCCCTGATCTTTCCCCTCGTCCATTGCGGCAGGGCGATCCCGTCGACCACGGTGTAGTGCCCGAGATCCCGGCCGGTGCGCAGCTTGGCGATGTACTGGATCTGCCCGGTGTGCATGGCGAAGTGTTCCACCACGTGATAGATCGCCTCGAACGCGGTCACGTCCTGCCCCTGGATGGTTCGGCGCTCCCCCAACCGGTCGGGGGGGAACGCCTCCAAGGTGTCATCCACCTCCAGCAACACCTCGTTCAGGTGGGTGAGGAGCGCGGGGGTGGCGTCCCTGATTCGCGCATCGAACTCCGCTTGGCGTTCCCGGATGTCGGGGCGCTCACCGACGCCGCTCACGATCCACTGCCGGGCGTTGCCGGCCAGGTGGAGGAGCAGGTTGCCGATCGCATTGGAGGCGGGGTTCGGTCGCCACCAGAGATCCTCGGGGGAGAGATCCCCCACGGTGGAGGCGATGCGCGGGAAGTAATCCTCGGTGAGGTACTGGCGGC
The DNA here is from genome assembly GCA_041741375.1 of Gemmatimonadales bacterium. Classification (GTDB taxonomy): domain Bacteria; phylum Gemmatimonadota; class Gemmatimonadetes; order Gemmatimonadales; family GWC2-71-9; genus OFTM291. Next base: position 7,274 of record JBGSKF010000070.1, on the reverse strand, counting down.
TGGTGGTGAGGAACGTGGCGCCGAGGTGCTCCATGGCTCGCTCCCTTCCGGTCCCGGGACCACAGGAGGGTCATGATGATGGTGATGCGGCGATGGAGCGGAGGGGAATCGAACCCCTGACCTCATGCTTGCAAAGCACGCGCTCTCCCAACTGAGCTACCGCCCCGCAATCATGAAATATACATCAATGGGGGAACAAGGGAGAGTGGCGGGCTCCTATCCGTCGGCGCTGCTGGTCTCCGGGGCTGCCGCGCACCGCTCCGCGATCGCCCGGTAGGTTCCCAGGTTCGGGCTTTTCGTCCTGATGCTGGTGCTCCCCGTGCTGTCCTCGGCCAACCAGAAGGTGGCGTAAGGCCCTGCGATCGTTCGAACCGCTCGTCGCTGGTCCGGATTGACCACCACTATCGGACCGGTCTCGTCCAAGGTGCGGTAGAGGGGTCGGAAGATGGACGCCGTCTCCGTGGGCCGGGTCTCCGATTCAACCCACCTGCCGTGGGGCCAAACAATGGTCACTGCCTTCCCGGACGGGGAGCGGTTGAAGGCAAGCGAGGCTCCCCGGGAAAGGAGCGCTGTCGTGACACACGATTCCGTCTCCGGGAGCGGGGCGGCGGCCACCGTCTGGTATAGCGTAGGGCCGCAGCCAGTCAGGACCGTCAGGCCACCACAGAGCATCATCTTGTGAGTCAGCATCGGATCCCCTCGGTCCATACCAAGCACACCCCCGCGACACTTCACTTGTGAAACGCTAGCCGATGGTGACTGGATTCGTCAAGTCCAGCGCAGTCGGGCCGAGGTTCAGCTTGCCGGTCTGGTGCCGTCGGGCGCCGCCGCGCACCGTTCGGCGATCTCCCGATAGGGCGTCATCCCGTAGCTCTTGGTCTCCAGAGTGGTTTCCCGGGGGCCGGTCGGCTTCAGCACCAGCCGGGACAGCCCTTTGGCCCGGGTGCGGATGGTATCCCCATCCCGGTCGGTCAGGACCGTCCTGGTTCCGATGACTTTGCGCCCATCCCGGAGGGGCGTCGTGTAGCCGGTGGTCCCGCTGGGGGAGGTGGCCGGGGTGTGCACCGTGCCGGAAGCGAAAGCGGCGAGTTCCACCGCCTCGGCGGCGCGGGAGAGCACCCGGAGGCGCCAGCCGACGGATTCCGCCACCCGGGCGGAACACGATTCGACCACGGGCAAGGGGGCGCTGGCCACTCTCGTCTGCATGCCGCCGCCACAGCCAGCCAGAACGGCACAGCCGGCCAGAACCACCCATCCACCGACCGGAATCTTCGGATCAATCAACATGGTAGCCTCCAGGGGGCAGCCGACCGAGTATTTTCCCTTCCCGTTGCCTGCTGTTATCTGCGCCAGGGAACTGGTCCTGTCAAGCGCCGGCTCCTCCGGTTCCGGCCTTCACACCGGGAATGCCCATGCCCACTCGACTCCTCGACGGTGCTGCGGTGGATACCCTGCTCCCCATGGATCGCTGCATCGATCTCATGGAACAAACCCTCACCTCGTTGTCCCGGGGTGAGGCGGTGCAACCCCTGAGGACCATCCTCCGGGTGCCGGGCAAGGGGGCGTTCGGTGTCATGCCCGCCATCGTGGGCACCACAGCGACCGCCATCGGGGTCAAGGTGCTCACCGTCTTTCCGGGCAACCATGGAACCGGCCTCGACTCGCACCAGGGTGTCATTCTGGTCTTCGAACCGGAGCGGGGGAGTCTGGCGGGGATCATCGACGCGAGCCGAGTCACCGCCATCCGAACCGCGGCGGTCTCCGGCCTCGCCACTCGATTCCTGGCCCGCGAGCACGCGGGGGACCTCTGCATCCTCGGTTCGGGGGTTCAGGCCAGGTCCCATCTCGAGGCGGTCCTCGCCGTGCGACCGGTCCGCCGGGTGCGCCTCTGGAGCCCGACTCCGGCACACGCCCTCGCCTTTGCCGCATGGGCGGAATCCCGGTGCCCCTGTCCCGTGGAGGTCTGCGCCGAGCCGGAAATGTCGGTGCGCGGTGCCGAGATCATTTGTGCCGTGACGGCGGCGCGAGACCCCGTGGTGGTCGATGGGTGGGTTGAGCCGGGGACGCACATCAATGCCGTCGGCGCCTCGCTCCCGGAATCGCGTGAGCTGTCCTCGGCGCTCGTGGCACGGGCGCGCCTCTTCGTGGATCGGGTCGAATCGGCGCGGAAAGAAGCGGGAGACTTTCTCGTTCCCCTGGCCGAGGGGGTGGTCAGGGAGAACCACATCGTCGGGGAGATTGGTGCCGTGGCCCTGGGCCAGGTTCCGGGTCGGCGGTCCGCGGAGGAGATCACGATTTTCAAGTCGCTTGGCCTCGCCGTTGAGGACGTGGCAGTGGGGGAGTACCTGGTGCGGGAGGCGGAACGCCGGGGCATCGGAACGCTGGTGGACCTGGGAGGGCGGCGCGATGGCACTGCGTGAGGAGGTGACGCTGGCCCGGGTCCATGCGGCGCGTGAACGTCTCTCGGACCACCTCACGGTGACGCCGGTCATCCCCCTTCCGGTGCGCGACGGCACGGTCCACCTCAAATGCGAAAACCTCCATCCAATCGGGTCCTTCAAACTTCGCGGAGCGGGGAACGCCCTGCTCGAGGCGCCCCCGGAGAGGATCGCCTCCGGGGTCGTCACGGCGAGTGCGGGCAACATGGCCCAGGGCGTGGCCTGGTGGGCCCGGAAACTGGGGGTTCCCTGCACGGCCGTGGTGCCTGATACCGCTCCCGACGTCAAGCTGGTTCCTTTCGAGGCGCTCGGGGGTATGGTCCTCCGGGTTCCGTACCAGGAGTGGTGGGTCACCCTCGAGCGTCGAGGTCATCCGGATGCCACGGGGTACTTTGTGCACCCGGTCGCCGATCCTGCCGTGGTGGCCGGGAATGGAACCCTGGCCCTCGAATTGCTGGAACAGGTTCCGGATCTGCACACCGTCCTTGTCCCTTTCGGTGGTGGCGGACTCGCGGGCGGCATCGGGGCCACGTTTCATGCGATGGGAAGAAAAGTCCGGATTGTTGGTTGTGAGGTGGAGACGGCCGCTCCCCTCCGGGCTTCCCTTGCGGCGGGCCGCCCGATGGCGGTGGACCGGACTCCGAGCTGGGTCGACGGGATCGGCGGCAGTGGAATGCTGGAGGAGATGTGGCCGCTGGTGCGGAAGGTTGTGGATGAGGCGGCTGTGTCCTCCCTCGCTGACGTGGCCCATGCGGTTCGGGTGCTCGCGAGGGAGGCCCATCTGGTGGCTGAGGGAGCCGGGGCCGCATCCCTGGCCCCGGTCCTCGCGGGGCGTGTGGATCCTGCGGGAGTTGTGTGCATCGTGTCAGGTGGCAACATCGACCCCCGGATCCTGGCTACCATCCTGGCCGGCGAAAGGCCGTCGCAAGGGCCCGTTCGCGAAGGATCGGCCCGAACCAGCGGCCGTGCCCGGGGGCGTGATTGAGGGGATGATGAATCCGAAACGGGGTCGGCGGTCGTATTCTCGTCGCACGCGTGTCGGGTGACGGACGCCGGTCAATCTGTCACCCGTGAACCTTTTGGAGGAGCCCTGTGAAGCGCATGTGGAAAAGGATCACCGGATCGGCCCTGACCCTGCCACTGATCGTGTTGGCTGCGGTGGGAGGGAACCGGCTGTGGATGAACATCCGCCCGCACGACCCCCTGCCGGCCCGGTTCGAGGAGTACACGCCCGAGGCGTTTCAGGCCGCGCAGGCCACCGGCCGGACCATCATGGTGGACGTGTATGCCGTCTGGTGCCCCACCTGCAAGGCCCAGCACAAGTCGCTCAAGACCTTCCTGAACGATCCGCGATATGAATCGGTTGCCGGGTTCCGGGTGGACTTCGATGTCCATCGTGATTTTCTGCGAGCCCACCAGGTGCGGGGGCAGTCCACCATTCTGATGTTCCACGGGGAGAAGGAACTCTCCCGCTCCATGGGAGTCACGTCGGAGGGGATGATCCGAGCCCAGGTGGATGCGGCCCTGGCCCAGGTGGCGGCACAGAGCGGGACGCCGGTCGTCGAGCCCGGCACGTGACCAGTCTCCTTCTCGCGTTCGTCGCCGGCTTGCTGACGACGGTCAATCCGTGCGTTCTCCCCATGCTTCCGCTGGTGCTGACCGGTGCGTTTGCCCAGGGCCGCTGGGGCCCCGTGTCGCTCGCCGCCGGCCTGGTGCTCTCCTTCACCGTTTTCGGGGTGGCCCTCACGGCCTTTGGTCATCTGATCGGACTCGACCAGAACACCCTGCGGTACATCGCGGCCGTCCTGCTTCTTCTGAGCGGGCTCGTCCTGGTGCACGGGCCGACCCAGGCGCTCTTCGCGCGGCTCACCACGCCCTTGGCGGGTGGCGCCAATGCCACGCTGGACCGGATGTCCCTCCAGGGGAACCGGGGACAGTTTCTGCTCGGCACCCTGCTGGGTGCGGTCTGGACCCCGTGCGTCGGTCCGACTCTCGGAGCCGCGATCGCGGTCGCGTCACAGGGCGAGAATCTCGGCTACACCACTCTCGTCATGGCCATCTTCGGTCTCGGCATGGCCAGCGTCTTTCTGGCCATCGCCTATGCGTCGCGGGGCGTGATGGGGAAGCGGCGGGAAAAGCTGGCCGGGTTTGGCGCTCGTTCGCGCACGATCTTCGGATGGTTGCTCGTGGCCGTGGGGATCATGATCATCTCGGGCCTCGACAAGACCCTGGAGACGGTTCTGATCGGGGTGATGCCCGATTGGCTGCTGGAGCTGACGACACGGTTTTAGGAGCAGGGAGCAGGGAATAGGCGGTAGGGAGTGGGGGGCCGTTCGCGAGCGGCGCGTACACTGGGTTCCCGCTCGTGCATATTCCCTCCATGTTCCCCGGCCTTGACGCCGCCCCCGGCATCGCCGTCTTCCGGAATCCGCATCGGCGTGCGGCCCTCACCCCCGACGTCTCGGCGCCGGCCGAGGGGTTCCACCGTTCCCTTCCGGGGTACCGTCCCACACCCCTGACCCCGCTTCCGGCGCTTGCCTCCGCCCTGGGGCTCGGATCCCTGCATGTGAAGGACGAGGGCCACCGCTTCGGGCTCCCGGCCTTCAAGGTGCTCGGGGCGTCCTGGGCCGCAAACCGACTCCTGGCGTCCGGTGTCCGACCGACCTGCCTGACCACCGCCTCCGCAGGGAACTTCGGACGCGCCGTCGCCTGGGCTGCGGTCCGGCTCGATCTTCCCGCGGTCGTTTTTCTCCCCGCCAGTACCGTCTCCCACCGCGTCGCGGCCATCGAATCCGAGGGTGCCAGGGTGGAACTGGTGGACGGCTCGTACGACGAGGCGGTGGCGATGTGCGCCCACGTGGCGGAGGCCAAGGGATGGCAGGTCCTGTCTGACGTGGGATACCCCGGCTATGTGACAATTCCCTCATGGATCCACGAGGGGTACGGCACCCTGCTGTCCGAGATCGCCGGCGTGTGGCACGGGCCCGACCCCGATGTGGTGGTGGTGCAGGGTGGGGTGGGGGGGATAGCAAGTGCCGTGACCCGCCACTTCCGGGGGCGGGCCCGGATCGTGGTGGTGGAGCCCGAGTCGGCCGACTGCCTGATGGCATCGGCGCAAAGCCCCGCCGGTGTGACCGCCGCATCCACGGGGGATCTCAGCACCCGCATGGCCGGTCTCAATTGCCGGATTCCCTGTCCGGTGGCCTGGCCGGTCCTGCGCGACGGTGTGGACCTGTTCGTCCGCATTCACGACCGCTGGACCGAGGAGGCAATGCGGCGCCTGCACGCTCCGGTGGGCACCGACACCAGGATCGTGGCGGGAGAATCGGGCGCCGCGGGCCTCGGTGCTCTCCTGGCCCTGTCCGATCCCGCCCTGGCGGAGACGCGCTCCTGGCTTGGCCTCGGGCCTCACTCCCGTGTGCTGGCCCTCGTCACTGAGGGGGCGACCGATCCGGAGGGATACGCCCGGGTTACTGGCGAAACGATCTGACCCTGCGGCCTCGGCAGGAGGGATGTTCGAAGTTGGAACTGTGAAGGAGGTTTGAACCACAGAGAGCGCGGAGGACACAGAGGGTTCACGGCTCCCACGACAGGTTCCCGATCTCGCGTGGCGGGCCATCGGCAGGATGAGGGGTCTTCCACCCCCCGACAACAAGACCGGGTCCTGGTGTGCAAGCCCCGCCTTCCCCCGGTTTGAACCACAGAGAGCGCGGAGGACACAGAGGGTTGACGGCTCCCACGACAGGTTCCCGATCTCGCGTGGCGGGCCTCGGCAGGATGAAGGGCCTTCCACCCCCCCAACAACAAATGCGAATGTTGGCGCGCGAGGCGTGGAGCGACGGTAATCACACGGAGACCCTCCGCGACCTCCGTGTTCTCTTGTGGTGAATCCTCCCATCAGCTGGTTGAACCGCCGAGGCCGCGGAGATAGTCGTCCGGATTCCCGGAGTCCGGACGTGAAGGAACTTCGAACTTCGCCCCCCATGGCGGGAGGGTCCCGTTTGTGTTCGTGTCTTCGTGTCTTCGTGTGAGGCAGTTCCACAGGCATCAAAGCCCGGACGACGGGAAGTACACTGGGAACCTCCTCAGATCCCTCGTTTCACTCGGGATGACTCGCGCGCTTGGAAACTGGTCGCCGATCAGGGAAGCTTGATCGAAGTCCGGAATACCGGCACCGCCGTCCCGCGCAGGATCACCCGTGAACCATTCACGATGACCTCCACCCGCCCTCCGCGGCGCGAGGCCTGCAGCCCGACCAGATGCGAGCGCCCCAACCGGGCCGCCCACCAGGGACCGAGGGTGCAATGGGCCGAGCCGGTCACGGGATCCTCCGGCACCCCGACCGCGGGTCCGAAGAAGCGGGAGAGGAAGTCCACCCCCTCGGTGTCCGACGCGGAGGTGACGATGATGCCGCGGGCGTCGAGCGACGCCAACGAAGCCATGTCGGGCTGCAGCGCCCGGAGAGTCGCCGCGTCGGGGAGGAGCACGAGGATGTCGTCATGGCGCCCGAGCACCTCGAACTGGTCCGTGCCCAGGCCCCGGATCAACGCGGCCGACACGGCGTCGCCCTCGCGGTCGACCGGTGTGGCGGGAAAATCCAGTGCGATGAGTCCGTCGGCCGCCTGCGTGGCGGTGAGTACCCCGCTCCGGGTGAGGAATCGAACCGGAGTGTCCTGCGGGAGGAGGGAGGCGTCACCCAGGGCCCAGGCGGAGGCGAGTGTGGCGTGACCACAGAGGTCCACCTCGGTGGTCGGTGTGAACCACCGGAGCCCGAATTCCCCGGAGGAGACCGGGAGGAGGAAGGCCGTCTCCGACAGGTTCATCTCCTCGGCGAGT
>JBGSKF010000069.1:0-14009 GCA_041741375.1 Gemmatimonadales bacterium | reverse complement strand
TTCATCGCCACGGGAGCGAGCGGGCTCGCGGCGCGGGTGCTCCGCACCGACGATCGCGGTGACACCTGGACGGTGGCGGAGACGCCGGTGGTGCACGACACCACGGTGGCGGGACTCACCTCGGTGGCCTGGCTCGACACGCGCCGCGGCGTGGCCGTCGGCGGGAACCTCGCGGTGACCGACGCGACCCTGGACGCGGTGGCGTGGACCGAGGATGGAGGCGCCACCTGGACTCCGGGAGGACGGGTTCCCTTTCCCGGCACCATCTTCGGGGCCATGGTGGTTCCGGGTCCCGAGGAACTGATCGTGGCCGTGGGTCCGGGCGGGGCCGCGTGGTCACAGGACCTGGGTCGCTCGTGGGCGGCGATGGACTCGGTGAACTACTGGAGCGCCGGTTTTGCCGACCGCGACGCCGGATGGGCGGTGGGCCCTCAGGGGCGGGTGACGCGCTTCCGGTTCGTGCCGAGGTAGATCTATCCGCGGATGGCCCGCTGGGCGGCCTCGCTCAGGACGAGGGACCCGCTGATCGCCGCCCGCTCGTCGAGCAGCGACTCCCAGTGGTCGGTGCCCTCCCAGAACATCGCCTTCATGCGAGCCATCGCCTCCGGACTGGATGCCGCCAGACGGGCGGCCAATGCAGTCACCGCCTGGTCGAGGGCCTCGGGAGTGTCGTGGACCTCCGCAAAGAGCCCGTGCTGGTGGGCCCAGGCGGCGTCCCGCCAGGTGGTGGCGTCGACCGCGAGGGTGGTGAAGGCGGCGGCCCCGATCTTCTTCTCGATCACCGGACCCACCACGAACGGCCCGATGCCCACTGCGAGCTCGCTCAGTTTGACGGCGGCACTCCCCGCGGCGAGCGCGTAATCGGCGGCGGCGGCCACGCCCACTCCCCCGCCAACCGCCTTTCCGTGGATGCGGGCCAGGACGAACCTGGGGCAGCGGCGCATGGCCAGAATGAGCGTGGCAAAACCGAGAAAGAAACGCTTGCCGGTGTCGGGATCGGCAATCGCCTTGAGCTCATCGAAGGACGCGCCGGCGCAGAACGCCCCCGTCCCCTCGCTGCGAAGCACCACCACCCGCGCCTCGGGGTCTGCACCGGCCCGGTCGACCGTCTGCGCCATCTCGCGGAGGAGAGCTCCAGGAAGCGAATTGCTCTTGGGGTGGTGGAACTGGATGGTGGCGATCCCCTTCTCCACGTGGTAGGTGACGCGGCCGGCGGTCAACAGGGTGGGGTCGGACATGGTGTGCTCCCGAAGGTCTTGTCAATGCGATCAGGGAGGAGAAAGTAATGAATTTCGTGCCTTTTCGTGTCCGTTCGTGGCCAAAAACAACTCTCGTGGTCCCGGCCCCGGAACCACGGGAACCACGAAATACACGAAATACACGAACAAGGCCTCTCCCTTCCCATGGCCCCATGGCTCTTATCGGCGGATCGTGTGGCTCCGTTGCTCTCCGCCTGCGGGCCCGTGAGGTTGATAAGTCGGCCAAATCGGTGTTACGTAAAGGGTTGACAGAGCCCTTGAAAGTGGAGTACTGATGACAGAACAGACACCCGACGCCCCCGTGGCGGAATCGCCGGAGCAGATCGTGAGCTTCGAGGCCCGGATCGCGGCCGGAGAATCGATCGAGCCGAAGGACTGGATGCCCGCCCGGTACCGGAAGCAGCTCGTGCGGATGATGTCGCAGCACGCGCACTCCGAGGTGGTGGGGATGCTGCCGGAGGGGAACTGGATCACCCGGGCGCCGAGCCTGCGGCGGAAGATGGGGCTCCTGGCCAAGGTACAGGATGAGGCGGGTCACGGTCTGTACATCTACTGCGGCACCGAGACCCTCGGGGTCGACCGGGCGGAGCTGTCGCACCAGTTGCTGACCGGTCAGGCCAAGTACTCCAGCATCTTCAACTATCCGACTCTGTCGTGGGCCGACATCGGTGTGATCGGGTGGTTGGTGGATGGCGCGGCGATCGTGAACCAGACGGTGCTCGCCAAGGCGTCCTACGGGCCGTACGCCCGCGCCATGATCCGGATCTGCAAGGAGGAGAACTTTCACAAGCGGCAGGGGTACGAGATGGTGGCGACGCTGGCCCGGGGAACGGCGGCCCAGCACGCGATGGTGCAGGATGCCGTGAACCGGTGGTGGTGGCCCTCCCTCATGATGTTCGGGCCGAGCGACACCGACTCCCCGAACTCGGCGGAACTGCTCCGCTGGCGGGTGAAGCGGAAGACGAACGACGAACTGCGTCAGCGCTTTGTGAACCTGACCGTGCCCCAGGCCCAGGCGGTGGGGCTCACTCTGCCGGACCCCGACCTGCAGTTGGACGAGGCGAGCGGTGACTGGCAGATCGGACCGATCGACTGGGAGGAGTTCTGGCAGGTGGTGAAGGGGAATGGTCCCTGCAATGCGGAACGTCTCGCCGCACGGAGAGCGGCCCACGCGGAGGGGGCCTGGGTGCGGGAGGCCGCCCAGGCCCATGCGGCGAAACAGGAGTCCCGGACCCGGACGGAGGCGGCATGACCCCATCAGACACGTCCACCCATGCAGGAGAGGAGTGGCCCCTCTGGGAGGTGTTTTCCCAACCCCCCGGCGGTGGCCCCCACGAACACGCCGGAAGCGTGCATGCGCCCGACGCGGAGGGTGCGCTGCAGAACGCGCGGGATGTCTACACGCGCCGCGGGGAAAGTGTGAGCCTCTGGGTCGTCCCCTCCCATGCGATCACGGCGTCGGCGCCGGGAGATGCGGGACCGTTCTTCGACCCGGGAAACGACAAGCCGTACCGGCATCCGCAGTTTTACAAGGTACCGCGGGGCGTTCGGGTCTTCTGACTCGTGGTCCCACCAGCGGGAGAGGCATGCGACGGCGTCTGATTCATCTGGCCTTCCTTCTGGTGATGCTGCCCGGCTGTGCCTCCACGGGGGTCCATCGGCAAACCCTCGGTCCGTGGGGAACCATGGCGCCCCGCCTCTACCGCGACCGGGGGACCCGCGAAGAAGCGACCATCCTGCTCGAAGCCCCCGCATGGATCGCGGTGTTCGAGCACCTCCGGTTCGTGGGAGGGACAGGGGTGGGCCTGATCTATCCGCTGGAGGATGTCACCCCCCGGCTGGAGCCCGGTCGCCACGTGCTCAAGTTTCCCATTCTGGATCGGAGAGACTGGGTTCCCGAGGCCACCCTGCTGATCTTCGCCTTCAACGGGCCGGTCGCCACGGAGAATCTGCTGAATCTGACGCTGGGAGTTCGGCACGACCGGGCCAGCGAGGACGTCGCCGCCGATCTCGCCCGAGGGTTTTCCACCGCGCTGCCCGGGGTTCGGTGGGAGGGGTTCCTGTACAAGATGGACATGTGGAGTCCGGAACGTCTCCGGGAGTGACCTTGTCGAGGAAAGAGTGAGACTCATGGCAGCCGCATCGGGTTCATCGCGCAGTTCGTCTCCCGACCTCGACCTGTTCGAGCTCCTCCTCCGGCTCGGTGATGACCGCCTGGTTCTGGGTCACCGGCTCTCGGAATGGTGTGGTCACGGCCCCATCCTGGAAGAGGACATCGCCCTCGCGAACATCGCCCTGGATCTGGTGGGGCAGGCCAACCTGTTCCTTGGACTCGCGGGGACGGTCGAGGGGGAGGGTCGAGACGCCGACGCCCTCGCGTATTTCCGGGAGGCGGTGGAGTTCCGGACCTGCCGGCTCGTGGAGCTGCCCCGCGGGGACTTCGGGATGACGATGATGCGGCAGTTCCTCTTCGACACGTGGAGCTGGCACCGCCTCGGCCGGTTGCGGGAGAGTTCCCACGCCGAGCTGGCGGGGCTCGCCGAGCGTTCGCGGAAGGAGACCACCTATCACCTGCGCCACAGCAGCACCTGGGTGGTGCGCCTGGGGGACGGGACCGAGGAGAGTCACGCCCGGGTCCAGCGGGCGCTGGATGATCTCTGGTGGTTCACCGGGGAGCTCTTCGTGACCGATGAGGTCGATGCGCGCCTCGCGGAGCGGGGCATCGCCCCGGATCCGGCTGTGCTCCGGGAGCCGTGGGAAGAAACAGTGAGGGAGGTTCTGGTTCGCGCCACCCTGCATGCGCCCGAGGTGCCGGTCGTGGCGCGGCCCGCGAGGCGGGGGGACCATACCGAGCATCTGGGCCATCTGCTGGCGGAGATGCAGATTCTCGCCCGGTCGCATCCGGGAGCGAGCTGGTAATGGCCTGGAGTCCGGCGCTCACGGCGGAACGGATCCGGGAACTCCTGCGGGAGGTGAAGGATCCCGAGGTGCCGGTGCTCGACATCGTCGAGATGGGGCTGGTGCGGGACGTGGTTGTGGAGGGAGAAGGTGTGCGGGTGGACATCACTCCCACCTACAGTGGGTGTCCGGCGATGGAGGTGATCGAGGCGGAGGTCCGGGCCGCGCTCGCGGCCCACGGGATTTCCGGTGCCACGGTGCGCCGGGTCTTTGCGCCGGCCTGGACCACGGAGTGGATGACCGATGCCGCCCGGGAAAAGCTCCGAGCCTACGGCATCGCTCCCCCGCCGCCGGGGCCGGCCGAACCGGTGGCGCCGCTCGGATTCGGGCCGACCGTGCGGGCGGTGTCGTGTCCCTTCTGCGGGTCGCCGGCCACGGTCCTGGAGAGCACCTTCGGTTCCACCGCCTGCAAGTCGCTCCACCGCTGCGAGGCGTGTCACCAGCCCTTCGAGCACTTCAAGCCCCACTAGACTCGGGCCTCGGGTCGACGGGGGTGATTTGCGCCCCCGGTTCCGGCTCCCTAGACTTCAATCCTCCCGGAGTGCCGGTCCCCGACCGGATGGAGGAACCATGAAATACCCCGCAGTCCAGAACTATCTCGACGGGCACTTCGTCGACGATGTGTTGCCCGCCATCGACGTGTACGACCCCGGCACCGGGGAGGCGATCTCCCGGGTCCCCCTCTCGTCCCACGAGGAGGTGGACCGGGCGGTCCGGAGCGCGGAGGACGCGTTCCCTGACTGGTCCCGCACTCCGATCAAGGAACGGGTCCAGGTGTTCTACCGGTACAAGGCGCTGCTGGAACGGGACCTCGATTCGCTGTCGGCGCTCGTGTCGGAGGAGAACGGCAAGATTGCGAGCGAGGCGCGGGCCGAGGTGCTCAAGTCGGCGGAGCTCGCGGAGTTCGCCTGTTCGCTGCCGCAGATCGCGCCGGGAGAGGTGCTGGAGGTGAGCCGGGGGGTCGAATGCCGGATCGAGCGCTACCCGGTGGGGGTCGTGGCGGCCATCACCCCGTTCAACTTTCCGAACATGGTGCCGAACTGGTCCCTGCCAAATGCGATCGCCCTGGGCAACTGTCTCATTCTCAAGCCGTCGGAATTCGTGCCGCTGAGCGCCCGGCGCATCGTGGAACTCCTCCGCGAGGCCGGGCTCCCCGCCGGCGTCCTCCAGGTGGTGCACGGGGGCCGCGAGGCGGTGGAGGCGATCTGTGATCATCCCGGCATCGCGGCCGTCTCCTTCGTCGGATCCACCAAAGTGGCCAAGGTCGTCTACCGGCGCGGGACCTCCCACTTGAAGCGGATGTTGGCGCTCGGTGGCGCCAAGAATCATCTGATCGTGATGCCGGATGCGGACGTGGAGATGGCGTCGAGCAACATCGTGGCCTCGATGTCGGGGTGCGCCGGCCAGCGCTGCATGGCGGCCTCGGTGATGGTGGCGGTGTCCGACACCGACCACATCATCCGCCGGATGGTGGAGCAGGCCCGGGGGATGGTGCCGGGCCGGGATCTCGGCCCGGTGATCTCCGCCGAGGCGAAGGCCCGGATCACAGCGTACATCGACGAGGCCGAGGCCGAGGGAGCCACCGTCCTCGTCGATGGCCGCCACGTGACGGTTCCAGGGCGGGAAGAGGGCTACTATCTCGGCCCCACCATCATCGACCATGTCACCCCCGGGATGCGGATTGCCCGGGAGGAAGTGTTCGGTCCGGTCCTCGCCATCGTGCGCACCGGCACCGTGGACGAAGCGCTCGCGGTGGAGAACGCGTCCCCCTACGGGAACGCCGCGTCGGTGTTCACCGAAAGCGGGGGGATCGCGCGGCGGGTGATGGAGCGAGCCAGTGCCGGGATGGTCGGGGTGAACGTCGGGGTGCCGGTACCGAGGGAGCCGTTCTCCTTCGGCGGGTGGAACGAATCGAAGTTCGGCGTGGGCGACATCACGGGCCGCGGCTCGATCGAGTTCTGGACCCAGTCGAAGAAGATGACGACCAAGTGGAACCGGGAGGCCGGGGTGAACTGGATGTCGTAACCGCAGGTGGTAGGCGGTAGGCGGTAGGGGTGGCCTGTGGGCCGCCCTCGAGGGTGGGAATGATCCGATGATGGCAACGAAAGGCGGTTCCGATGACAGTGGACCGAACAGTGACCTTCACGGGGATCCGGTTCCCCAACCCCTTCCTCCTCTCCTCGGCGCCGCCCACCGAGTCCGAGAGCAACATCCTGCGCGCGTTCGAGGCGGGGTGGGGCGGGGTCGTCACCAAGACCATCGGCCTGCACCCCGTGGTGAACGTGGTGGGGGCCAAGGCCAAGTTTCTGCGGACCGACGTCGAGAGCGCCGTGGTTTCGATGCGGAAGCGGCCGAAGGGTACCGCGGCGCTGCACTCCTCGTGGAACTGGGAACTCATCTCCGACAAGACCCTGGACTGGTGGGCGCCGAGGATCCGGCGCATCAAGGACGCGTTTCCCGACCGGGTGCTGATCGCCTCGATCATGGCGGGCTCGGGGAACGACAAGGAGCTCGAGAACTGGCAGACCCTGGCCAGGGTGTGCGAGGAGAACGGTGCCGACGGGCTCGAGCTCAACTTCTCGTGTCCCCACATGGACCGGAAGGACATGGGCTCCAACATCGGGAAGGACCAGGGGCTCTGCTCGGTGGTCACCGAGGCGGTGAAGGCCGCGGTGACGATCCCGGTCTGGACCAAGCTGACCCCCGCGACCCAGGACATGGTGGTCGAGGCGGCCGCGTGCTTCCGCGGCGGGGCCGATGCGGTGGTCTCCTCCAACACCTTCCCCGCGCTCCCGGTGATCGACCCGGAGACCCTCGAATTCGAAATCCAGGTCGACGGACTCGTATCCAGCGGGGGGCTCGGCGGTCCCGCCATCCTGCCGATGTCGCTCGCCAACATGGCCCGTCTCAACCAGGCCTTCCCCGACCGCGCCTTCTCCGGAATCGGAGGGATCTCGGGGTTCGACCAGGCGCTCAGCTACTTCCTGCTCGGCTGCGGCACCGTGCAGGTCTGTACCGCGGCGATGCTCGACCAGGCCGTCGGCCCGAACCTCATCAAGCGGCTCCTGGCCGATTTCGACGCCTTCCTCGAACGGCACGCCGATCGCGGGTGGCGATCCCTGGAGGATTTCCGCGGTCTCCGGCGGGACCGGGTGGTGGCGCAGTCGGCCATCCGCCGCCCCGATGCGAGCGACTACCAGGGAGGCCACGAACCGGTGGAGGGATACGCAAGCCCCGAGAATCTGGAGGTGCCATCATGACTGCCACACGAGGAGAGGCCGCCACGGGGACAATGACCTCCGGGCTCGCCATGCCGGAGTGCTCCTACACGCCGCCCCGCTATGAGGGACCGTCGCGGGAGGAACTGGTGGCGATGCGGAACCAGCATGTAAACCCCGCGGTGTACACGATCTACGGGGAGCCGCTTCTCCTCGTGGCTGGGCACATGCAGTGGCTCTTCGACGAGACCGGCCGGCGCTATCTCGATTGCCTGGCCGGGATCGTGACGGTGTCGTGCGGTCACTGTCACCCGCGCGTGGTCCAGGCCATCCAGGAGCAGAGTGCCCGTCTCCAGCACGCCACCACGATCTACCTGCACCCGAACCTTCCGCTGCTCGCCAAGCGCCTCGCCGCGAAGATGCCTCCGGGGCTCGAGGTGACCTACTTTGTGAACAGCGGAAGCGAGGCCAACGATCTGGCCATCACTATGGCCCGCCTCCAGACCGGCAACACCGACGTGATCGCGCTCCGCAACGCCTATCATGGCGGGAGCCCGAGCGCCATGGGCCTCACCTCGCACCACACCTGGAAGTATCCGGTGGCCGGCACCCCGGGGGTGCACCACGCCATCTGTCCCGATCCCTATCGCAGTCCCTACAGCGGCTCCCCGGAGGAGATCGCCCGGCAGAGCGCCGAGGAGCTGCGGGACCTGATCCGGTTCAGCACTCCGGGGCGGATCGCCGCGTTCATCGCGGAGCCGGTGCAGGGAGTCGGCGGCGTCACGGCCGGCGCGCCGAACTACCTGTCGGCGGTGTACGACATCGTCCGCGCCCACGGGGGGCTCTGCATCTCCGACGAGGTGCAGACCGGGTTCGGCCGGACCGGGGATCATTTCTGGGGCTTCGAGCACTACGGCGTGGTGCCCGACATCGTCACCATGGCCAAGGGGATCGGCAACGGAGTGCCGCTCGCCGCCGTCACCACCCGCATGGACATCGCGCGCGCGATGACCCAACGGATCCACTTCAACACCTACGGCGGGAACCCGGTGTGCATGGCGGCGGGGCTCGCCGTGCTCGACGTGATCGAGGAGGAGGGATTGCAGGAGAACGCCCGGGTGGTGGGCGGTCGCCTGAAGGCGGGACTCCAGCGCCTCGCCGATCGTCACCCGCTGGTGGGCGATGTGCGCGGCCTCGGCCTTCTCCTCGGCGTGGAACTGGTGCGGAACCGGGCCACCAAGGAACCGGCCACGGCGGAGACGATGGCGGTGCTCGAGGCGTGCCGCACGATGGGGCTGTTGGTGGGCAAGGGAGGGCTCGACGGGAACGTGCTGCGAATCAAACCCCCGCTCTGCATCACGGCCGAGGACGCCGACTTCGCGGTCGACGTGCTGGATCGGGCGCTGACCCTCGTTGGCGGCCGGGCCCTCTGAATCGGGAGACGGGACATGCGATTTGACCGGGTTGTTCGAGGTGGCACGGTGGTGACCCCCGGTGCCACCTTCCGCGGCGATGTCGGCATCCAGGGGGAAAAGATCGCCGCCCTGGGCGACGGACTCGACACCGCCGGCGCCGAGGTGGTCGATGCCACGGGTCACTTGGTGCTTCCCGGGGCCCTCGATGTGCATGTGCACCTCGAGCTTCCCTTCTGCGGCACCGTCTCGTCCGACGACTACCGGACCGGAACCCGGGCCGCGGCGCGCGGCGGGGTCACCACGGTGATCGACTTCGCCATTCCATACGCCGGCGAGTCCCTCGCCGACGCCGCGCGGAACTGGAAGACCAAGGCGGAAGGGAAGGCACTGATAGACTACACCTTCCACCTGTGTCTCACCCGGTGGAACGACCACAAGGACGAGATCGCCCCGATGGTGGCGCAGGGCTTCCCGACCTTCAAGGCGTTCATGATCTATGCCTCGGAGGGGTGGCAATCGGATGACCGGGCTCTCTTCGGCGCGCTGGAACAGATGAAGGAGCACGGGGCGATGCTCCTGGTCCATGCCGAATCCGCCGCGGTGCTCGACGAACTGATCGCCCGGCATCACACGCCCGACCTGATGGCGCGGTACGGGGCCCGTCTCCATCGCATGACCCGTCCCAACTTTGTCGAAGCGGAAGCGATCCAGCGGGTGATCTGCTGGAGCGAGGCGACGGGGGGCCCGCTCTACATCGTCCACATGTCCACCGCCGAGGGCACCGAGCTGGTGCGGGCGGCGAAACAGCGTGGGGTGCCGGTGGTGGCGGAGACGTGCGCGCAGTACCTCGTGCTCGACGACACGGTGTTCGACCGGGAGGACGGGCATCTCTTCGCCTGCTGTCCCCAGCTCAAGACGCCGAAGGACGTGGCGCGACTTTGGACCGGGCTCCACGACGGGGATGTGTCGGTGGTCTCGACCGACACCTGCACCTTCACCCGCGAGCAGAAAGCGATGTGGAGCGGGGACTGGACGAAGATCCCGATGGGGATGCCGGGCCTGGAGACCCTGCTGCCGCTGGTGTACACCCACGGGGTTCTGCAGGGGCGCCTCACCCTGGAGGAGATGTGCCGGAAGCTCGCGACCAACCCGGCCACCCTGATGGGGCTCGCTCCGCGGAAGGGATCGATCGCCATCGGGTCCGACGCCGACCTGGCCATCATCCATCCCACGAAGACCCACACCGTGGATCCTGCGACGATGGAGACGAATGCGGACTGGTCGCCCTACGAAGGGTGGGACCTCGCCGGCTTTGCCCGCACCACGCTCTCGCGCGGGGAGGTGATCGTGGATGACTACCGGGTCGTGGGGACGGAGGGGCGGGGACAGTGGCTGCCGAGGACCCATGCGGGCCCGGCTCCGGCGGGGAATGGGCCGGGGACGGGGTGACCGGGAGCGACGCGGAGGGAAGCCCGCTCTGGAACCGGGACCTGGCGCCCACCACGCCGGAGCAACGCACCTGGTCCACCTGGAACATCGCGGCGCTCTGGATCGGAATGAGTGTCGTCATCACGACCTATACCCTCGCCTCGGGTCTCATCCAGCAGGGGATGACCTGGTGGCAGGCGATGATCACGATCCTGCTCGGCAATGTGATCGTGCTGATCCCGATGATCCTCAACGCCCACGCCGGCACCCGATACGGCATCTCGTTCCCGGTGCTCTGCCGGGCCAGCTTCGGCGTGCGCGGGGCCAACATCCCGGCACTTCTCCGCGCCATCGTGGCCTGCGGCTGGTTCGGGATCCAGACCTGGATCGGCGCCCTGGCGTTGAATCTGCTCCTGGGTGCGGCGTGGCCCGGATGGAATGAGGTGTCGGGAGGCGTGGCGTACGCCTTCGCCGCATTCTGGTTGCTGCAGGTGGCGATCATTCTGAAGGGGACCGAGGGGATCCGGCTGCTGCAGAGCTGGGCGGCGCCGCTGCTTCTGGCCGGTGGACTCGTGCTGTTGGTGTGGGCGGTTCGGGTCGGGGGAGGGCTCGGGGAAATCCTCTCCCGCTCCGAGGGACTGCGGACCGGAAGCACCCCGTTCTGGGTTCTCTTTCCGGCGGCACTCACCGCCAACGTCGGGTACTGGGCCACCCTGAGCCTCAACATCCCCGACTTCACCCGGTACGCCCGGAGCCAGCGCTCCCAGATGCTGGGCCAGGCGCTCGGGCTCCCGACCACGATGACGGCCTTCGCCTTCATCGGAGTGGCGGTCACCAGCGCCACGATAGGGATCTTCGGGGAACCGGTGTGGGATCCGGTGGTGCTGGTGAGCCGGATCGGGAGTGCCGGGACCATCGTGTTCTCGGCGCTGGTGGTGCTCGCGGCCCAGGTGACGACCAACATGGCGGCGAATGTGGTGTCTCCTTCCAATGACTTTTCGAACCTGAGTCCCCGCCGCATCAGCTACGTCATGGGGGGGATCATCACTGCGGTGATCGGGGTTCTGATGATGCCGTGGCGGTTATATGCCGATGCCGCAGCATATATATTCACCTGGCTTCTGGGGTATTCCAGCCTCATGGGGGCGATCGGCGGGATCCTCATCGCCGATTACTGGGTGCTCCGGCGCCAGGAACTCGACGCGACCGCCCTCTTCCAGCTCCGAGGCCGGTACACCTACCGCAATGGATTCAACATGCGGGCGGTTGCGGCGCTGGTGCTCGCGGTGCTGCCGGTGGTTCCCGGGTTCCTCCGCGCCGCAGTGACCCCCGGCGGAATGGTGGCGACGCCGACGTTCCTCGATCATCTCTACACCTACGCCTGGTTCGTCACCTTCGCCTTGAGCTTCATCCTGTATCTTCTCTTCATGCGCACCGCGGCGCCCGCCCCCGATGCGCGTTCCTGACCCGAATCCCGGAGTGTCCGCATGCCCCGTGTCGTGAAGTGCGGCCTGATCCAGGCCACCCATGCCTGTGCCACCGACGAGCCCATCCCCCTCATTCGGGAAGCCAACCTCCACAAGCACTTGGAACTCATCGAACGGGCGGGTCGCGAGGGGGTGCAGATCCTCTGCATGCAGGAGATCTTCACCGGGCCCTACTTCTGCGCGGAACAGACGCCCCGCTGGTACGAGGCGGTGGAGGCGATTCCCGACGGCCCAACCACCCGGTTGCTGCAGGAGGTGGCGAAACGGCACGCGATGGTGATCGTGGCCCCGCTCTACGAAGAGGATGGAGCCGGGATCTACTACAACACCGCCGCCGTCATCGACGCCGACGGCACCTATCTCGGCAAGTACCGCAAGAACCACATCCCGCACTGCGCGCCGGGCTTCTGGGAAAAGTTCTATTTCCGGCCCGGAAACCTGGGCTACCCGGTGTTCGACACCCGCTACGCGCGGGTGGGGGTCTACATCTGCTACGACCGGCACTTTCCCGAGGGGGCCCGAGCGCTGGGCCTGAATGGCGCCGAGCTCGTGCTGAACCCCTCGGCCACGGTGGCGGGACTCTCGGAGTACCTCTGGAAGCTGGAGCAACCGGCCCATGCGGTGGCCAACGCGTACTTCGTCGGGGCGATCAACCGGGTGGGCGTCGAGGGGCCGTGGAACGTCGGGGAGTTCTACGGGCAGAGCTACTTCTGCGATCCCAGAGGGCAGACGCTGGCGCAGGGGAGTCGCGACAAGGACGAGCTGGTGGTGGCGGACCTCGATCTGGACATGATCCGCGAGGTGCGGAACGTGTGGCAGTTCTACCGGGACCGGCGTCCGGAGACGTACGGTGCGTTGACGGCGCCATAACAGAAAGTCCGAAGTGTGACGTAGGGGCGAAATACCTTTCGCCCATAAAGGGAACTGTTCACACGAAGGCACGAAGGCACGAAGGAAGAGGGGGCCTGAAGGTAGATCGGGGCCTTGAGCGAACCTCAGAGCGTCACCCCGGCGGACGCCGGGGTCCATGGGAAGTTTTGAAGTGTGACGGAGGGGCGAAATCCCTTTTGCCCACGAAGGGAACTGCTCACGCGAAGACGCGAAGCCTGCGAAGGAATGGGGTTCGGAGAAGGGGTCGATTCACACGAAGGCACGAAGGCACGAAGGAAGAGGATGCCTGAGGGGACATCGCGGCCTTGAGCGTTCTGAGCGTCACCCCGGCGGACGCCGGTGTCCATTGGAAGTTCGAAGTGTGAAGTTCGAAGTTTGAAAAGAGGACTGCTCACGTGAAGACGCGAAGGGGTTCGGAGAAGAGGTCGATTCACACGAAGACACGAAGGCACGAAGGAAAGAGGGGCCTGAAGGGACAGCGGGGCCTTGAGCGAACCTCGGAGCGTCACCCCGGCGGATTCCGCTTGGGATGACGCACCGGTGGACGGCGGGGGCCATTGGAGATTCGGCAGGAAGGCCGAGCTGACGTCTTACGGAGCCGACATCGGCTCACGAGATTGCCACGGGCCCTGCGGGCCCTCGCAATGACGGCATCACACCTCACATTTTTCCAGCGCTTCCACGAACCGCTGCAGGAACCGGTTGGCCTGGTGGCCGTCGAGCACCCGGTGGTCGATGGTGAGGGTGACGTACACCATCGGCCGGACCGCGGTCCGGTCCTCCTCTCCCGAAGCGCCCGGGATCACCACCACTCGCTTCTCCAGCTTGCCGACCCCCAGGATGGCCGATTGGGGCTGGTTGATGATGATCGGGGCCGCGAGGAGACTCCCGCTCACTCCATGATTGGAGATGGTGAAGGTGCCGCCCTGCACGTCGGCGGGGGTGAGGGTGCCGGCCCGGGCGCGACGGGCGAGATCGGCGACCCCGGAACCGATGGCGGCCAGGTTCAGGGTCTGGGCCTGCCGCAGCACCGGGACGATGAGGCCGCCCCCCCCCTCCGTCTCCAGCGCCGTGGCGATGCCGAGATTCACATCGCCGAAGAGTTCGAGCGCATCATCGTGCCAGCGGGCGTTCACCTCGGGCACGACCTTGATGCCTTCGACCGCTGCCCTGACGAAATAGGCGGTGAGGGTGACGGCGGTACCCTGAACTGCGAGAGCCGCCTTGTGCCGGAGCACGGCGGAGAGGTCGGCTTGGAAGAGGGTGGTGACGTGCGGCGCCGTCTGCATGCTCGCCACCATGTGCCGGGCGATCCGCGCCCGCATGGCGGTGTGCGGCACCCGGCGCGAGGGA
>JBGSKF010000068.1:0-6303 GCA_041741375.1 Gemmatimonadales bacterium | reverse complement strand
CGACGCCCTGGCGCGCGAGGTGCTCGAATCGGCCGGGTTCGGCGATGCCTTCGGACATGCCCTGGGCCATGGGATCGGGCTGGAAGTGCACGAGTCGCCGCGGCTGGCCCCGACCGCCCCGGGGGTGATCCCGGCGGGGGCAGTGGTGACGATCGAGCCGGGGGTCTATCTTCCGGGCTGGGGAGGTGTCAGATTGGAGGACGACATCTTCCTCACCCCCGAGGGGCCCCGATGCCTCTCCCGTGGTGCCCCGGACCTCATGGTCCTGGACTGACTCCGGGGCACCCCACCTGCAACCTTGTGCGCGCCTCAAGGGCAACGTCTCGTGAGGCACGCCATCGCCCGGAAACTGACTGCGCATGACGCCTGAGGACACGCAGCAACTCGCCGACCTCCTCCGGGGAATTCCCGGGGCGAAGGGGATCGACATCAAGGACGTCCGCCGGTTGGCCCAACTGCTTCGGGATTCCCCGGAGATCGGCTCGATCGAGTTGAAGGGGTTGTTCGGAACGGGGGTGACCATCACCCGCACCGCGGCGACCCCGTTCGCCTCGCCGCTGCCCTCGATGGTCCCGGCGGCATCGACCGCCCCGGCACCGGTTGCCCCCCCCGTTGAGGTCGCCCCGGTCCCTTCCCCCTTGAAGGAGATCCGCTCCCCGATGGTGGGAACGTTCTACTCGGCCCCGGAACCGGGAGCGGATCCCTACGTCCGGACGGGTCACCGCATCACGCCGGGCCAGACCGTGTGCATCATCGAGGCGATGAAGATCATGAACGAGATCGAGGCCGAACTCGGGGGCGTGGTGCGGGAGATCTGTGTGGAGAATTCCCAACCCGTCGAGTTCGGTCAGGTCCTCTACCGGGTGGATCCCCATGGCTGACCTCCCCGCGGACGAAGGAGTGGAGCTCCCACCGTTCAGCTTCAAGCGGGCCATCGCCCAGATGGTGCAACAGGGCGGAAGTGATCTTCTCCTCAAGGTGGGCCGCCCGCCGACCGTGCGGGTCAACGGAGAGCTCGCGTCCCTGGAAATGGCCCCGGTCCGTCCCGAGGAATTGAAGACCCTCGCCGAGCAGATCATGACGCCCCGGCAGATCAAGGAGTTCTCCGAAAAGAAGGAGGCCGACTTCGCCATCGGGGTCCCCGGGGTGGGTCGGTTTCGGACCAACATTTATCAGCAACGCGGCACCCTCGCCTTCGCCTTTCGGGCGATCCCCTATGAGGTGAAGGCCATCCACGAACTGAATCTGCCGGAGGTGCTGGAGACGATCGCCCTCAAGCCCCGCGGCCTCGTGCTGGTCACCGGGGTGACCGGCAGCGGGAAGTCGACGGCGCTGGCCGCGATGATCAATCACCTGAACCGGCATCGCCGGGTCAACGTCATCACCATCGAGGATCCGATCGAGTTTCTGCACCGGGACCAGCTGTCCAACATTTCGCAACGCGAAGTGGGAAGCGACACCATGTCCTTCAGCATGGCGCTTCGCCACGTGCTGCGGCAGGATCCCGATGTGATCCTTCTGGGAGAGATCCGCGACCTCGACACCCTGGACACGGCTCTCAAGGCGGCCGATACCGGGCACCTGGTGTTCTCGACCCTGCACACCACCGACGCCACCCAGACCATCAACCGCGTGCTGTCCTTCTACCCGCCTCACCAGCATCAGGAAATCCGGATGCTGCTCTCCACCGCGCTGGCGGCCATCGTCAGTCTCCGGCTGGTTCCTCGGTCCGACGGGACCGGACGGGTCCCCGCGGCCGAGGTGCTCATCAACACCGCCGCGGTCTCCGAGAGCCTGCGGGACGTGCAGAAGACGCTCAGCATTCCCGACCTGATTGCCGAGGGAATGGTCTCCTACCAGATGCAATCGTTCGATCAATCCCTGATGAACTGGTACAATACCGGGGTCATCACCTACGAAAGCGCCATGTTCTATTCCACCAACCCGAGTGAGTTTGCGCTCCGCGCCTCCGGCATCCATTCCGCCTCCTCGGCCGACCGCGATGGACTCGGCGAGGTGCAGCGAACCTCCGACCCCGCGCGCTGACCATGTTCCGGAAGGTGCTCGTCGCCAACCGCGGTGAAATCGCGCTGCGGGTCATTCGCGCATGCCGGGAACTGGGAATCCAGACCGTGGCCGTGTATTCCGAGGCCGATCGCGAATCGTTGCACGTGCGCTTTGCGGACGACGACGTGTGCATCGGACCGGCGCCGGGGCGCTTGTCCTACCTGAAGATCCCCCGGATCATCGCGGCCGCGGAAATCACGGGTGCCGACGCCATTCACCCGGGGTATGGTTTCCTCGCCGAGAACGCCGAATTCGCCGATACCTGTGCCGCATCGAACATCACGTTCATCGGCCCGACCGGAGAGCAGATCCGCCAGATGGGCGACAAGGCCTCGGCGCGACGCCTGGCCGCCGAGGCGGGCGTCCCGACCGTGCCGGGATCCCCCGGAGTGATGCAGGATCCGGAGGAGGCGCTCGTCGTGGCCCGGGATATCGGCTTCCCCGTCATCATCAAGGCCACGGCGGGAGGGGGAGGGAAGGGGATGCGGATCGCCTCGTCCGAGGACAACTTCCTGCAGCTCTTCGGCCTGGCACAGAACGAGGCCCTCAGCGCCTTCGGCAACGGCGATGTCTACGTCGAGAAGTACCTGCAGCGTCCCCGGCATGTCGAGATCCAGATCCTCGGGGATCAGCACGGGACGGTGATTCACCTCGGCGAGCGCGATTGTTCCGTCCAGCGACGCCACCAGAAACTGATCGAGGAGAGCCCGAGTCCCGCGCTGACCGATGCCTTGCGACATGCGATGGGGGATGCGGCGGTTCGGCTGGCGGCGGCCATCGGCTATGTCGGTGCCGGGACGATCGAGTTTCTGCTCGACACCGACGGCAGCTTCTTCTTTATGGAGATGAACACCCGAATCCAGGTGGAACATCCGGTGACCGAAATGGTCACCGGGTGCGACATCGTGAAGGAACAGATCCGGGTGGCGGCGGGAGAACCGCTCAGCATCCATGAACCGAATGGCCTGCGCGGACACGCCATCGAGTGCCGGGTGAACGCCGAGGATCCCTACCGGAACTTCCAGCCCTGTCCGGGAGTGATCACGGCCTATCATCCGCCCGGGGGTCCCGGAGTGCGCGTGGACACCCATGTGTATGCCGGGTACACGGTGCCTCCCTATTACGATTCCCTGCTGGCCAAGGTCATCGTGCACGGCCGGGACCGGGCGGAGGCGCTCGCCCGGATGGGGCAGGCCCTGGACAGCTTCATCCTGGAAGGTGTGACGACCACCATCCCCTTCCTGGCGCGCGTGATCCGTCACCCCGATTTCGTCGCGGGCAGTGTGGACACCCGGTTCCTGGAGCGGGAATCCCAGCTACTCCGTCCCGAGGGATGAAACTCGACGTCGCGTTCACTCCGCACGGTCTGGCGGCCACCGAAGTGCACGGGCGGGCCGTCTTCGTCATCGACACCCTCCGGGCCACGAGCACCATCTGCGCCGCGTTGGCCGCCGGCGCACGGGCCATCATCCCCGCCGCCTCCACCGAAGATGCGATCCGGATCGCGCAGAACCTGGAGAACGCGGACGTCCTCCTCGCCGGCGAGAGAAACACGGTTCGCATCGAGGGGTTCGCCCTCGGAAACAGCCCGCGCGAGATGACCCCGGACATCGTGTCGGGAAAGACACTCGTCATGAGCACCACGAACGGGACCGGGGCGCTGCTCGCCACCCAGGGGGCCTCGGTGGTTCTCGTCGCCTCTCCGCTCAACCTCGAGACTGCTGCCCGGCGGGCCCGGGAACTGATTGCCGACACCCGGTCCCTGCTCATTCTCTGTGCCGGCCGGGAATCCGCCTTTGCCCTGGAGGATGCCTACACCGCGGGGCGCCTGCTGTTCGAGGCGTTGGGGCGTCGGTGGATCCGCCGAGGCCTGAATGATGCCGCCCAGGTCAGCCTCGATCTGGTCCGCCGTTACGGGCACAACTGGACGCGACCCCTCGAACGCTCCCGGGCCGGCCGGGAATTGATGCGAAACGGATTGGGAGAGGACCTCGTGGCCGTGGCGGCCGAGAGTACCCTGTCGGTGCTTCCCCAGTATGTAGAGCGCCGGGTCACCCTGCCGGTGTCCCCGGTCGGTGTGGCGGCGGCCGGATGAGACCGGAGGATCGCCGGCGGCTCGGCGCGATCACGGCCCTGGTGCTCGGTGTGTTCGCCGGCCTTGCCTTGATCCCCGCCATCCCGACCGGCCCGCTCGGGGCCCTCCTGGGCGGCACCCTCTGGCAGGGAATCGGTATCGGCGCCGTGGGGGTTCCCCTGCTGGGCCTGGGGCTGGGCCTCGCCGGGTTCGATCGGCTCCCGCGCCTCGACATGAAGCGGGCTGCGGCGCTCGGTCTCGGTCTGAGCCTGCTCGTTCCCTTCCTGGCCGGCGTGTTGACCGGGGTCGATGCGGAAGCCTTTCTGGGACCGTGGGCTGAATGGTCCCTCGCCGCGCGCTTGACCGGCATTCTCCCCGGCTTCGTTGCCCGGGGCATGGTGCAGGTGGTAGGGGAGCCCGGGGGAATCCTGGTGGGGTTTCTGGCCCTCTCGGCGCTGACCCTGATGACGATCGCCTGGCATCCCCTCCACCGCCTGGAACGAAAGGCCGACCCCGAGCCGGAGCCCGTGCCGCGGCGCCGGGCGCGGAAACCGTCGGCTGTCGAGGCGACCGAAGTAATCCTGGAAGAGGAGGGGAATGAGGTGATTCCGGCCTCCTTCGCCGTGGAGGCACTGGGGGCGCCGCTGACGGTACTCCCGGAGACCGAGCCGCCCCCCCGCGCGGCGAAGCGGGCATCCCCACCGCCCGCGCTCCGGAAGGGCGTGGAGGACGACGAGACGGAGCTCCCCCCGCTGGACCTTCTCGAACTTCCCCCCGTCACCAACGTGGCCGAAGACAGCGCGCAGCTCGACCGGCTCGGCGTCCTGCTGCTGGACACTCTGCGCACCTTCAAGGTGGACGGGGAGATCGCGGGACGTACCAGTGGTCCGGTGGTGACTCAGTTTGAGGTGGTCCCCGCGGCCGGGGTCAAGGTGAACCGGATCATGGGACTCTCGGACGATCTGGCCATCAAGATGCGGGCGCCGAGCATCCGGGTGGCGCCGATCCCCGGCAAGGGCGCCGTGGGTGTGGAGGTTCCCAACCCGACCCCTCGCATGGTGTCCCTGCGGGAACTGCTCGACACGCCGGAGTGGCAACGGACCCGCGCCACGCTTCCCCTCGCCCTGGGGCGTGACCTGGAGGGGAAGCCGGTCATCGCCGACCTCTCCAAGATGCCCCACCTGCTGATCGCCGGCGCCACCGGGGCGGGGAAGTCGGTGGCGATCAACACGATCATCACGAGTCTGGTCTATCAGTATACGCCCGCCGAGCTGCGGTTCCTGATGGTCGACCCGAAGATGGTCGAACTGTCGATGTACAACGCCCTCCCGCACCTCCGGCATCGGGTGGTGACCAACAACCACGATGCGGCCCGGGTGCTCAAGTGGGCGGTCCACGAGATGAACCGGCGCTACGAGTTGCTCCACGCCAACGGGGCCCGGAACATCGGAGACTTCAACCGGAAGGTGGTGGAGGGGAAGCCGCTCCGTCATCCGGAACCACCTCGAATCACGCTCGAGACGATCGCGGCAGAGGCCCCGGATACCCCGCCTCCCGAGACGGTTCCGGTCGAGTACTCCGACGGAGTGCTTCCCTTCGTCGTCGTGATCGTGGACGAGCTCGCGGACCTGATGATGACGGTGCAGGGTGAGGTCGAGACTCCCCTCGCCATGCTGGCCCAGAAGGCCCGCGCCATCGGCATCCACCTGATCCTCGCCACTCAGCGCCCCTCGGTGAACGTGCTGACCGGCCTCATCAAGGCCAACTTCCCGAGCCGGATCGCGTTTGCCATGGCGTCTCAGATCGATTCGCGAACCATCCTCGATGCCCCGGGCGCAGAGGACCTCATCGGCCGCGGCGACATGCTCTTCCAGCCCCCTGACCTGCCGCGCCCCATCCGCCTCCAGGGCGTCTTCGTATCCGACCGCGAGATCAAGGCGGTCACGGATCACTGGCGCGCCGAGTCCGGGGACCAGCCCCACTACGACCTCTCGATCGTCGAGGATGACGAGGAGTCCACGGGCTCGGTGGACCACCTCGCTGACGACGATGCGGACCGGCTGCTTCCGGACGCCGTCGGCGTCATCCAGGAGTACGATCGCGCCTCGGCGTCGCTGCTGCAGCGCCGCCTCAAGATCGGGTATGCGCGCGCCGCCCGGATC
>JBGSKF010000067.1:0-1608 GCA_041741375.1 Gemmatimonadales bacterium | reverse complement strand
ACCGTGTCGGTGGACGCCCCGGGACGCCGGGATGTGCTGCTCTGGACCCGGGAGCCTGGCGTGGCGTGGGCGGCCCGGCTCGTGACGCTCGACACGGCGGGTCGTGCAACCGTTCCCGTGGGGCCCCTGGATACCGATCTTCTGATCCGCGCCAGCGGGGGCGGGCGATCCTCCGACACCGTGCGCATCCACGTGCGGGTGCCGGCCTTCCTGGGCCGGGTCGACCTCACGGCCGAGTACCCAGCCTATCTCGGCATGCCCTCTGAACCCCTGCCCCTGTCGGGGGACACCCTGCTCCTGCCGGCGGGAACCACCCTCCGGACCACCGGCGAGACGACGACTCCCCTGCAGTCCGGCTCCTGGATCGGCCCGGACGGCCCCGTCGACCTCATCGTGGACGGCCCCCGGTTCTCCGGCCGCGTCGACCCCGTGCGGAATGGCGTGTTCCGGCTCGAGCTGCGCACCGTGGACGGACAACAGGTGGCCGGCAGCCCGGTGGAAATTCCGGTCCGGATGGTTCCCGACAGCGCCCCGACCGTGGAGATCCCCTCGCCCGGAGTGGACACGCTCCTGGCGGTGGATCCCACCGTGGCCCTGGTGGTCGACGCCCGGGACGACCACGGATTGAGGGCCCTCGGACTCGAGGTGTCGCGCCGAAGCCCCGGGCGCCCGGACTCCCTCCTGCGCATCCCCCTCTCCCTCCCTCCCGGAGGCGCGGATCGGGCGATACTCCCCGCCCGCCTCGTGCTCGAGCACCTCGATGTCCGGCCGGGGGACACGGTGCGCTACCGGGCCTGGGCCACCGACAACGCGCCAGGGGGTCAACGGGGGACGTCGCGGGAGTATCTCCTTCTCGTGCCCACCGCCCGGGACGAGAGGGCATCCCAACGAGAGGAAACCAGTGAAGCGCAGCGGACTCTTGACTCCCTGGTGTCCGAGAGCCGCGCCCTGGAACGCCAGGCCGAGGACCTCGCCCGGTCCCAATCGCGCATGGCCCCCGATGGCGGGAGACCCGACGGCCAGAACCGTCCCCTCTCCTTCGACGAGGCCCGGCGGGCGGAAGCCGTGGCCCAGGGTGAGGAACAGCTGATTGCGGAGGCCGAGAAGCTGGAACAGAGCCTGAAGAAGCTGGCCGAGGCCGCCGAACAGGGAGGAGCCACCGACTCGGCCTTCGCCCGCCGGCTGGCCGAGGTGCGGGAGGAATTGAGGCGGGCGCTCAGTCCCGAGCTGCGGAAGACGCTGGAGGCCCTCCAGAAAGCGATCGAGAACCTGGACGCGGAACGGACCCGCCAGGCGGTGGAACAGCTCGCCGAGGCCCAGGAGGAACTGCGGGAGGCCTTGGAACGAAGCCGGGAGCTCTTTCGGCGTGCCGCGCTGGAGGGAGAACTGGGGGGACTGGAGCAGGAGGCCAAGGAGGTGGCGGAGGCCCAGGAGGCACTGGCCACGCGGCTGGCCGCGGGCGACACCACCGCCGCAGGGGCTCAGGAGGAACTGGCGGAGCGCACCGACTCACTGGCCACCGGCCTCGACAAGGCGTCCGACGCCATGACGGGGGACTCCTCCTCCGCGGCGATGCAGGCCGGGGCGGAGCGGACGCGGGAGGCGGCC
>JBGSKF010000066.1:0-4016 GCA_041741375.1 Gemmatimonadales bacterium | reverse complement strand
CGAGATCGGGGAAGAGGCGGTCCTCCAGCCCCGCCCGGCCGGGACGGTCCCGGCGCACCACGAGCAGCCGGGAGGCGTCCCGGCGCTCGGCCGGAAACTGGGCGATCAGGTCCGGGGGGAGCGGGTAGTCGAAATCCGCGGTCCGCACGGCCGGCCGGAGGTCAGGCGTCAAAGATCGAGGCCTGCCCGGCGGAGCCGGTCGGCGGGGTGATGCCCAGGCGCCGATAGGCTTGGGCGGTGGCCACCCGTCCGCGCGGGGTGCGATCGAGAAAGCCCTGCTGCAGGAGGTACGGTTCGTACACCTCCTCCAGGGTCCCCGCGTCCTCTCCCACCGCGGCCGCCACCGTGGCGAGTCCGACCGGCCCGCCCCCGAACTTCTCGATGATCGTGGCCAGGATCCGGGCATCCATGTCGTCGAGACCGAACTCATCCACGTTGAGCCGGGCGAGCGCGTCGGCCGCCACCGCCGCCGTGATCCGGCCATCGGCTCGGACCTCGGCGTAGTCGCGCACCCGGCGCAGCAGCCGGTTCGCCACCCGCGGCGTGCCCCGGCTCCGCCGGGCGATCTCCAGGGATCCCTCGGCGTCGATCTCCACCTTCAGAATCGCCGCGGAGCGCCGGACGATCCGTTCCAGCTCCTCCGGCGGGTAGAAGCTGAGACGCTCCACCAGACCGAACCGCGCCCGCATCGGCGGGGTGAGCTGCCCGAACCGCGTGGTGGCTCCGATCAGGGTGAACCGCTCCAGCGCCATCGGGATGGTCTGGGCATTGGGCCCCTCGGCGATCCGGACGTCGACCCGGAAATCCTCCATCGCCGGGTAGAGGAACTCCTCCAGGGTCGGCCGGAGCCGGTGGATCTCGTCGATGAAGAGGATGTCCCCGGGGTTGAGTCCGGTCAGCAAGCCCACCAGGTCCCCCGCCCGCTCCAGGGCCGGCCCCGCCGAGGTGCGGCACTGCACCCCGAGTTCGCGCGCCATCAGCATGGCGAGGGTAGTCTTGCCGAGACCGGGGGGACCGAAGAAGAGGGTGTGGTCGAGTGCCTCGCCCCGCGCCCGGGCCGCGTCGATCGCGATCTGGAGCGAGGTGACCACCTGGGTCTGCCCCACGAAGTCCGAGAGACGGGGCGGACGCAGAGTGGCGTCGGTCCCGCCGTCGTCGTCGGGCAGTCGTTCCGGGGTGGTGACTTCGCGGGTGGTCACGGTCAGGCGGCGCGCGCCGTCCAGCGCACCGGGCGCGGATCCCGGGACACCACGTGGCGGGTGTGACAGGAGACGCACCGGTCGCCCACCTGGGGCTGCCCCGGAGGGACGAGTTTGCGGTTGGTGCTGGCGCACCGGGTGCAGATCCACTCTGCGGTCACCGGGCGTGGGGGTGCTGGGGTCATGCGGTGCCTCCCCGGACGCCGGTCAGATGACCCAGCGCCCGTCGAATGATGGTGGGGGTGTCGGCCGGGTCCCCGGGGTCGAGAACCGTACGGATGGCGGCGGCCGCTTCGGTGCCCGAATAGCCCAGTGCCTCGAGTCCGCGGAGGGCCTCCTCGGCCACCGGCAGCGCGGTGGCACCCCCGTCTCCCGCCGGCAGCGCCACGTCCCGGAAGCGATCGTGGAGTTCCAGCACCAGGCGCTCCGCCTTCTTCCTGCCGATCCCGCTCACCGTGCTCAACGCCGCGAGATCCCGGGTCTGGATGCTCTTCACCGTCCGGTCGGGACCAAGGGCGGAGAGGGTGGCGATGGCGAGGCGCGGCCCGAAGCCACTCGCCGTCAGCAGGCGCCGGAAGATCTGCCGCTCGGCCGCGGTGTCGAACCCGAAGAGGGCCCAGCCATCCTCGCGCACCACCAGCTCGGTGTGCAGCAGGCAGCGCTGGCCGATCGCGGGCAATCGTTCCAGCACGCCGAGCGGCACGGTCACCTCGTACCCCACACCGCCATCGGTCTGGAGGACGATGCTCTCGCCCGACCGGTCGGAGAGCGTCCCCGCGAGGGTGCTGATCACCGGGGCACAGGGGCGAGGCGGCGGAGCGGAGCGGACCGGAGCAGGTGCGTCAGGGCCACGGCCACCCCGTCCGCGGCGTCGTTCGGGGAGGGCGCTTCCTTCAATCCGAGCAGCCGGGCCACCATGAAGCCCACCTGGTGCTTCTGGGCGGCGCCCCGGTCCACCACGGTCTTTTTCACCACGGCCGGCGGATACTCGGCCACCGGAAGCCCGGCCTGGGCCGCGGCGAGGAGGACGACCCCGCGGGCATGGCCCAGGGTCGCGGTGGTGCGCGCATTGGCCCGGTGAAACATCCCCTCCACCGCCACGACGTCGGGTGCGTGCGCGGCGATCAGGTCGCGGATCCCCTCGTGAATGGTACGGAGACGGCGAGGGAGGCCCTCCTCGGCCCGGGTGCGGATCACGCCGCACTCCACGAGCCGTCCCGGGTGCCCGGGCAGGGAGTCGACGACACCATACCCGGTCACGGCGGTCCCCGGGTCGATTCCCAGTACCCGCACGGGGTCTCAGGCCTCGGTTTCGGCCAGCTGGCTGGCGTCGATGTCGAAGTTGGAGAAGACCTTGGAGACGTCATCGAGGTCCTCCAGGGCTTCGATCAGGCGCAGAATGGTCGTGGCGTCGGTGCCCTCGAGTGTCACCGTGTTCTGGGGGACCATCGCGAGTTCGGACGACTCGATGGTGATGGACCGGGCCTGCAGACCGTCCCGCACCGCGTGGAAACTCGTCGGCGTGGTGGTGACGAGGTGATAGTCCCCATCGGGCACCACGTCCTCCGCCCCCGCCTCGAGGGCGGCTTCCATCGTGGCGTCCTCGTCGTGCCGGGAGGCGTCGATCAGGATCTGGCCCTTCCGCTCGAACATCCACGACACCGAATTGGTGGCCCCCAGATTTCCGCCGTTCCGGCTGAAGGCGTGCCGGATCTCGGCCACCGTCCGATTGGGGTTGTCGGTGGTCACCTCGATCAGGATGGCGGCGCCACCGGGACCATACCCCTCGTACACCAGTTCCTCGTATTGGGCGCCCTCGAGCTCGCCGGTCCCCTTCTTGATGGCGCGGTCGATGTTCTCAGCGGGCATGTTGACCGCCTTGGCGGCGTCGATCGCGGTGCGGAGCCGGGGGTTGCCCCCGGGATCCCCCCCCCCGGCGCGGGCCGCCACGGTGATTTCCCGGATGACCTTGGTCCACGACGAGGCCCGGCGGGAGTCGGTGACCGCCTTTTTCCGCTTGATCTGCTTCCATTTGCTGTGACCAGCCATGAGCGCTCCACTCCACGGTCGGGACGTTGGGAGACGGGCACACCCGCCGCCCGAAAGCTATCCCCCGGTCCCGAGTGCGGCAACGCGCGCCTTCCGGGCCACCGACTCGAGCACCTCCGCCGCTCCCGGTCCCAGGGTCTCGCGGGCCGGAGGAACCAGCTGGGTGGCGGCGAGGCGGACCGCCTCGGGAGTAGCGTCCCGCAGGGTGAGCAGGGCCCCCGCCAGGGCGCGCCGGAGAGGCGCCGGAAGGGTGAGGCTCGAACACCGTTGCTCCAGCGCCTGGACCCGGCGTCGGCGGGTCCGGTCCCCGTCGGGCGGCGGAAGAAGCAGTTCCTCGGCCACCCGCACCAGGAGCCAGAGCGCAAAGCACCCATCCCGGCGGGGGCCGCGGACCTGCTCGGCGGTGAGCCGGAGCAGCGCGTCGGTATCGGGGCTCCAGGTCATCGCGGGAGATGGGTGAGAGCGTGGGCCACCGCGGCCGGTTCGAGGTCGGCCAGGCAGCGGTGATGCCCCAGGGGGCAGGCCGGGCCACCGTGGGAGCTGCAGGGCCGGCAGGGCAGATCACGCTGCAGCACGGTGGCACGACCGCGATAGGGAAAGAAGCCGAAGGCCTCGACCGTCGGACCGTAGAGACCGACCACCGGCGTTCCGACCGCCGTGGCGAGATGCAGCAACCCGGTGTCCCCCGCCACCGCCGCGCGGGCCCGCTTGAGCACCGCTGCCGTCTCACGCAAGGTGAGCACTCCCGACAGGTTCACGGCGCGCGCG
>JBGSKF010000065.1:0-60409 GCA_041741375.1 Gemmatimonadales bacterium | reverse complement strand
CGATCTGGGGCGCGCGCTGATCGGCGCCGGGGTGGGCGTGAGCGTCCTCGACGGGCTGTTCCGGATCGACCTGGCGCGGGGGCTTCGGTCGCCGAAGGGGTGGCGGCTGGAGTTTTATGTGGACGGATTGTTGTAGGCGGTAGGCGGTAGGCGGTAGGCGATAGGGACTGAGAGGGAATTAGGAATTGGGAATAGGGAGTAGGGAATAGGGAGTAGGGAATAGGGAATGCTGTCATTGCGAGGAGGCGAAGCCGACGACGCAATCTCGTGAGCCCATGCCCGCTCGGCACGACGTCACGCCGGCCTTCATACCAACACCCGGCAGGACGGGACTCCGGTCGGAAGGCCCACCATCCCGGAGCATAGCAAACGGTCGCTCACGAGATCGCCACGGACCCCTGCGGGTCCTCGCGATGACGGTCTACGATTTGTCCGCCCGTCGCGCCTACTCGTCCCCCTCGGTCCGGGCCTCCACCTGCGCGGCCCCCGAAGCGTCCCACCGCACCGTCAGGTGCCAGGGGCGACAGCACACCTCGCAGTCCTCCACATAGCGCTGCACCGGCCCTCCACCCGGATCCAGCACCAGCTCCACCTCCACACCACAGTAGGGACACGCAATCCACGCCTCCGTGTCCAGCATGTCCTCGTCCGGTGTCAAATCGTCCGGCTCCTCTTCCTCTGTGTCGCGTGCGTTGCGCATGGTCCCTCCAAGATGAGGCCACCACCCGTTGCCTTCGTGGCATCGTGTGAGGTTCGTTTTCCCCGCTTGAAAGCGGGGCTCGGCGCGCTCCGCGCGACAGGCCCTGAAGGGCGGAATGAGCCAGACTGATTCAACGCAGAGGCGCAAGGACGCAGGGAGTACCTTCGCGCCTTCGCGTCTTCGCGTGAGACCCCCACATATGGACCCCGGCGTGCGCCGGGGTGACGCTCCATGACGAGGCCAGCTTGAGTTGCCTTCACCCTTCGTGCCTTCGTGGCTTCGTGTGAGGTTCGTTTTCCCCGCTTGAAAGCGGGGCTCGGCGCGCTCCGCGCGACAGGCCCTGAAGGGCGGAATGAGCCAGACTGATTCAACGCAGAGGCGCAAGGACCCAGGAAGCACCTTCGCGCCTTCGCGTCTTGGCGCCCTTCGCGTCTTCGCGTGAGACCCCAACACATGGACCCCGGCGTGCGCCGGGGTGACGTTCCGGAGAACGCCGAGGCCCTGCGTGCTTCGTGCCTTCGTGGCTTCGTGTGAGTCAATTGCGAGGGCTCCTTTCAAACTTCGAACTTCAAACTTCTCCCCTACTTCGTCCACACCACCACCGCACAACCATTGTCCATCACCTCTGTCGGAAACTCGTTGGGCATCTCCATTGAGGAGTTGCGGTAGATCTCCAGAGCCCTGATCCGCGCTGTGCCGAGCTTCATCTCGAAGAAGGTATCATCGGGATCAGGGTAGACAATCCCATCCAGCAAGATGATGACCGGCGGATACGGCTGCCTATAATGCTCTTTCAGCGGATCCTTGGCACAGGTCAATCGAGTTCGGGTAGTGACCCTGCGCCCGCGGGCATCGGTGACCACGACGGGGCGGCGCAGAATCCCCGATCGGGTGAGGATCTCTCGCAGGTGGATCTCGGGCGGGAAGGTGTCGAGAGCTTCGGGAGTGTAGAACGAGTTGGGGGGGGAGAAGATCGCATTCCGCATCCGCCGCTCGAAGGTGGAGAGCCCCGGCCGGCCCACCACGGTGATCTCCTCCAGCGCCACCAGCCGAGCATCGAGCACCGCCTCCACCGAGAGGGTGTCCCCGGCGAAGAATCGCACAGCGACTATCAGTGGGTCGTAGCCGAGCCGCCGGACCAGCAGGGTGTCGAGCCCGGGACGTATGCCCCTGAGTGTGACCCGGCCGGTGGCGCCGCTCGTCCCCTGTTTCCCCGCGCGGCGCAGGATGACGTCGGCCAGGGGCACCGGAGCCTCGGCGGTGTCCATCACCTCAACCACCAGCGTGGCGGTGGAGTCCCGGCCGGCCTGGGCCGCAGCAACTGTCCACGGGCAAGCGCAGGCGCACGCAAGCAGCAGCAGCGCCCTCGAGCCGCGACGACCATCCCGCCCGCGGAACATGTGGCATCCTCTCACGCTCCCGCCTTCATTCCCCCACGCCGGGCATCGGGAGCCAGCCGAGGCCGACCGCGCGGTAGACCAGGCCCGGGGAGGTGGCCACCTCGGCGAGGACGCGAAGATCGTGAAGAAACCGCTCCAGGTTCCGGCAGCAGGGAATGGAGAGTTGCCCGGCGATCTGCTTCTCTCCGTGGTCGTGGGCGAGGAGGATCAGCGCACGGCGCAGGGGCCCCGCCGGGCAGAGACGCGCCGGTACAACTGTTGTGCCATCCGGTGGAAGCAACCATCCGTACCGCAGGGCGTGATACACGAGCCCTGAATTGTAACTCACCCTCGCCTTGCGGCGGAGATTCCGCAGATGGAAATCCACGCCCCCGACCTTGATGCCAAGGCGGGTGGCGATGACCTCCCGGCGGAGGTCCTCCGCGAGGAGCCGAAGGACCTGGGCTTCCCGTGTACTGGGTTGTGGCATGTCATCCCCCCCCCCGATACGCTTCTGCGTCGCACTTCCGGTGTTCCTGATGGTCCGGCTGGCGGGGTGGTGCGCCTCCGACTACCGCTTGAGTTGTCCATGCCCTTCCCCCTGGTGGTAGTTCAGGATGGATCTACAAGGATGTGGGGTGTGGTGCCCTTCTGGTTAACGCCGGGATTCTCGTGTCGGATTCCAAGGACCCCAGTCATTGAGGCTCACCCCATGGTGTCAGCAACCTGACATCAGACGGCCCGCCTGAGGTTGGCGGGAAGTTGTAGTTGTGCGTTCGCTGCAGAATTCCCAGCTTGGAATACCATCCGGTGCCGTGGATGGGCCACGGCGCCACACCTGTTCACAGGAGGATCATGCTGAAACGGTTGTTGTATCTCCTCGCGCTCGGAGTGGCTGCGGCCGCCTTGGGCAAAAGCCCCACGCCCGTTGAGGCACAGGGCTCCTGCGACAATTCCGTAACGTGTCACAGCGCGGGGTCGGATTGCCCCACCGCCTGCAACGGCTGCTCGGCGGAGCTCACTGGCGGAAGCGGCAAGTGCTTCTTCGGGGCACCGCCCATCGAAGAGGGCTGACCAACCGCTGCGCGAATCTGCCGGGCTGCAATCCCACGCGGGTTGCAGTCCCGGCCGATTCACCCCA
Source organism: Gemmatimonadales bacterium (assembly GCA_041741375.1). Taxonomy (GTDB): domain Bacteria; phylum Gemmatimonadota; class Gemmatimonadetes; order Gemmatimonadales; family GWC2-71-9; genus OFTM291. The sequence continues at coordinate 57,189 of JBGSKF010000065.1, read as the reverse complement.
CACCGAACGCTGGAGGTCGAGGTGAAAGAACGAAGCGCCAACAACTGGCTGATGAATGGGGCAACGGTGATCATGACCGTAGTCGTTGTCATTCTCGGGGTGGTCCGGGTAAAGGATTCCGTCACGAGGGGAGACGGGCTCCCGGAACCTGTGCCCGTACTGGTCGAGAGCTGGGAACAGTACGGGACCGGTGCTCGGCTCGGGCCAGCCAATGCCCGCGTGACCATTGTGGAATTCGGGGATTTCCTCTGCCCCTTCTGTCGGCAGTCCGCGAGTGAAGTTCGGGAGATCCGCCGCCGGTGGCCCCAGGATGTCGCGGTGGTATACCGTCACCTGATCATCCACCCGGAGGCGCGCGACGCGTCCCTCGCGGTGGAATGTGCCCGGAGTGAGGGGCGGTTCGAAGTACTACATGACGCCCTGTACCTGAACCCGTAGTCGATCGGGGTCAAGCCATGGGGTGAATGGGCCGTCGAGGCAGGCGTGCGGGATACGGTGGGGTTCCTGGGCTGCATGGCCGATCCCAGAACCGATTCCGTCATCGTACGGGATTCCCTGGCCGCCCGGGCCCTCCGGATTCCGGCCACCCCGACTTTTCTGATCAACAACAGGCAGTACGTGGGTCGGCTTGGTGTCGATCGGATGACGGAGTATGTCAAGAAGGCGATGAAAGAGTCCGGCGAAACCCGTCGCACTCGCTCCGCCGCAGCGCAGTGATGGACGGAAGGATGCACCTAAGGGGAGGGGCGCCCATGTGCACACGAGAGGGGCCTCGGGCGTCTCCCCGTCATCGCGGTCATCGGGGGTGGTTCCAGTTTTTTGGGCACGATTCCGTTGGGCACCAGGCATGACTATCCTGATTGGTGAGGACTCCATGACAGAAGCGGACGAGGTCCGGAACCAGAGGGTGATCCGGTGCCGACCCCTCTGTTGGTCGAGGGCCGGGGCAGCTCTGGTCGGTTCCGGGCTGCTCGGACTCCTTGCCTGCACCGGGGAGGTAAGCGGCGGACAGCGAACCGTGCTGGATGCGAACGCTTCTCCCCCGACGGAATGGATTCTCGACCGGGAACCCGCCTTGGTGCTCGCCAGGCCGGGGAGCGATGGAGTGGAGGAGTTCGCGGACGTGGTGGGCGTGGTGCGTTTGGACGACGGGTCCTTCGTGGTGGGTGCCAGTGACACCGACCAGCTCTACCGGTTCGATGCACAGGGCCGCTTCCTCCTGGCCTTTGGCCGCACCGGCTCCGGCCCCGGCGAGTTCGGCAACCTTTGGGAACTCTGGGCCTGGGCCGACACGGTGTTGGCGTTCGACGGCCGGGGGGTCGGCCAGGTGTTTAGCTCCGATGGAACCTATCTCCGTTCCCTTCCTCGGACCTCTGCCCAGCGGGGGGGCTCACTGCAGCGCGCCGGCGTCCTGGCGGATGGCTTGATTGTGGAATACGTCGTGGCGTCTCCCCGGGGCATTCCCGCAGGGGAGTCCATAGTCCCCATGACGGTTCAGCTTCGAGCCTCCCATGACGGGAGTGAGGCCCCCGCGACAGTCGGCACCTATCCCGCCGCGGAGATCACCCGGGAAACCGGAGGGCCAACCGCAGTGCGGTATGGAGCCGTGGGACACATCGCGACCTTGGCCCATGGCTATTGTACCGGGTTTTCCACGGATTATGTCGTGCGGTGCCACGATCCCTCGGGGCACCTGCTGTCGGAGGTGGTCCGCGAGGGATGGAAACCGGCCCCTGTCACGGCAGTGGACCGCAATGTCTTTTTCCAGGGCAGCGACCGCGCGAATCCAGGACCCCGGGGGGAGGCATACCGAAAGTTCGTGCGCGAAACGACGGTCTTCGCCGAGGTGCTTCCACCGTACGGCCGGTTTGTCGGGTCGGCGGCGGACGAACTCTGGGTGGCCCCATAAACCCCGCTGAGTTCACCCTCGGGGAGCGTAATCCGGTGAGTGAAGAACCGGCCCGGTGGTCGGTGTACAGTCTGGAGGGGCGGTGGCTCGCGGAGGTGGAGTTCCCGGCCCGGTTCCGGTTGCTCAGCGCCGGCCGGGATTTTGTGGCCGGAGTGACTCGCACCGACCAGGGCACGGAGCGGGTCGAGGTGTACCGGCTCGGGCGGATCGGGGGATAGCGGTGCAGGTGTGGGTGGCGTGCAGGATTCTGGCGCTCCTGGGTTCAGCGGCGCTTCTCGCGGGAGGGGCTCGATCACTGGCTGCTCAGGCGGGCCTGGACTCGACCGCCACGCTGGTGGTCCAGGTGATCGACACCGCCGGGGCGCCAGTTCCCCTCGCCGATGTCATCCTCCGCCGCGCCGGGATGCGGGGGACGAGCGGCGCCACCGGGCGGGTCACGTTGCGGAACATCACTCCGGGCCTCGACACCCTGCTGGTGCGGCGGCTCGGCTACGACCCATTGATAGTGGCGGTGCGGTTCTTTGCGGGGGACACGCTCTCGGTGGAGGCGGTGCTCGATGCCCGGCTGGTGGCGCTGGAGGAGATCACTGTGGTGGGCCGGCCGGGGCTCTCCACCTTCGAGCGCCGAATGCGGAATGCGATCTTCTCGCCGCCGAACTCGTTCTACACACCGGAGGCGCTCGACACCTTCCCGCCGGAGATCAACGTCCGGGAGATCCTCCTTCGGTCGGGGATCACCTACCGGCCAACCGTGGAGTACGTGCGTGGTCGGCGGCAGATCGGGCGGATGCGCCTCACATGTCCCCCTGACGACCTGAAACCGAGGGCACCGCCGCATCCACTGATCATCTTCCTCAACGGCATCGAGTATCCCGATCCCGACGATGTATTCTTCAACATCCAACTGCAAAACTCTCGGATCAGGGCGATTGAAATCTACCGGACCAAACGCGAGGTGCCCTATGAGTTTCCACCGGTCGTGACCGAGCATGGATGCGTCGTAGTCGTCTGGTCGAAGTAAAAGGGCGGAATTGTGAAGTTTGAAGTTCGAAATGGACCCCGGCGTGCGCCGGGGTGACGCTCCGGAGAACCGCGAGGCCCCGTGTGCTTCGTGTCCTTCGTGGCTTCGTGTGAGTCCTTGCGACCAGGCGCAGCCTCCTACATGCCGACGCCCGTCAGGAAAAAGACTCCGTTTCGGAAGGCCAGCCATCCCGGAGCACAGCGGACGCTCGCTCACGAGATCGCCACGGACCCCTACGGAGTCCTCGCGATGACGGCTCGGCGCCCATGACCTCCGCGCCTCCGCGTCTCCGCGTGAGACACCAACACATGGACCCCGGCGTTCGCCGGGGAGACGCTCCGGAGGCGACGCGGACCTTCATGCCGACACCCGTAGAACGGGGCTCCGGTCGACAGGCCATGCATCCCGGAGCACGGCGAACGGTCGCTCACGAGATCGCCACGGACCCCTACGGAGTCCTCGCGATGACGGCCTCGGAATGTCCGCCTGACGTGCCTACCCGTCCCCCTCGGTCCGGGCCTCCACCTGCGCGGCCCCCGAGGAGTCCCACCGCACCGTCAGGTGCCAGGGGCGACAGCACACCTCGCAATCCTCCACATAGCGCTGCACCGAACCTCCGCCCGGATCCAGCACCAGCTCCACCTCCACACCACAGTAGGGACACGCAATCCACGCCTCCGTGTCCGCCGTTTCCTCGTCCGGCGCCGTCCTGCTCCTCTCCCTCTGTGTCGCGTGCGTTGCGCATGGTCCCTCCGAGATGAGGCCACTACCCGTTGCCTTCGTGCCTTCGTGGCTTCGTGTGAGTCCTTGCGAACTGTCGCTCACGAGATCGCCACGGACCCCTGCTGGGTCCTCGCCATGACGGGCTCCGCGCCTGTAACCTTCGCGCCTTCGCGTCTTCGCGTGAGACCCCAACATATGGACCCCGGCGTGCGCCGGGGTGACGCTCCGGAGGCAATCCGGACATCGATGGGCGAATGTTATTCGCCCCTACGCCTGATCACTCGCACCAACCCGATCCCGCTCGCCACCGCGACCGCCGCGAGCACGCCCCCCGTCTCCATCCGTCCATACAGGAGACTCCCCGTGGCGAACAGAGCGCTGTAGACGAAGAGGCACCCGAGCCCCCAGCCGAGAAGCGAACTGGCGATCCCGTCCGCCGGGGTCACGTCGGAAAGGCGGGCTCGGACCGGAGCCCAGCCCGGGCCCGCCGGACGGATGACCCGATAGAACCGGTCGAGGGTCTCGTCGTCGGCGGGCCGGGTGAGGAGGGTGACCCCGACCCAGGCCACGGTGGTGATCCCGACCGACAGGAGCAGTGTGACGTGAGATGGCAGCGCATGCCCCAGCTTCCCGGCCACGAAAAAGCCGAGCGCCAGGAGGAAGGACACGACCATGGCGGTGATCTCGCTCCAGGCGTTGATCCGCCACCAGAACCAGCGGAGGAGATAGAGCAACCCGGTGCCGGCGCCGACCGACAGGAGGAGATCGAACGTCTCCCGTGCCGTGTCCAGGATCAGGGTGACCAGGGCCGCCACCAGCATGAGCCCCGCCGTGGTGATCCGGCCCATCCGCACGTAATGCGCCTCGCTCCGGTTTGGCGCCACGAAGCGCCGGTAGCCGTCGTGCACCAGGTAGGAGCTCCCCCAGTTGAGCTGGGTGGTGATGGTGGAGATGTAGGCCGCGACGAGCCCCGCGACCATGAGGCCGAGCCAACCGGCGGGGAGAAGGCGGAGCATGGCTGGATAGGCCATGTCGTGCCCGATGAGGCGGGAGTCCACCCAGGGGAGCTCCCGGGCCATGCCGGCCAGATCGGGATAGACCAGGGTGGAGGCGAGTGCCACCAGGATCCAGGGCCAGGGACGCACCGCATAGTGGGCCACCGTGAAGAAGAGAGTGCCCTGGAAGGCATCGCGCTCGCTGCGGGCGGCGAGCATCCGCTGCGCCACGTAGCTCCCTCCGCCCGGTTCCGATCCCGGGTACCAGACCGCCCACCACTGCACCGCGAGCGGGATGATCAGCACCGTCACCAGGAGCGACCAGTCATCGGCGGGAGGGAGCAGCGAGAGCATCGCCGGGTCCACCCGCGCGATGAGTCCGTCCAGTCCACCCACGGCCGGCTGCCGGAGGGCAAAGACCGCTGCCACCACCGAGCCGGTCATCGCGATGCCGAACTGAATGAAGTCGGTCACCAGAACACCCCAGAGGCCCGCCACGGAGGCGACCGCGACCGCCACGACCGCACCGACCGCGAGCGTCACTCCGCTGGGCCAGCCGAACAGCACATTGGCGATCTTGATCGCGGCCAGGTTGACCGAGGCGAGGATGACCACGTTGAACACGAGCCCGAGATAGACCGCCCGGAAGCCACGCACCGCGCGGGCCGGCGCGCCGCTGTAGCGCAGTTCGTAGAACTCGAGATCGGTGAGGACCCCGGAGCGACGCCAGAGCCGAGCGTAGAAGAAGACCGTGGCCATGCCGGTGAGGAGGAAGGCCCACCAGGCCCAGTTGGCGGCCACTCCGCCTTCCCGCACCAGGTTGGTAACCAGGTTCGGCGTGTCGGTGCTGAAGGTGGTGGCCACCATCGACACCCCGATGAGCCACCAGGGGGCCGCGCGACCCGACGTGAAGAACTCCGCGGTGCTCGAGGTGGCTCGGCGGCGCATGGCAAGCGCCGGGAGGAAACTCACCAGGAGCAGACCGAGGGCGATGGCCCAGTCCATGGCACTCATCGATGACTCCAGCGAAAGGTCTGCGACGACAGCTGAGCCCCAGAGTATCTACAAGAAGACCCTGCTGAATTGACTGGGCCACCACCGCTCGTCATTCCCGCGAAGGCGGGAATCCATCTTCCTCCTCAAGCCCTCGTTTACATGGATCCCCGCGTCCGCGGGGATGACGATCGATCAGAGATTCCCCAATATCAATTTGATGCGGAGCAAATGCTACTCGGGTATTTCCACTCCCGCGCGCGTGAGGAATCGCTCGGCGAGCTGCTCCATCCGGTCGTTGCCACTCTCTCGGGCCTCGAGCAGAAGAGCGATGATCTGCTCCACCAGGCGGGGATCGCCGAACCGGAACCCGGTGGCCTCCTCGGCACTCATGGAGTCCCCCTCGTGGGCACCCTGGAGCAGGGCACGCGCCGCGGCGGAGGGAAAGGAGGGATCATCCCTCGGAGGGAGTGGGAACCGGACCCGGGGGTCGGGCCCGGAAGAGTCCTCGTTGACGAAGGCGCGGGACATGGCAATCACAAAATAGGTGGAGCGCCGCTTCGGCGGGTATCACGATCGATGAGGTCCCCAGGTTCCCGGATCCCCAACCAGCCCATCGGGCGGTGCATCGATCACCCCCGGGGCTTGTAGAGGGCGGCATCCACGATCGACCAGAGGTGGACCAGCCAGCCGAGCAGGATGACCCAGAGGACGCTGGCCAGGACGAACATGACGGCGGCCATGATGATCCGGCCCTGGAGCAGCTGTCCCAGGCCCGGAATGAAGAAGCTCGCGAGAGCGGCGATGACGTTGCCGCTCGAACCCTGTCCAGCCATGGTTCCTCCTCGGGTAGGGGGTCACATGCTCCAGCCTGCCCGGGAAGTGTAGCACCTTTTGTCGATGTTGCAAAGTGGGACGTATCGGTTCGAAGCCAGAGGCGCTGGCTCACCCTTGCTGGTGGGGCCTGAACGGGCGATCTTGCCTTGACCCACGACATCTTCCGCGATCTGTAACCCTGCGGCCCGCCGTCGGCGAGCGGGCAGGGCCACGAGCGTCCACCACGACGTCACCCGTCCTTGTGCCCGGAGCAGCAGTGCGTCGAGGCTTGAGAGAAACTCTCATCAGCGCCTTCCTCCTGGGAGGAGTGGCGTGCTCCCCGGAGGGAGACATCGCCGCCAGGCCGCTCAAGTCGGCCATCGAATCGGCCATCGCCTGTACCCCGGGAACACCGCGCCAGGTTGCTGCGCTGGTGAAGATCGATTCGAGCCTCACCGAGTGGGCCCGGGAGGAGGGGATCCCGGGAATGGCGGCGGGGATCGTCTGCGGCGATGCCCTGGCATGGTCGGCGGGGTATGGAGTGTCGGGACTGGATGACTCCCTCCCCGTCACTCCCGCCACCCGATTCCGCATCGCCTCCGTCACCAGACTCCTCACGGCCACAGCCATCCTCCAGTTGCGGGACGCCGGCGCTCTCGATCTCGATGATTCTGTGCGCCGCTACCTCCCGTGGTTCCGGATGAAACGCACCGCGGATGTCGGCGACAGCCCGGTGACGATACGGCACCTGCTGACCCATACGGGTGGCCTCCCCCGCGACAGCCGCCTCACCGATCTGTCCCGTCGTTTTCAACCGGGCCGCCGCGAGGCGATCGCCGCCCTGCCCGAGGAGGTCCTCGAGGCGACTCCCGGAACCCGGTACTCCTTTTCCAATCTCGGGTACAGTGTCCTGGGTGAGGTCATCGCGGCAGTGACGGGGTCGTCCTTCGCCACCGTCATCCGCGATTCGCTCCTGGTTCCCCTGGGAATGACGCAGACTCTGGTGCAACCCACCGCTGCCGATACGTTTCTCCCGCCTCACGCTCTCGGGGATTCACCGTCCGCGCCGGCGATCGGTTTCCGGGACATGGGATTTGCCGTGCCGGCAGGAGGCCTGGTCTCTTCGGTGGAGGACCTGAGTCGTTTTCTGGTGATGCAGCTCGCGCCCTACCACGGGGAGGATCCGGTTCTGCTGGCGGACAGTTCAGTCTTTGCCATGCACCGCGTGCAGTTTGTTCGGGATTCGACCGGAGGCGGAGCCGGCTTCGGATGGAGGGTCGACACGTCGAGCAATGGCCACGTTGTGCATGACGGGGAAGAGGCACCGGAACAGAATGCCTATCTCGCCATTGACCTTCCCCGAGGAATCGGCATCATTCTTCTGACGAACGTTCAGGGGGCGGGGATCGCAGGATTGGCGTCCGAGATGCTGGACATCCTGCGGAGTGCGACCGGTCCGTGAGGTCCGGCGGCCGACGGACGTCCGAAATGGACTGGGGTGTTGGGTATTGGGTGTTGGGTATTGGGTGTTGGGTGTTGGGTTTTGGGTATTGGGTGTTGGGTGTTGGGTTTTGGGTTTTGGGTATTGGGTATTGGGTATTGGGTATTGGGTATTGGGTATTGGGTGTTGGGTATTGGGTATTGGGTATAATTCCCTACTCCCTACTCCATACTCCCTAACCCGGCAGAGCCGGAACCAAAGGGGTTCACGACCCTTGGGCCAATCTGCCCACAATATCGTTGCTTTTTTGTGTTCAATCCTGCCCGTAAGGGACTACTCCCTACTCCCTACTCCCTGCTCCCTCTTCCCCGTAGTTTGCCTACCGCCTACCGCCTGGCGTACATTCGGAAGGAGCCCATCGGTGCACCGTTCCCCAGGTGGTGACCCATGATCGAATTGTACGATCCGATGGTTGCGCCCGACCCGGCCGAGTGGCAGGAGCTCAGCGAACTCGAGGCGATCGACCTGGTGACGGCACATCACGAGGACGCCGGTGTTGAGTTGCCGGATCCCCTGTTGCATGCCACACTGCACGTCACCGTGGAGAACCAGATCGCGATGGGCCAGGAGATTCCTGTCGCCGCCACCCTCATCCGGCTCCAGAACGAGGGGTTGGATCGCCACGACGCTCTCCATGCCATCGCCTGGGTTCTGGTGGAACACATGCACAATCTGCTGAGCAGGGACGAACCGCCCGAAGACCCCAATGCCATGTGCTACAAGCAGTTGGAGAACTTGACCGCGGAGCGGTGGCGCCGGAGCGCCGACTGACCGATCCGAGCTTTCCAGGAGCCGGCCATAATGCCATCACACGTTCACCACGCCATTGATTACATCGAGTTTGCCGTGACCGACATGGCCGAGTCGAAGCGGTTCTACGCTGCGGCGTTCGGCTGGGAGTTCACCGATTACGGACCGGAGTACGCGGGAATCCGGAAGGGGGACGGGGAAGCGGGAGGGTTCCGCCTGCAGGCGGAGGCCCCGGCGGGCGGCGGCCCCCTGGTGATCCTGTACTCTCGGGATCTCGATGCCACCCTGGCCGGTGTGCGGGAGGCGGGAGGGCGGATCACCACGGAGCCGTTCTCCTTTCCGGGGGGACGGAGGTTTCACTTCGCCGATCCGAACGGGTATGAACTGGCCGTGTGGTCCGAGCGCTAGGGGAGGTTAGGACATAGGACACAGGACATAGGACATAGGACTGGGACATGGGAGGGGGAGGAGGGAGGACGGAGGCGGCTTTCGCGGGGATAACGACCGTTCTACGTTCTACGTTCTACGTTCTACGTCCTACGTTCTACGTCCTACGTCCTACGTCCTAGCTCAAGGGCGTGATCGGCCTCTCGTGAGGACGATCAATCCCCCGGGAGGGTGTGACCTCCGCGAGATGGTTGAGACGGTTTGCCACCAGGCGGTTGAGAAATTCCTGCCCGCTGGCGAGCTGGTCCACCTGATCAGCCAACGCCACCACAGCCTGGTGCAGTTCCTCGACCCGAGGATCATCCATCTCGTTCCGCCTCCCCTCCAGGCGAAGAGCCCGGCGGCTGGAGCGGAGCCATCCCGCCGCGAGACCGACATTCGTCAGCAACGAAACCACGAATAGCAGATCGATCCAGTCGGACACAGACATGAAATCCTCCGTGATGAACGATGACGCGAGAATTCTACCTGGGGAAACCGGGTGGCGCCATGGGCCCATCAGCCGTGACGCAACTATTCGTGGTCATAGGTTGTCTCTCCCACAGAGAGGCTGCGCTTGGGCCCATAACCCCGACACCACGCCGCCGACCCCCTGGTGATCCTGTACTCTCGGGATCTCGAGGCCACCCTGACCGCGGTGAAGGAAGCCGGAGGGGGAATCACCACGGAGCCCTTCGCCTCCCCGGGGGGACGGCGGTTCCACTTCACCGATCCCGATGGGTGCGAACTGGTGGTCTCGTCCGAGCGCTAGGATCACCGGACAGGGATCGAACGCCTCACACGGCCCACGGCTTGTCGAGTCACCGGCCTCGGTAATGATGGCATAACTTACTTTTGCCGTACGAACCCTCGTACCACGATCCTGCCGCCGTGTTTCAGGTGCGGATGGTTGCGCGCCAATTCCCGCGCTGCATCAGAATCAGCGGCACGCAGCACGAACAACCCGGTCGGCTGCCCCAGGGATCCGGTGTCGACACGGGCACCGGGCACCACCACCTGGACCAGCGGATCCAGCTCCTCCGCCAGCACAAGGTCGCCGCGCTCAGCGACCTCGGCTGCCCACGCGGTGTACTCGCGCACGACTTCAGCGGCCGGCACGGCTGGCGTGAACGTTGTATCCTCGTATAGCAGCAGCACGAAGGCGGGCTCGCGGCCGGCGTTTGCGGGGGCCGATCGTGGCCATTGCGTGCCGGCCAGGAACAGAACGAGGCCGGCTGCCACGGCAAGAGGCACCTGCGACCAACTCGGCCGCGGGCGCAGCACACCATTCCTACGCAGCGATGCGGTCACTCGCTGCTTGAGTTCCGCTGGGGGTGGCGGAGGGTGGTCGGTGTAGGCTGTCATGTGCTTCCCCCGGTCTCGGTCGGTCTTAACTGCGCCCGCAGCAGCCCCCGCGCGCGCGACAGTTGGCTCTTGCTGGTACCCACGTCCACGGCCAGATGCTCCGCGATCTGCCCGTGCGTCCAACCTTCCAGGTCGTGCAGCACCAGTACTTGCCGCGCCCCCGGTGGTAGGGTCGCCAGCGCCCGCTCCACATCAATCCGTGCGATCATTGCAACCTCGAAGGTGGGCTCCTCCGTGACGGCGGGTAAGACAGCCGTGCGTGCCACACCCCGCCATTCACGCCGGGCCAGGTTCACCACGAAGCCGGCCAGCCAGGTGCGCAGAGCGGACGCCCAGGCAAACGAGGCCATTCGGGGTGCCGAGGCGACCCACATGTCGTGTACGAGGTCGGCGGCGGTCGCTTCATCTCCGCCCATCAACCGGAGGGCAAGCCGATAAAGGTAGGGGGTGTGACGGTCGTATAGTGCACTGAACGCCCGCTCATCCCCCAGGCGCACCACGCGATCCACCAGCCAGCGATCGTCCTGAGTTGCGAGCGTCAGTTGGACATTCCCCCGGGGTGGAGGAACTCGCCGACGACCACCAGCAGCATGGCCTTGGGCGTGCCGGCATCCACCACCATGATCCCTCCGGCACCCACGCCGTTCCGGAGGCCGAGATCGGCGGGAGTGAAGCCGGGGGAGTAGAGCATCAGGTGGGGTTTCCAGGCGCCGACCGGCCGACCGTCATCACTGATGAGTCGCTGTGCCGCCGATTGCATCCAGCTCACGGCCACCCGCGCGGGAGCACGGATCTCGCCCCGATCGACGGCGGCATGCACCTCACGCTCGGCGTCGGCCACGCTCCTGCCCGCGTGCAGCAGCTCGGTGCGGAGGATCTCCATCTTCATGATCGTGGCGGCGCCCTCGGGATCGTAGCACACCGGCTCGACGGAGTCGACCCAGCTCCGTGACACCATGCAGGCCGCGCCGTTGCTCCCCGGCACGGCCCGCCGGTATCCCGACTCGCCAAGGACCCAGATGGCGGCCTCGGCGGAGATCTCCGACGGGGCGGCGCTCCGAGCCAGTGCAATCTCTCGGGATTCGGGGAGGAGGGTCCGAGGCCCGACCTGGCCTGCTGCCGATCCTTGGGCGGCGATCCCAGCGGGGAGGCCGAACACCAGCAACAGCAGCAGTGATGTGGTAATCCGCATACGCATCTGACAGCTCCGAGGGTGAGGTGCCGTGAGTGTCAGGAAATCGGAAAATGGTTGGAATCCACCCAGGCCCTCAACTCCGATGCAAGCAGACTGTGTCATCTGAACTTGCGGTACCAGGGATTGGCGGGCGGCCCGACGGCACCGAGATGAGTTGAATATCGCTCACGGGCGAATCGCCGAGTGAGGATCATTCGATGCCCGGTATCTCCGGTATCTATAGACGCTGCCGTCCGGAGGAGTCCTGGCACATGACGGCCGTACCACCGGACTTCCTGCATCGCCTATCCCCACGCAGAACCCGACGCCGCCCACCACCTCGTTGACGAACTCCAGGTCCCGCTCGCCCGTCCTTTTCGCCACAAGGCGTTCCACACGCCCCGACGCATCAACAGACGCCCAGATCCACTCACGGACGTATCGGTCATAGGCAATGATAGATCGTCTCGAACGGCCGGAACGTGCGGTGTAGACCTCCTCGAGCAGACACCCGGAGAGGTGTTTGGTCACGATGCTGTGCCCCACAGCCTTGTTGTCGCTTCCGATCACATCCCAAGACCCCACTAAGTGATCGAGCGCCCGATACAGGCCCGATTCCGTACAGGGTACGGCGGGATTCCCGGGATTCGGCGATATGGCCACCGCGGTGTCGCCGTCGGTTCGGGCGTAGGTTCCATCGAAATTGACGTTCCAGGTAATGCCCCCATCCTGGGAAAAGTGCCACACCTGACGCACCGAGCCATCCCTGTTGCGAGACCAGACGAAGCGACTCCGGATCACGACCCTCGTGGGAGACCCGATCAGCGCACGGAGATCGTCTGTGAGCTGCATGGTATCCGGTGAGGCGCTGCCTTTGAGGCGGAGGGTAAGACCTGAATGATCGACATAGGTCTGGATCCACTCTCGGGACGCGAGGCGCCACGCAGAGAGGCTCCGCCCGGTTGCACCATAGAACTCGAGAATGCCACACCCCCCTGGACCTCGGTCAATCCGGCTCGTTCCGGCGGCGTTCCCTTTGGCGCCGCGAACGTGCCAGGTACCCAGCCAGAAATCGAACCCTTTATGCTCATCAGTACCGCAGGCGGAGGTGGTGTCACTCTCGATCCGGAACCAGCCTGCCAAGCTGGGCGACAGCCCGGTCTCCTGCGCCGAGGCGGGAGCCGAGAGCGCAGCGATCAGGGCTGGCCCCATGGCAAGTCTGAGTCCGAACCGCAGTGGCTGAACATGGAAAGGAATCACAGATCCTCCGCTCGGTCCCTCGAGCCGATCTCTCGCCGACATCGTAAGCCAAGACCATGAGCCAAGATACTACTCACCCGCCAGAAGTCAGCGGCAAAGGGATGAATCGTGCCCGGACGTTCCAGGCCGTGAAGGGAGAGGATGTGCTGCGTGGAGTGGCGGTAACCACCGATCGGTAAGGCCCCAAGGCAACGCGTGTCCGAGGTCGATATTCGGGTCGAGGATCGTCATTCGCGGATCGCCCCTGTCCCGCGCCGCTTGTCCCACCACCGGGGACATGTCCGTAATGGTTGACTAGATTTCGGCCGGATCTCCCACAGCGCCGTGTCACTCGCCACCCCACTCACCCAGGAGGGAAGTCATGCTCTCCCGCCGAGAGTTCGCCACAATCCTCGCCGCGGGGGTGACGCGGATGGCCTCTTCAGCTTCGGCTCGAGCCTCCGGGGTCTCCGATTTCGATCTTATCCGGTACCGCACCGTTCGGGATTACCGCCTGGCGTATCGCGAGACCGGCTCCGGCGATGCTTTCCTCTTCCTGCATGGAAATCCCACGTCCTCCTATTTGTGGCGCCGCGTCGCGCCGGCCCTTGCGGATCTGGGGCGATGCGTGGCACCGGATCTGTTGGGCATGGGGCACTCGTCGAAAGCACGACCCGGCGACGAGGCCCTGTACAAGGTGGCTGGCCAGGGGGAGTTACTGGCGGATCTCATCGACACGCTGGAGCTCGGCGACCGGATCGTCCTGGTCGTCCATGACTGGGGGAGTGTTTTCGGGTTCGATTGGGCGCGCCGTCATCCGGATCGCGTCCGAGGCATCGTGCATATGGAGGCGTTCGTCGAGCCGGTCGCGGCGAGTACAACCCCCGAGGGTGTGGTTCGCTGGTTCCGGAACTATCGAACGCCCGAGGGCGAACGCGCCGTTCTGGAGGACAATCAGTTTGTCGAGCAGGTACTGTTTCGAAGCGCTCGGACCCTTGGCCCCCGTGACAGCGCCGCCTATCGAGAGCCCTTCCAGGTAGCCGGGGCGTCCCGGCTGCCCACCCTGGTGTTTCCGCAACAGGTCCCCATTGACGGCGAGCCTGCCGACGTCCACGCACTGATGATGGCTGCGTGGCAATGGATGGCCACCTCGGACATCCCCAAGCTGTTCATCAACGCCGAACCAGGGGCAATGGTCGTGGCACGTCGGAAGGTCATCGCCCGCTCTTGGCGGAATACCACGGAACGACAGGTTCAGGCCATGCATTTCGTGCCCGAAGACGCCCCGGAAGGCGTCGTGGCCGCCATCCGGGAATGGCTACCCCAGCTGACCGCGGCCCCGAAATGATCCATCGGGGTCTGCCCCGTTGACGAGCACGGGATCGCAGAATGCGAGCCGACGGCCGAGATCGGGTCCGAGCACCATCACACCTCGAATCCAGTCGTTTCTTGGCCAGAACCAGGCCCCCCATCCAGGTCCTGCGACCATGAATTCTCCGCCCCCCGTATCCCAGGCCAGGATTCCCACATCCTGTTGAAGCGACGGCGGACAACGGAACGGGGAGCGGATGACCCAGGCCGAGCCTGCGACCTCCCCTCAACCATCGGCCGATCGTTCCGCGCAAGATCCGGAACCCGGTCACGGGGGTCCTTTACACTGGGTGGAATGGTAGCGGCCGAGCAATACGAACGACGATGTAAAGGGTGGTGCGAGGACCGCCTGCTGCCAATTGGCGACCGTCGCATCCAGCGCCAGGTACAGGGCCAGGCCATACTCCTGGGACCACCACTTGCGGTTGTCACGAACGCGGTCGATTGCATCTTGCGGCGTTCCGACCTGCATCGGCCCGGCTCGCAGGGCTCGGAGAGCGGCCCATTGTGCCGCACCTTCCAGATCAAGAAACAGGCTCTCCAGGACCACGAAATCCTCGACCGGTGGTCCGAAGAAGCGTCGGTGGCGGCGGTCGAGGGAGGTCAGCGCCGCCCCGAGTTCGGCGCATCGCCGAAACGCGGAGGCTTCGACCGCGACTTGGAGAAATCGGTCGCGCTCGTCGATCACCATGGTGGAAAACGCCGAGTCCTCACCGAATCGTTCCTGGATGATGTCATCGTCCACCTGTGAGAGACCAAGCGCCCTCGCCGCGGCGGTGATCCCTGGCAACACCCCGGCCAACTGGCGAGTGTGCGTCAGTTCATGGATCAGGACGGGGCGGAGGAACTGGTACCAGTCCTCCGGAGTATCCGCGTGCACTGGATCCGCGGCCCACACATCCGGGAGAGAGGCATACAGGAAAACGGAGTCTGAGCCGGACCACCGGCTGGCAAAGGCCATCCCCGCAAGGGGGAGACGGGCGCCATTGGGGAGGTCGATCGTCCCACCGTGCTCCGCGCCGGTGACCTCGAGACTCCATTCGGCAATGTGGAGGGTGCCGCGAGGCGAGGCCTCGACTCGAAAACGGCAGTGACGGTCAGCCAGGAAGATCGGCGGAGGGGGGGCCGCGGGTAGCCGCAACTCGTGAGCGATGACGTGGAACCAACCGGCCAGGACATCTCGCAACAATCGCTCGTCCGCCGAGCCCAGAACGCAGATCGAAGCCAGAAGGGTGAATGTCATGGAGGTTCCTGTCGAGTTGGCGCCGATGTGTCGGAAGGATGCGGAAGATCTTCCCTCCGGCAAAGTAGTTCCGCCGTTCCGGGGAGACATCCGGATTGGGATCAGTCGTGGGAGGGCGTGATGATCGGCTGATCCGTGGGGCGAACGTCCCCCCGCCGGCTCCGCGGGGCGCTACCGAAACAGCCGGAACGCTTCCTCCCGGTAGGTGCGGCTCAGACGCAGTTGGGTTCCGTCGAGGAGCAACACAATGTAATCTCCACCAAACCAGGGCTGGATTTCCTTGACGGCCCCGATCCGGATCACGGTCGAGCGATGAATGCGAAGAAACGCGGAGGGATCGACGTGCGCCATCAATTCGCGAATGGTCATCCGAACTTCATGTACCCCGTGCCGCGAGTGCACCCGGATGAGGTTTCCCTTCGCCTCGAATCGGTCCACGTCCGCGAGCGAGAGGTAGAACCGGCGATCCCCTTCCCGGATCGCCATCCGGCGGGCAGGCGTAGGGGCCGCCTCTCGGGCGGGCGGTGCCGCGCTTGGTGGCGTGATATCCTCTCCCGGTCCGACGAGTTCCGCGAGGTCACTGCCGACCGCTCGTCGGCGCGCCCGCTCGATGGCGTCACGAATCCTCTGGTTTGTGAACGGCTTGAGAACGTACTCCGACGCGAGAACCTCATAGGCGGTAAGGGCGTGGTCCTGGTGCGCGGTCACAATGACGAGGTAAGGGACGTAATCGCGGGGCAGCTCCGAGAGAATGGCGAATCCATCGCCATCCGGGAGCCGTACATCAAGGAAGAGCACCATGGGCCGGTGAAGAGCAAGCTGTCGGGCCGCTTCGGCCGCAGTTCCCGCCTCAACCGTGATTTCGACGCCCGGCACCTCCCGGAGAGCAGAGCGAACGCACGTCCGCCCAAGTTCTTCGTCGTCCACGATGCCCACCGAGAGAGTGGGGAGGGAGGTTCCGGATGTAGTCATCGGGTGGCGGCTCCGGGTCGTGGATGCAAGCCGGAATATACGTCCCCCGTCGATCGTGGCGCCCGCGGCAGCGTCCTCGCCTGCCATGCGAGGACGGGCCCCGGTGGTCCCCCGCCATGAACGGCCCCGTCCCGGCCATGCCGGACGTCCCGTTTGATCGGTGGATCCCAGCAACGTGCCCGGGGGATCGTCGTGACTGATCTCGATGGGGTCCTGGACGACACTGCTCCATCGGCGCTCGGCCGGGGCGTCTGGATCGTGGCGGGCGCGGCACTGGCACTCGGAGCAGTCGAGTCCGCGCGCACCGTCGCCACAGGTGGAATCGCCCCGCTCCGCGCCATTGCCCAGAACTTCCCCTGGTGGTTGCTCTGGGCCGCCATGGCACCCGGTATCGGGGCGCTGGTCGCCCGATGGCGGCCGGAGCGCCTCGGGCAGGTCAAGGTAACTCTAGCACACGTGGGCATGGGCCTCCTCTGTGCCGTCGCACACATCCTCCTCGCCGGGCTCTGTTTCTTTCCCTTCGTTCTGAACCGGGAGCGGTACCCCTCCTGGTGGGTCCTCACGGAGGACCTGTTCCGCGGATATTTCGTGCTCGATCTCGTGACCTACGCAGCCATCGTGGGTGTCATGGTGGCCGTGGAGTCCCGGCAACGAGAGCGCCATCAGGAGCGCCTCGCGAACCACCTCGCCTTGCGCGGCGAACGGCTGATCCGTGCCGTCGCCGAGGCGCGACTGGATGCCCTGCAGCGGCAGGTAAATCCTCACTTCCTCTTCAACACCTTGAACGCCATCGCCGGCCTGGCCCGCCAACACCGTCACGAGGGTGTGGTGGACATGCTGGCCGCCCTCGGCGGGCTCCTCCGCGAGACGCTCGCACGCGACGGACAACGGTTGGTGACCCTGCGGGAGGAGCTCGAATTCACCCAGCGGTACATTGCCCTCCAGCAGGTGCGATTCGGT
Organism: Gemmatimonadales bacterium; assembly: GCA_041741375.1. GTDB lineage: Bacteria > Gemmatimonadota > Gemmatimonadetes > Gemmatimonadales > GWC2-71-9 > OFTM291. The sequence goes on along the minus strand of JBGSKF010000065.1, from coordinate 39,731 downwards.
GCCGTCGCCCGGGTCCACGCGGACGTCGACGCTGCGGCGCTCGAGGAGATCCGGCTGCCACCGTTCATCCTCCAGCCCCTTCTCGAGAATGCCTTCGAACATGGGACTTTCTCCGACCACGGTGATCGAGCCGGCATGATCGAGGTAACGTGCACTCTCCGTGACGGGACGGTGGTGTTCCGCATCACCAATCCCGTTTCGCCTCGGCCCCGCGGAGAAGGTGAGGCCACCGGGCTGGGTTTGCAAAACGTGAAGTCGCGACTGGCGATCGCCTACGGGGGGAGGGCCAGGCTCACCTTTGGCCTGTCCCCCGCAGGACTGGCGACCACCGAGGTCCAGATTCCCCGGGACATCACCCCTGACTCAAAGGGCATTGAGCCTGTCACTTCCGCCGGGCGCAAGGCGTAGCTGGGGGTCCCTTGAGGGGCCCTTGTCCGATGACGGGAGTACTTCACTTCACATTCTGTTCGTCCTGTCCCCCCATGTAACATTCCGTTGTCGCAGGCCAGAACCTCCCGCGAGCCGCCAGCCTCGAGTGTTGCTCCGGGTTCCCTGATCGCTCGTCCCCCGCAAAGAAGTGGTGAACCGATCCAGGTGAGGGTGGAGAAGGGCTGACCGAAATCATCTGGGGGGCCGGAACCGCTCCGGGTACTCAGTCGTCTTCAGCCAGAGGTGCAGGGCCGAACGCACCTCCTCTCCCAGAACATCTGTCACAGACTCCTCGAACAGGGCCAGGGTCAGTTGATCCTTGGCAAAGAGGGCCCGGGCCCACACCAAGAAGCGCTCGTCCCCCATGCGACGCCGAAGCCAGTCAAGGAAAAGGGGGACCCGGTCGTTCAGAACGAACCGATCCTTCCAGACTCCGATATCTTCGGCGGGAATCGCCGTCATGGGGATCTCCCGGGGGAGGGAGTTGCCCCGACGGTCCACCCCGGTCCGGCGACGGAGATCGTAGGCGGAATCGGTCCCCGCCACCCACTCCCGATAGTAACCAGACCCGAGGGTGGATTCCATCGCCGGGAGATGGAAGTAGCTCGGAAATCCTTCCATGACCACGGCATGGATCGGGTCCTCGCTCGGTGTCGTCACCTGCACAAAAGCGTGCACCATCTCGTGGGCCAAGGTCCGACCAGGGAACGACCCCGGTTCGAAGTCACGGAACTGCTCTTCGGAAAGACCGATGACGTTTCCGCTGGCGATGTCCCCGAACGGCGGCATCTGGAGAATGTGCAGGTCCGATCCCACACGTCGCCCTCCACCATACCGCTCCCGGTAGAAGGCATCCCACCGCCGGGCCGCCTCCAGAACGCGAGCCGCAGCCCCTCGCGACGCCGCATCCTTCAGGGCGTAAAGCCGCACGTCTCCCACCTGTTCCACCTCCCAGGGCCGGGCCGACAGTTGGGCATCCCAGGCTGAGAGTCCGGGGGCGCTCCACACGGATCGTTCCCACCCGTCCAGCGTGTCTCGGGAGACGATATGCCCCGTGAATACTCCCGTCCAGCCGGCCGGAACCTCGAGCGTGAGGCGCTGAATATCGAGGGAAGCCGGGTCCATCTCCCGGTCCCCAAAGAGGGGATACCATGGTGAGTACCCGTGGCCCCGGAGGAAAGCTCCCGACTCGGCGATCCGCATGTAGTCGGAGGGAGATCGCGCCCGCGAGGGGTTGAAGGGGCCGGCATATCGGAGGGTCATGCCGCTGGCGAGGTCGAGTCCCTCGAGAGGCACACGGACCTCGTTCGCAATCAGGAATAGTCGAACGGGTAGAATCGGGGGTCCTGAATGAAGCGTGCCGGGACGCCGCCCACACGAAGGGAGTCCACACGGAGCTCCCCATGAAGCAGGAAGGCAAGGGTGTCGGCCGGACCACCGAGCCCGTCCCTGCTGGCGGAAAACCCGAGCTTCGCTTCGGCCGAGAACCGCGACGCGACGGGATCCACCCGGATATGCAGGGTGTAGGTCACGTGGACGGGTTCCCGCCTGTCCGAACGAGCCGGGAGGCGATCGGAACGCGGGAGTGGAACCAGAAGGGCGACCACTTCGCACCCGAGCCAGATCGAATGTCGGAGCATCGTTCCTCACCGAAGTAGAGGCCATGGGAGGCAATCCCGGCGCACGGCTATCCCTCTGATACTCCTCTGATGCTTCAACGGCGCGGAAAGTTGCGCAACCGAGGGACCTGGACACCCGATAGACATAGATTGACTATCCCATAGAAAAACTGTATCGTTACCTCATGACGCCGACACCACGCCGCGACCTCCTCCCCGGCACGCTCGACATGCTGATTCTGCGCACCCTGACCCTGCAGCCGATGCACGGGTACGGCATCGCCCGGCACCTCCGGCAGATCTCCGAGGAGGTGATCCAGGTGGAGGAGGGGTCTCTCTACCCGGCTCTCCAGCGGCTGCGCCAGAAGGGGTGGGTCACCGCCGCGTGGGGCACGTCGCCCAACAACCAGCGGGCCCGTTACTACACCATCACCACCGCGGGCCGCAAGCATCTGGGTCAGGCGGAGGCGGGGTTCGCCGAATTGATCGACGCCATCCATCGGATCCTCAAACCGGCCTGACCGGGTGTCCCTCGTTGGAGGTGTTTCATGCTGCTTGAATGGTTGGCCCGGCTGCACGACTGGTTCCGCCGCGACCGGCTCGACGCCGAACTGCGGGAGGAATTGCGGTTTCATGCGGACCGGCTGGAAGCCGAGGCGGCCGCGGCGGTCGGCCCGGATTCTGTCGAAACGCAGACGGCATCTCGGCGCCGTCTCGGCAACGTGACCCGGATCCGGGAGGAGGCGCGGGACCGGTGGTCCTGGCCCTGGCTCGAACACATTCTCCAGGACACCCACCACACGCTCCGAGGGCTCCGCCGCGCCCCCGCCTTCACCCTGACCGTGGTCCTGACACTCGGCCTGGGCATCGGCGCCAACGCGGCGATGTTCGGCCTCATCGACCGGTTGATGTTCCGCCCCCATCCCTATCTGCGCGCGCCATCAGAGGTGAACCGGGTGTACCTCCAGTACACCTTCCAGGGCGAAACGATTCTGAATGCCGGGGGCCACGAATACGCCCGTTTCCTCGATCTGGCGCGATGGACCTCCTCGTTCTCGCAGCATGCGGGATTCACCGCGCGCACGTTGCCCGTGGGCATTGGCACCGAGACGCGCGAGCGGCCGGTGGCCACCGTCAGCGGAACCTTCTTCAGCTTCTTCGATGCACAGCCCGTTGCTGGGAGGTTTTTCGGGCCGGCGGAGGACACGACGCCGATGGGGGCGCCGGTCGCGGTGCTCGGATACGACTACTGGCAAGGTGGGTTTGGAGGAAGTGACGTCGTGGGAGAGATGCTCCGGATCCAGAACCTCGATTATCAGATCATTGGGGTGGCTCCCCGGGGCTTCGTTGGAGTCGCCGAGGGAAAGGCACCCGATCTCTTCATCCCGATCACGACCTATGCAGGCTCCCAGGCCCAGAACAACGACCGACGTGACTATGCCACGGGATACAACTGGGGCTGGATGTCGATTCTGGTGCGCCGCAACCCGGGGGTGAGCACCGCGGAGGCGTCTGCTGACCTCTCCACCGCGTACGTGCGCAGCTGGAACGCCGAGCGAGAGCTGTCACCCGGCACTCCTCCGGTCGAAACCGCGCGACCGGTGGCCATCGCCGGCCCGGTACGGGTGACGGCGGGTCCCTCTGCGGGGCTTGAGTCCAAAACCCTGCTCTGGGTCACGGGCGTGGCGGTGGTCGTGCTCCTCATCGCCTGCGCCAACGTGATCAACCTGATGCTGGCCCGCGCCGTGAGTCGACGCCGGGAAACAGCCGTCCGCCAAGCACTCGGCGTTAGTCGCGGACGATTGCTCGCCCAGACCGTCACCGAAAGCACCATTCTGGCCCTGCTGGGTGGCGTGGCCGGCGTGGCCCTGGCGCAGTGGGGTGGTGCGGCGCTTCGCGGACTCTACGCGGAGGCGGGTGCACTCGACGTGGTCACCGACTGGCGCGCCCTGGGCCTGGCCGCCGCGGTCACTCTCGTGGCGGGCGTGGCCACGGGCGTCGGATCCAGTCTGGCGGCGGGGCACGGGGATCTCACCGGCAGCCTCAAGTCCGGCATTCGGGACGGTGGAGGTCGCCGATCGGGCATCCGGACCGGACTGCTGGTGTTTCAGACCACCCTCTCCGTGGTGCTCCTCATCGGGGCCGGGCTCTTTGTCCGGAGCCTCGACGAGGTCCGGTCGCTCCGCCTCGGATACGATCCCGACCGCATCCTGGCAGCCACGCCGAATCTCCGGGGGGCGGTGTTGAATCCCGCCGAGGTCCGGGCCCTCGGCGAGCGACTGATCGCCGTCTCCGCGGCGTTCCCCGGAGTGGAGGCTGCGGCACTCGCGCGTGGTATCCCGTTCTGGAGCGAGAACGTCACGTACCTGCGCGTGCCCGGCGTCGATTCGGTACGGCGCCTCGGCAGGTTTCCCTATCAGACTGTCACCTCTGACTATTTCGAGACCATGGGCACCCGGATCCTGCGCGGGCGCCCCCTGGAGGGGACCGACCGGGAGGAGGCTCCCCGCGTGGCCGTGGTCAGCGAGGCGATGGCGGCGGTCCTCTGGCCCGGTCGCGAGGCTCTCGGCCAGTGCATGTACGTCGGCGCGGACACGATGCCCTGCACCACCGTGGTGGGGGTCGCGGAGAACGCCTTTCAGAACAGCCTGACAGAGACCCAGCAGGACAAGTACTACCTGCCGATGTCCCAAGCGGGTACCGGTCCCCCTGACGCCCTGCTGATTCGTATCACAACCGATCCCGAGACTCATGCCGAGGCACTGCGGGCCGCGCTCCAGGAGGAGATACCGGGCGACGGGTACGTCACCGTGCAACCGTTTGAAGACTTGATTGATGCGGAGCAGCGGGCCTGGCGGGTTGGGGCCACACTCTTCGCGGCATTCGGCGGTCTGGCGCTTCTCGTGGCCGCGGTGGGCCTCTACGGGGTGATCGCGTACTCCGTGGCGCAGCGGATGCATGAGCTCGGGATCCGGAGTGCGCTCGGGGCACGGGCCGCAAACCTCGTGCGTCTCGTGGTCGGGCAGTCGGTCCGTCTTGCCGGGATCGGCACCCTCCTCGGGATCGGACTGGCACTGCTCGGTGCGCGGTGGATTCAGCCACTGCTCTTCCGGCAGTCCGCCACCGACCCCGTGGTCTACGGATCGGTCGCGGCGGTGTTGGTGGGCGTGGCGTTGGCGTCGAGCGCGGCTCCGGCCCTGCGCGCCACCCGGGCGGACCCCAACGCGGCCCTCCGCAGCGACTGACGGCGATTCTGGGAAACACTCCTTGGGCTCCTAGAAAATCGACAGTTCGTCTTGGTACCGCCCGATCGGTCTCCATGTCGTGCTTCTTGTGGTTGCAATGCCTGAAGAAACTCTCTTTGATTGCATGCGTAGGGATCAGGTCGGGACCTATGTTCCTCTCCACGGGAGACCGTCCCCATGACTATCTCGAATCGCGGCATCGCCAGGGTCATCGCCGTCACAGGCATCCTTCTCTCCTTCTCCGCACCCGCAGCCGCCCAGCGCCTCACCGGACCGGGGAACACCGCGGATGTACCCGCCCCGGTTGCCCTCGACACCACCGGCCTCTTCCTCGCCAAGTATTCACGGGTGGGAGATGACGTCTTCCTCGCCGGCCAACCCACGGAACGCGCCCTCCGCGAGCTCAAGGCGCAGGGTGTGACGGTGGTCGTCAACCTTCGGACGCCGGAGGAGATGACCCGTGCCGTGCCATTCGACGAAGCAGCGCTCGTGAAGGAACTCGGCATGAGGTACATCTACCTCCCGGTCCGGGGAACGGTGGAGTTCCCCTACACGCCGGCCACGCTGAGGGACTTTGCCGCGGCGATGGCCTCGACCGAGGGGAAGGTGCTGCTCCATTGCACCATCGCGTGGCGCGCCAGCCACCTCTGGGCCGCCTACCTCATCGAGCACCGGAAGGTACCGGTGGAGACGGCACTGGCCCACGGCCGCCTGGTGAACCTGATGGATGACCATCGCATGGATGGCGACCGGCACCCGATCGAGGACTTTCTCGGCCGCCGCGTCCCGGAGGTGGGGCACCCCCGGGGGGGTCGGACGCCCTGACGCGCCCACCCTGCCTGGGTGCTGGGTACTGGGTGCCGGGTACTGGGTGTTGGGGATTGGTGGGGAGTGGGTGGCCCTCTCCGTCCACTCCATAGCGATTATCGCCCACGCCGTGGTCGCGTTTGACGGTGCATCCCCGGCTCGCCGGTCATCCCCTACAGCCTCCCCCGGATCCGGCGAAAGCAGCACGAGAACCCCGGAGGTCCAGGAAGGCCCAACCTCGATCCTGACCAGCGGCACCTGGTAGATGACAGGCCAGATCCTGGAGCCATCCGGTTGCCGCGCCTCACTCGGGCCCACGGTGACCAGGACCGAGACCAGCGCCGCGATTCTCAGTGGCACGTCCTACGACTTCACGGCAACCACGTCTCGTGCACATGCTGCCACCGGAATCCGTTCGGGGCCCGGGCCTCCCGCGCAAAGACCACCGTGCTCAGCCGCCCCCGCATTGTTCCGTCCGGTTGCCGCTGCCACTCCTCGTAGGTAAAGACGGCGGTTCCTTCCGTTTCCATCCGCAGCACGACATTCCGAACCTCGATCACCGCCTCGGGATCGGCTCCGTGCTGGCGGCGCACCGCGTCCAGGATCGTTCCGCGGTCGAGCGCCCGCCCACCCGGACCGATGATGACGAACCCCGAATCCAGAGCATCTTCAAAGCGGGCAAAGTCCGACTCGGCTCGCTCCCCCCGAAACCATTCCTGGAAGAACCGATGCACCTCGGTGATCTCGACGGCCCCTTGGTTCAGGGTTCTCTCGGACGACATCGTGTGATCACTCCGGGTGGCCGGCAGGGAACAGCCAAGAATCATCGCCATGGCGGGCATCATTCCGCACCGACCAATGAATCCCATCAGATCCTCCCCTGTTGTCGTGGAGGGTCACAAGGTCCGCCACCCTTCGCGCCCGTCGCGTGCCACCCGGTTCCCGGCTCTTCGCCGCGTCACCCCAAGGCCGTTCCACAACGCTTGCAATGTCGAGCGTCTCGATCGTGATCGGTGAGCGCGCACCCGGGACACGATCGCGAATCCGCCTGCCGGGATGCCGCACTGATCTCCATGGTCATGATCCCGGTGGGAACCGCGATGATCGCGTATCCGAGAACCATGATGAGGGTGGCCAACCCCTGTCCCATGGCGGTGCGGGGAGCGATGTCCCCATACCCCACTGTCGTGAGCGTCACGATGGCCCAATACACGCTCCGGGGAATGCTTGTGAACCCATTGGCTGCTCCCTCGATCAGATACATCATCGAGCCGAGGGTCACCGCCAGGATGCTGACCCCGGCGAAAAACACGGTAATCTTGTACCGGCTGGCGCGAACCGCCCGCATCAGCACTGCGGCTTCGGACAGATGGTGGGCAAGCTTGAGAACCCGGAACACTCTCAGCAGTCGCAGGGCCCGGACGGCGAGGAGAGCCTCCCCTCCCGGGATCATCAGGCTCAGATACGTGGGAAGGATGGCCACCAGATCGACCATCCCAAAAAAACTGCGGGCATAGCGAAACCCGCTCGGCGCGCACCAGAGCCGGAGGATATACTCGAGCGTGAAGCCAACCGTGAGCACCCATTCAGTCGCACGCAACCTGAATCCGTGGTTCTGGCGTATGCTCCCCACGCTGTCCAGCATCACGACGACCACGCTGGTGACGATCAACATGATCAAGATCACGTCGAAAGTCTTTCCTGCTCGCGTGTCGTGACCGAAAATGATCTCGTACACCCTCGCCCGGAGGGAATCGGCCGGCGGTAACTGCGTCTCCATGTGACACTCCTGGCAGGATCCACCCCTAATGTACCGTGAGCGCCACCGTCCAGGCATGGATTTCGTGGGACACGGCAGCAACCCAGGCGGCGAAACTGACGCCTCGGGGTTCACTGCCCGGTCGCCAGCCACTCGATGGCCCGGTTCACCACAGCAGCCGGATTCACGATGATCTCATCGGGAAAAGCCGAACCGCCAGAGGCGGTGCGCGTCCGGTCCGCCATGGCGCTCACCGTCAACACCAGAATGATGCTCTGCGCATGAGGGAGCCTCGCCTTCACCCAGGGCACGAAGACAGTCCGACCGCCTTCAACCTGGCAGTGAGGGTCCTGAGCACCAACGGCCTCGGCACGCCTGGGGGGAGGTCTTGCCGTACGGGCCATAAAGTGGAGATTGGAAGAATCACCCCACGGAACATCCCGCACCCGGAGACCCGTTGATGCGCCCCCGCGCCCTCTGCGACACTGCCCTCGCCGCCCTCGTGACCCTCGCCTTCATGGTTCCCCAGCCGCTCTCCGCCCAGGAGACCGCCTCCGACACACTCCTCACGGTCCAGCACTACCTCAACTGGGAACAGGTGGCCGACCCGCAGATCGCCCCGGACGGGATCCGGATCGTGTACACCCGACGCTGGATCAACCAGCTGGAGGACCGCTGGGAGTCCTCCCTCTGGATCATGAACGCCGATGGCTCGCGCCAGCGGTTCCTGACCGACGGGTCCAACGCCCGTTGGTCGCCCGACGGCACCCGGATCGCCTACACGCACGCGGTGGACGGCAAATCCCAGATCTTTGTCCGTTGGATGGACGCCGAGGGGGCCACGAGCCAGGTGACGCGGGTGACGGAATCGCCGGGGAGCATCGCCTGGTCGCCCGACGGACAGTGGATCTCCTTCGGCATGGCGGTGCCGTACGAGAACCCATGGCCGATCAGCATGCCGAAGGCGCCCCAGGGTGCCACGTGGACCCCGGCACCCCGCCGGGTGACCGATCTGCACTACCGGATGGACCGGGCCGGGTTCATGCCGCAGGTGCACACCCATCTGTTCATCGTGCCGGCAGTGGGCGGCACACCACGGCAAGTGACCCGCGGAGAATTCGACGTCGGGGCCAAGTTCGACGGGCTCGGCTTCGGCGTGGGGTACGACTGGACCCCGGACAGCAAGGCGCTGGTGTTCGACGGATGGCTGGAGAACAACGCCGACATGATCTACCGCAACTCCGACATCCACCGCGTGGAGATCGCCACGGGAGCGATGCGGAAGCTCACCACCCGGGTCGGCACCTGGACCTCCCCCTCGGTGTCGCCCGACGGCCGAACCATCGCCTACGCGGGATACGACTCGACCCGGAAGAGCTACAAGACGTCCGAGCTCTACCTGATGGACATCGACGGGAGCAACCCGCGGCTCGTCTCCGGAAACCTCGACCGGGACGCGGGCGGCTTCCTCTGGGCCCCGGACAACAGCGGGATCTGGTTCGGAACGGCCACCGAAGGAACGGCAAATCTCTACTTCCAGCCGGTGCGCGGCACCCCCCGTCCCGTGACGCGGGGACAGCACATGCTCGGCGTGAGTTCCATCTCCCGGAGCGGCACCGCTGTGGGCGTGCGGTCGGCCCCGCATGAAGCGGGGGATGTGGTGGCCTTCGATGTCCGGTCACCCGACACGATCGCCGAGCTCACCCAGGTCAACGATGACGTGCTCGACCGGATCCGCCTCGGCGAGGTGGAGGAGATCTGGTACACCTCCTCGGGCGGGGCCCGGGTCCAGGGATGGATCGTCACGCCACCCGACTTCGATCCGACCCGGCGGTACCCATTGATCCTGGAGATCCACGGCGGCCCCCATGGCATGTACAACGTGGGCTTCAACTACATGTTCCAGAACTTTGCCGCCAACGGGAACGTGGTGCTCTACACCAACCCGCGCGGGAGCACCGGGTATGGCACCGATTTCGGCAATGCGATCGAGCGGGCCTACCCCGGCGTGGACTACGACGACCTGATGGCGGGCGTCGATGCTGTCGTGGCGAGGGGGTACATCGACACCGACCGGATGTACGTGGGCGGATGCAGTGGCGGGGGTGTGCTGTCGAGCTGGGTAATCGGGCATACCACCCGCTTCGCCGCCGCGGCGGTCCGCTGTCCGGTGACCAACTGGTTGAGCTTCCTGGGGCACACCGATGTGCCGCTCTTCACGGCCAATTTCTTCGACAAGCCGTTCTGGGAGGATCCCGCGCCGTGGCTCAAGCAGTCGTCGCTCATGTATGTGGGAAATGTCACCACCCCCACGTTGCTCATGACCGGCGAGCTCGATCTCCGCACCCCGATGCCGCAGACCGAGGAGTACTTCGCCGCGCTCAAGCTGCGGGGGATACCGACCGAGATTCTCCGCTTCCAGGGGGAGTATCACGGGACGAGTTCCAAGCCCTCCAACTTCATGCGGACCCTGCTCTACATGCAGAGCTGGTACGGGAAGTACGGGGCGGCACCGAAAGCGGCGGCAAGCAGGGAGTAGGGTGTCGGGAGTAGGGTGTAGGGGCAGGCCTTGTGCCTGCCCGACTCCCTACACACCACTCCCGACTCCCCCGTCCCTCTGTCCCACTTCCTACCGCAGAGCCTCCGGAAACCGCGGCAGCCCCGCCACGTCCTCGGGCACGTGCTGCCGGATCACCCGGGCACCCGTCTCCCGCGCCAGCGTCTCCACCTTGTCCATCGAGGCCAGGGTCTGATCCCGGTCGACGTTGAACCGCGGCACTCGGCGATTCTCGCGGCTCTCCGCGATGTGCCACATGTCACCCGTCAGCAGCACCGTGCCCGCCTCGGCGAGGTCCACGCGCAGGATCGTGTGTCCCGGGGTGTGGCCCGGCGCCTGCACGATGATCACCCGGCCGTCTCCGAACACGTCGTGATCGCCCTCACCCTCGATCCGGACCGTCGTGGCCTGCTCCAAGGTCGCATAGTTCGCGAAATCGGGAGTGGCCCTGGCCTCGTCGCCGAACAGCACAGCGTGCTCATCCGCATCCACGAGGAAGGTGGCGGACGTGAAGAGCCCCGCATTGCCGACATGATCGCCGTGGCTGTGGGAAACGGAGATGAACTCGACATCCAACGGGGTGAGCCCGAGTTGCTGGAGCTGGCCCACGAGGGTCGTCTCTTTCATCACCCTTGCATTGAACCCGGGAATGTCCAGGGCTCCATCCGGGAGGTTGGCGATCGAATCGGGGAACCCGGCATCCCAAAGCAGGTCGCCGGCGGGATGCCGGATCAGAAAGCAGGGATTGGCCAGGTCCCGGGCCTGGCCGTCGTAGGCTCCATCATCGGAAAAGAGTCCGGCGTCCGAGAGCTGGATCCGGCCGCAATCCATCGTGTAGAGGGCCACGCCCGCGTCCCCGGCATCGGCCGACGGGGCGGGGGTGCAGGCGGAGGCAAACGCGAGGGCCCAGAGGGCGGGTGCCAGGTAACCAGACCGCATAGGGACTCTCCTGTGGGGGACAGAAGTCGAATTTAAAACCCGTCGGGCCAGCCACTGTCCCCCCTACCTCGATCAGCAAGTGGCTCTGCCGCGAGATCGTGCTATTCCTCGTGATGGTTAAGAACCACCGTCACGATGGGAAGGCCCACCGTCGTCTCCAGGGTGTCGAACAGGTACTCGACCCGCTCGAATGTCTCATCATCCTCGGCGGCGAAGGTCTGTCGCCACCAGTGGCGGGCCCGGGGGCCCAGCCGTTCGATGGCCGCATGAATGACTTCCTCGTCCCGCGGAGTCGCATTCGAAGCGGTCTCCAGCGTGCACATGGCGTGCAGCAGGACACTCTTCCGCATCCAGGCGTCGAGCATGGCGGGATCCTTCCTGATCTCGGCAACCAGGTCCCGAGTGCACTCGTAGGAGCCCGGATGAGGCCCTTCGGGCATACTTTCCAGAATGTGGGTGAAGCCGTTTTTGATCCACGATTCCCGCCGATTCATGTAGACAGCCGCGCACCGTTCGGGGGTGAAATCGTGCAGCGTCACATCCACATCCAGGATCAAACGGTAGCGATTGCGAACCATCGTAAACTCCCGCGCAGGAGGAGTGAGAATGTCTCACTGCAGGTCCCGGAACCAGAGGTTCGGCGGTGTCCCGGACGTGAAGACGGCGGCGGCTGAGGCCACGGCTGCCCCGGCACCGTGATGCATCAATAATACGCCAACGTACGGGGGACGGATCTCCACCCCACCTCCCGCCACGCCATTCCCCTTCTCCCCTCCTGTTGTGCACCCCCGCTTGGCTCCCCCGTGACTGGCCCGAGTGACACTGACGCCCTCCGGTTTTGTGAGGTCCGTCATGTCCAGGATTCTCCTTCCCGGCGGCGGCGCACGGCCTGCTCTTTCTCACGCGCGGAGGGCTCTCCACCCGGCCGGAAGGAGACCGCCCCGGCCACCCTGCTCCGCAGTGTCCCGCCAGCGCCCACGATGGGCATCCACGCCGTCCCCCGCACTTGACCTCCGCTTGACCCACCGGGCCAAGACTTACCCTGTCTCTTTCACGGAGCGTGACCCATGTCCCGGATGATCACGGCTGCACACTGTCTCCTTGTTCTCCTTCCCAGCCTCCCGCTCGCAGCCCAGACCGAGGAGGTGACCCTGAGGATCGAGACCACCGACAGGTATCAGCGCCGACACCAGCGGATCCTGACCGGCGCCCTGCTGGATCCCCAGGAACAGTACATCAGCATTCGCACCGATCGGAAGGGGGAACGGTGCATCCCGGTCGACCCATCCTTGGAGCCTCGATCGGGGGGCTCTCCGCCACCACCTCCTCACCGAGCCCCATCTGGCGGGAGGCCGACCCGAAGATCTTCACCCGCCGCTCTCACCGCCTTCCGCCGGTGACCGCGGGACTGCGCGTGGAGTTCTAGACCCGCTTGATCCCCGCTTGACTGCCCCGCGCCATCCTCCGGGTGTCCGCTGCAGGAACCCCAACGAACCACCCGGAGGACACCATGCGATCTCTCATTCCCCTGCTCGGCCTTGCGGCCACCCTGTCCGCCTGCGACCTCGACGTCGCGGACCCCAGCCGCCCCGACCAGCCCAACCAGCCCGAGGGACCCACCGTGACCCAGCCCAAGGCATCGTCGGTCACGGTGATGTCTCGGAACATGTACATCGGCACCGATGTCGATGCGGTCATCGCGGCACTCGCGTCACCCGATCCCGACGACGACCTGTCTGCCCTTACCGGTGCCATCGCCGTTCTGGAGCAGACCGACTTCCCCGCCCGTGCCGCCGCCATCGCCGACGAGATCCAACGCACCCGTCCCCACCTGGTCGGCCTGCAGGAAGTCTCCGACATCGACATCGACCTGACCGGGCTCGGGCTTCCGGTGGATGTCCAGATCTCCTTCCTGCCGGTGCTGCTGGACGAATTGGCGAGTCGAGGCCTGACCTACGACGCGGCCGCCACGGTGCAGAACATCACCGCGATGCCGCTTCCCGGCATTCGCCTCGTCGATCACGATGTCATGCTGGTGGACCGGAGCCGAGTGACCGTCACCCCGGGATCGGTGCAGGGCAAGCGGTTCGACCTGAATCTCGGCACCGTGGCCCCGGGAGTCGACCTCTTCCGCGGATGGGTCTCGCTGGAGGCCGTGGTGGATGGCTCGACGTACACCGTGGTCAGCACTCACCTGGAATCCGGCCCCGGGGGGGAACTGGAGTTTCTGCGGACGGTCCAGGCGCTGGAGATCATTGCCGCGACCCAGAACGCCCCACGGGTGATTCTTCTGGGAGACCTGAACGATGTCCCCGACTCGCCGATGCACCAGACGCTGCGGGAGATCGGGTTTCAGGATGTGTGGACGTCGTTGCGCCCCGGCGTGACCGGCAACACCTGCTGTCACACCGCCGATCTCTCGAACCCCCAGGCGAACATGACCATGCGCATCGACTACATCTTCAGCCGTGGAGTCCTCGGCCAACCGCAGGCGGGAGTGCAGGGACAGATCGATCTCGTCGGATTGGGACCGCAGGAACAGCTGCCGGCATCCGGCCCCCGGTGGCCCTCGGATCATGCCGGCGTGGTGGCCACCCTGTTGACTCCGCGTCCCTCAGGGACCGCCCGTCCATGAGGCACTCGTTCTCTGGAGACCCCCTCCCTCCCGTGAATCGGGGCAGTCACCCCGCAGGGGGGGAGGGGGCTTCCGGTGAGCGACGGGCCAGGATGCGGCGACGCTGACCCGGCGTCACCATGTCCCGGCTAATGACCTCCCGGACGATGCGCCCCGCGATGGCGTATCCGCGAGTGTCGCCGGTGATCCACCGGGATCGTTCGAGCGCGTCGAAGGTTGCGTGGACCCGATCGAGGGGCCATTCGGTGAGGTCAGCGGCCTCGGATTCCTCCAGGCGGCCTTCCACGATGCCGAGGATTCCGAGCAGGGTTCGGGAGTCGGCCCCGAGCCGATGAAACCGGACCCGGAGAGCGGCCACGACACCATCGGGAAGGTCCACAGGAAGGGATTGGTCCAGGGTCTGCATCGGGGCGGGCCAGGCGCCCCCCTCCGGCTGCAGTCCCTCCGTCACGGCCGACAGGAGGAGGGTGGCCAACAGAGGGATGCCGGCCGAGTCGGTGGCGAGGCGCCGCACCAACCGCTCCACCTCGACGGGACTCCAGTCGGGCAACTGGGTGCGCACCAGTTCACCGAGATCGGCGGAGGAGAGGGGGCCCAGCGTGATCACCTCACCCTCCATGTCACGTCCCACCCGTGACCGGAGATAGTCGATGTCTTCGGTCACGAGAGAGGTGGTGGCGGAGAGGAGGCACAACAAGGGCCGGCCGGTGAACTCACGGAACCAGAGGGAGATGGCCCGGAGCGACTCGTGGTCCATCCAGTGCGCGTCGTCCAGCACCACCACCATCGGGCTCTCCTCCAGGGAGGCGAAGAGCACATCGCGGAGGGCGGGCTCGATGGCCATGCTGGATCCGGTGCCAATCCCGCGATAGTGCTCGGACCAGACGTCGAATCGTTCGACAAAGGTCCGAATCGCCTCGGGGTGTGCTCCCCCGACCCCCGGGATGGTCGCGGCCTGCCGGGCCAGGGCGAGAAAAGTCCCCCAGGCCCCGGCCTGGTCACCGGGCACCGCCGAGGTTTCGAGAACGGTCCAGCCGTCGAGCCGGAGTCGGCTGGTGACCTCGGTGAGGAGCCTGGTCTTTCCGCACCCCTCGTCTCCCAGAACAATCCCGATTCCGCACTGCGCGTCCCGGGCAACCCGGGCGCCGAGTGTGGACAAGCGCTCCAGGAACCCGGTGCGGCCCACCAAAGGTAGGGCGACCGCACCCGCCGTCTCCACCGCGGGAGCGTCGGGGCGGGTCAGATGGCCTTCCCGGATGCGGGCAAGGAGTGCCTCGATGTCGCGACCGGGGGACGTGCCCAGGGACTCGCGCATGACGGATGCGTGGCGGTCATGGAGCTCTATCGCGGCGGCGCGATTCCCCGACACGGCGAGAGATCGCATGACGACGCCGAGGGCGGCATCGGCGTGGGGGGACACGTGCAGGGCACGGGTGCCCACCTCGATCGCGTCGGTCAGGCGGCCCGCCCGGTAGAGCTCCTGGGCATGGTGCGCCAGGGCGGCCGCGCTTCGATGGGACCATCGCGCCCGTTCGGCCGCCAGCCAATCCTCGAATCCGGAGGCATCGGGAACTCCGAATCCCTCCAGGAACGGTCCCACGACGAGGCCGGCCGCCTCCTCCCATCGGCCCGCCGACTCCGCCTCGACGAACCGGACCGTGTCGAGTGTCACCGTCCCGGCGGTCATGGTGAGTTGGCCCCCGGTGCCGGCGAGGCTCTCGGCACCGGTGACGCGCCGGAGCACCCGGAGGGCCTCGTTGAGGGAGTGCCGTGCTGCGGCGTCGGGCTTGTCCGCCCAGAGCATCCCGACCAGGTGTTCCCGTGACACCGGTCGCTCGGCCATGGCCAGATAGACCAGGAGGGCGAGGTGCTTCTTCCAGAGGAGTTCCGAGGGCGCCGGAGCTCCCTCCACCAGGACATGCACCGGTCCGAGCACCCGCAGGTCGATCACCGCACCGTGTGGCATGGAGACACCTCCAATCGTTGCCGCGTCGTCCACTCCCGCGGGACGTCCCCCGAGGAGGAGAAGGTACGCCCCGCCGGTGTCCGCTGCCAGACCCCTCTTGACAACTTCTTGACGTACCCGGTCGAGGTTGGCTCCGCCCTCGTCCCCCGGCGATGTGCCTGGTGGAGACAGGAGGGATTGCCGTCACTCAAACCCAAGGAGGGTGTCATGCATCGCACCGTGTGTTGTCTCCTCGCCCTGACCCTGGCCGGCGCGCCGGTTGTCGTGGGCCAGAAACCGGTCGAGCTCGGCCTGGACGCCGGGTTCAGCTACAAGGCCAACTCGCCCACGCTGTTCGCCGCCACGGTCCCGGTGCAGAGTTTCCGGGCCGGGTTCTTCGCCAGCGATCAGGTGTCCGTCGAGCCGCGCTTCTCGTGGAACCTGCTCAAGCTCGAGGGTGCGAGTGCCCTGAACACGGTGGGGGCGGAACTCGGCGTGCTGGTGCACTTCAGCCGGGACCGGGAGCGCCCCCAGGGGTACTTCCGGCCGCTCGCCGGGGTGAACCTCATCACCGGAGGGGGCGAGACGGCATCACAGTTCTCGGTCGGGGGAGCGCTCGGCGTCAAGCTGCCGGTGAAGAACCGGTTCGCGGTTCGTCTCGAGGGAGGATTCCGGCAGGGATTCGAATCGGATGACGTGCAGAAGGCCTCGACCGCCTTCGTGCAGATCGGCTTCTCGGTTCTCACCCGGTAACGGTCGACCGGTCGGCGGAGCACGGAAGGGTCACGGCCCACCCTGTTCCGTCGGCCGAACACCGGATCCACCGGAAGAACCCTTCGGCGAGATCCCGTGCTGTTCCGGCGAGTATTCGTTTTACAGCTATGGATCGCGAAATTCAATTCCTCGGAAGATCGCCGCATCGACCAGATAGGCCTGCCCCGGACCGAGCAGGCGGTAGAACACGGACTGATAGGGCACCAGGTATGACCGCTCTGCCGTGGAATCCACGGCGACATACCAGGCATGACCTCCCGCGTCCTGACGAGGGCGGCGCGTCGTGAAACGCCAGGCCGCTTCCTCAAGGCTGTTATCCGGCCGGAGCAGCAACCAGCCTTCGATGCCGGGGTCCACTCCCTTCGTCGAACAGAACCGCAGAAGATGCGTACCGTCGGAGGTGAGGTGAAGTCCAACATCATTGAGAAGGGCGAAGCCAGGCATGACAAAATGGTCAAATGACCAGCGATGCAGCGAGAGATACGCCCAGTGGATGTACCCCTTCTCTTCCACCGGGGACGTCCCACCGGGGATCGGGCGGGCGTAGATTCGGCGCAGAAGCATCTGCTCCTCCCGGCGCCGGAGGTTCTGATGAATCGCCGCCCAACCCCACGCGGTACTATCCACCGGGACGTCGTCCACGAACGTCGGGGGCACCTCTTGCTCAGATATCCGCCGAAAGAGGTGTGCGACCATGCCGGTGTTTGTCGGAGCGGGGCGGTAGAGTTCCTGCAACCTCTCCCACACCTTCCTTGCGGAATCGTCGGTTTTGTCGGGGCACGGAATCGGGGCTCTCCCGTGAGCAGTAATCCCTGGCAGAATGGTGACACGATCCGAGGCGATTCGGCGTTCCAGCCGGAAAACGATCTCCGACCGGCTCCTCGGTAGCAGTTGGCTGGCAGGGGTCGAAGCCGACCGCCCGAACCACGATGGTGCGCGGTCCGGACGCAGCCTCCGTGAGCATCAGGCCAACTCGTCCACTGCCGCTGGTGAGTCCCCTTGCCCTCTCTCGGCCTCCCTGCCAGAGAGCAACAACAGCCTGGGAGACGGGTGCCCCGTCCGAGTCCGAGACTCGAATCCGGACCGTGTCTCCGCCTTGAGCTCGCAGCGACCCTGCCGAGCCAACCAGTGTCGCCCACAGGCACCAGTGGGCTATCGCCGACCTCATCAGCCTATCCGCCCAGGTCCACCTCGAACACCGTGGGACGGCGGGCATGGCAGCTGAGAACATCGAAGAGGTACACCACCCGCTCCGCGGTGTCGTCATCCTCCGCGCCGAAGGTCTGACGCCACCAATGGCGGGCCCGGGGCGGCAACCGCTCCACGGCGGGATGCAGGATCTGGTCAACCCGTTGAGTCCCCTCGATGGCATGGGCCACGGCATCCTCCGCATACAACAGAACGTTCTTGCTCATCCACGCGAGGAACAAGTCGGGATCCTTCATGATCTCATCCATCAGGGCCTGAGTGGAGTCGAGATCCTCCTGGCTGGGGTTCTCCGAAATGTCCTCCGGAACGAGGGGGAGGTCGTCCCCGGCCCGACTCTCTCTCCCCCGCTCGCGAACGGTGGCGCACCGCTCAGCCGTGGCATCGTGTATCATCATGTCAAAGTCAATCTGGAGCCGATAGCGTTTGCGGATCATGATGGATGCCCTCTCTGGTGCAAGGGGAATCGGACCGGAGCCCTGTGCCGGAAACCGGGGAATCGCCAGAGGCCCACGGATGGCTCTGCATCAACCATTACGATAAGTCACCCGGGGTTGGATCTCCACCCGTCTCCGCCCCTTCCCCCGTGATCGCCAGGAACAGCTCCCGTTTGGTGCAGGTAAACACCTGCTCGGGATCCAGAGGATGCACCACCGCCACTCGATGAATAGTGAGCCCGTCGGGGGTGGAGATGTCCACATTCTCGAGATAATCGGCGAGATCTCGTGCCGTCCCGGTGAAGATCTCGCGCGGTCGGAAGGCCGGGACCATGATCAGGATCATGAGCGTGATGAACCCGGCAGCCCAGAAGATACCCGGGAATGACAGATCCACGGCCTTCTTTGCGCAAGAGGGAGGAGAAACCCGGCACTTCCGGCTGGCACGGGGCCGGGGAAGTGCTTCCGCATCACCCCTCTCCCGGAGATCCCTCATGCGCCTCGACACCCTTCTCACCTTCTCTGCCATTCTCCTTCTCGGTGCCTGTGGGGGAGGAGGCTCGAAGCATGTCGCCCGGATCACCGAGGCGTGCGCCAGCGATGGAGAGAACCGGGCGCAGTGTGCCTGCCTCGCCGATTCCCTCGCGACCATCCTCGATGAGGAGGGCCTGGCGGCCATGGCTACCTACGTGGAATCCTACGCCGCCGCCGAAGGCGACCAGGCGAAGGGGATGGTGGCGATGAGCGCATTCGGCGACTCCGTGCTCCTGGGGGCACTGCAGGAGACGGAACGACTCGCTCCCCTGTGTCAGCGCCTCGCCACCGCGGAAGGAACGGACTCGGAGGGAACGGAGAAGAACCGGGGACGCGGTCCATCCCTCTCCGGAACCTGGGTGCCCCAATTGGGTGACGTCCCGGCGAGCGAGAGGCGACTGGCGGCCGCGGCCGCCGATCGACGCTGGGAGTTCTCCGACGACGGCACGGTCACCACGTTCAGCCAGGGCGGCGCCCGGCGCTGGACCTGGGAGGTGCGGGGAAAGGAGATCCGCCTGACGGGCGCCGGACCGGAGACCCGCGGGGAACGGCGCCTCTTCACCTTCCACAGCGACGGGCGCTGCATCTGGGATGGCCGCGGGAACTCCTCGGTGGACATGCGGTTCTGCCCCCAGTCGTAAGCCGACCCTGGACAGGAGAGACACAATGCGGGTGCATCGAGTGATCGCATGCGTCGTATCGGCCTCGCTGCTGATGGCGGGCTGCGGCGGCGACAGCGGAGGAGGAAACGCAACCCCGTCCGACTTCGATCCGAACAACCGCGATCGGGCGGCGATCTGGTGGGGAGGCCTGGTAAGGCAACTGGCCGAGGCCAAGGCCACCGGGAACGATGTCCGGGCGGAGGAGGCGATGGAGACGCTGCATGCGGCCCGGGCGCCGCTGGTGGGGCAGCGCATCCGGTTCCTCTTCAACGTGTGGGCCACCAACCCCGACCTGCCCGAAACCGTCTGGAACTACAAGAAGATCAGCTCGGCGGGCGTCTGGGTCGGGCTGCTGCATCGATCCGACCCGGGGCGCATCCGCGTCGGGGTGCAGCATCCCGGACGGCAGGGAGCCCGTGCCTTCCTGCTCAAGGCGGGTGAACACATCGAGCCCGCGATCCTCCGAGACCTGACCGATCGCAGCACCTTCGAGGTCTCGGGCACCATCACCAGAACCGCGATCGATCGGCTCGACACCTGGCATCAGGGATTCAAGCGGTTCACCGACCCCCCGACCCTCGCCATCTTCCTCAAGGACATCGCTGTGGAGAAGGTCAATCCCTGACACCCGGCACCCAACACCCAGGACATAGGACATAGGACATAGGACATAGGACACAGGACACAGGACACAGGACCTGGAACAGTGCACTTTGAGGGCGGGCGCGCGCCCACGACCGTCATCCCGGCGAACGCCGGGATCCACCTTCAAAACTTCAAACTGGTTCTTCTCCAATTCCCGTGCAAACGGCATGGCCGAAGCGCGGTAGATCTGACCGCCAGGAGACGCCGGATCGGTTCCCCTGCCCAGGGAACAACATCCTGCCAATCCTGTTCATCCGGTTCATCCTGTCAAAAAATACTCGCTCACCAGGGGTCGAATGGCTCCGTCTCCGTGCGCGTCGGATTGGGATCCCTTCGTGGGCTCCAAACACCCGTGCGCCCCTGCGTCCTGGCGCCTTTGCGTTGAGGCAGTTCCATGGGCATCAAGACCCGGACGACGGGAAGTACACCGGGAACCTCCTCAGATCCCTCGCTTCACTCGGGATGACGAGTGAACAGAGATCACCTAAATTGGAGAAGAACCCAAACTTCGAACGTCGTCCATTCCCACCTGCAGATCAGCACGATACGACCAGAAGCACGAGGCATGATACTTCCGGAACGCCCTTCGGGCCTCGCGCACCTTCACCATTCGCCGCGCCGTCTCCGGGTCGAGAGTGCGACGGCTCCGCGTCCCCCCCTTTCGACCGATTTCTGCCAGATGCTTTCTTACTGGTTCATCCATTCCATAAGCACACCCGACTTACGCTCATAAAACGAGTCCCCCTCCTCAACCCAACTCGGGCACCGCCCCTCCCCAACCACTTCGGGAGGCCCTATCATCGACCCCATGCCTCCCACATCCACCCACGCCCGGATCCTGGCCGT
This sequence comes from Gemmatimonadales bacterium, assembly GCA_041741375.1. Classification (GTDB taxonomy): domain Bacteria; phylum Gemmatimonadota; class Gemmatimonadetes; order Gemmatimonadales; family GWC2-71-9; genus OFTM291. The sequence goes on along the minus strand of JBGSKF010000065.1, from coordinate 18,692 downwards.
CGTCCGCCGCATTCCCAGGGGGCGGGTGAGCACCTACGGATGGATCGCGGAACTCGCCGGACTCCCCCGCCAGCCCCGTCTGGTCGGCTACGCTCTGCACCAATCCTCGGACGAGAGCGTTCCCTGGCACCGGGTGGTCAACGCCCGAGGGGAGGTCTCCCTGCGCACGGTGGGGGAATCCAACAGCCGGCAGAGGGCCCTTCTGGAAGAGGAGGGGATCTCCTTTTCCCTCACGGGCCGGATCGACCTGGCCCGGTGCGGCTGGCGGGGGCCCATGCCCAGGGATCCTGATCGGGATGCTTCACCCTCTCACAAGGGTTGATACCGGCGATGTTGTGATGACACCAAGCGCACCCTCGGGTGAGTGTCAAGAAGGTGACAATCATTTTGGCTTTTCTTCGCTTCACTCTGACAACCAGCTACCCCACCAAATTCTTGGCAGAGATCCACCTGCTCATTCGGGTCGTCCATCCCCATGAGAAGGATGGCATCGGGGGGATCACTCCCTTGGGGCGAGCCCCCAAGTTGGTTTCAGGACCGGATGGGTGCGGTTCGTCCAGCGCCTCAATGCCACCACCTCTGTCCGGCACGAGTGGGCCGGTGCAGTGTCCGGGTTCTCCGCTGTGGCCCCGTTGCCAAGGCCACACGCAGTGGGTTCGGACGCAAACGTTTCACCTTCATGAAGGAGAGGTCAGTATGAAGAAGTCCCTCACCGGCGTGGCAGCGGCAGCGCTGCTCGTCATGGCGCTCCCGGCGGGCGCCGAGGCCCAGATGGCGATGCCGAAGAGCACGCAGGCGACGATCACCGGTACGGTGATTGACGTCTCGTGCAAGTTCGGTTTCGGTCTGACGGGTGTGAAGGAGCACAAGATGTGCTCCGAGATGTGCGCCGACAAGGGCATTCCGCTCGCCATTCTTGGCGATGACGGGAAGCTCTACATCCCGGTCACGAACGCGATGCCGGGTGAATCCGAGAACGGTCGCATGAAGCCGTTCGCGGAAGAGAAGGTCACCGTCTCGGGCAAGGTGTTCGAGGCCGGCGGCGCCAAGGCCATCCAGATCGAAAGCATCAAGAAGGCCTAGTGGACAGATTCAAGGAGAGGGGCCGGACTCAGGTCCGGCCCGCTCTGCATCCGGCCCTTGGCATCGCCCTCGTGGCGGTGCTCGCGGCCGGATGCAGCGACGGAACGGAACGGGGCCCGATCGCCGAGACCAATCCCGGCGCCGTCCCCTCGATCGTGGAAACCCTCGGCTCGGCCCGCCACGTGATCACCACCGCGCCTGCGGAGCGCCTGCTGGTGGACACCATTCCCCCCAGGGGGGGAGCGACCCTGCTCTGGTTTGCGGGGAGACCCACGCAACAGACGCCCGACGGCGCGGTGGTCACCGACGGGAGCGGCGGGCTCATCCGCTTCGACACCGACCTGAAGGTGCGTCGTGTCCCGCTCGTCCTCGAGGGTCGTGAGATCGTGTCGGCCACGGCCGGCCCCGACGGCACCCTGTGGGTGGTGGACCTGAATGGAGACGTCCTCCTCGCCCGCCCCAACGGGGAGTTGGAAACCCAGCTCAGGAGTCCCTTCAACTATTCGGAAATCGGCGCCGACGGCCGGGGTGGGGCATGGCTGGTTCGCTCTCCCGTGCGGTTTGCCTACGCCATCGAACAGCCCGGAGCACCACTCCTCGCCCGGATTGGTCCCGACGGATCCCGGGCCGGCACCGCCGGTCTGGCTCGACTCCCGGAGCACATCCTGCTGGCCGATCTCGACAATGCGGGTCGCGTCGCCGCCCGGGGCGACACGCTGTATTACGCCCCTTTCATCCGCGACCAGATCGTGGCCTTCACCTCGGCGGGAGACACCGCGTGGATCGCCTCCCGGGCACTGCCCCAGTCCACCACCGAGCCTCGGTTCGAGTTGCAGGACGGGAAGGCCGTCATCGACTATCACCCGGTGAACCTCGGCATCGCCATCGGGCCCGATGATCACCTCTACGTGTTGAGCACCACGGGGTTCAACGACGGGGAAACCTTCGAAACCCGCCTCGATGTGTTCGACCGGATCGAGGGAACTCTCCTCCGCACCGCCACCCTCCCGACCATCAGTCCCACCCTCGCGGTGGATCCCACGGGCCGGGTGTACCTGCTCGATGACCTGCGCCTCCTGACCGGACTTGCCCCGGCGGACCGCGAGGCCTTTGCCCCCTTCGACCTGGAGCGCCTGGCTGGCGGCCGGATGAGCAGCGACCACCTGCGCGGTTCCGTCACCCTCATCAACTTCTGGGCCAGCTGGTGCGCTCCCTGTCGCGAAGAGATGCCCGCACTCGACTCTCTGCGGACCGCCATCGCCGACCCGGCATTCCAGTTCATCACGATGAACGAGGACGTCAAGGTGTCCGACGCCCAGGCCTTCATCGACGAGTTCGGATTCGACTTCCCCGTGCTCCTCGGCAAGGGCGACCTGAAGGCAACGTACCACTACTTCGGCCTGCCCTACACCGTGCTGGTGGACCGCGACGGCAAGCTGATTCAACAGTGGATCGGATATGCCGGCCCCGACCAGCTGGCCCGCATCCGCACCGTGATCGATGCCGAACTGCTCCGGGGCCCGAGCGGCGGCGACTCGCACCAGGAGATGGACCACAGCGGTCACTGAACGGCCCGCTCCCCCCCCGGGGGGGGACCACTCTTGGCCGAAACCAGCTATACTTCACCTCGGCGGTGCCCACGACCAAGGCATCGTTGAGTCGCCTACTTGACAAATCGAACCGGGGGACGCTTCATCAGGTAGCCCCCTTGCCGGAGCACACACCATGGCCCTGCCCTCATCCACCCCTCCCCGCGCCGAGGTTGACGACGCCGTCAAGCTCTGGCTGATCCTCGACCGAGCCCACGGAGCGTTGCAGGAGGTCGCCGCGCAAGACGTGGCGCGAAACCAGCTGACCTTGGGAGAGTACGGGGTGATGGAAGCGCTCTACCACAAGGGACCGATGTTCCTGGGGGAGCTTCAGCGCAAGCTGAATGTGTCCAGCGGGGGTATCACCTATCTCATGGACCGCCTCGAAAAGCACGGATACGCCGAGCGCCGCCTCTGCTCCGAGGATCGGCGGGCGAGGTATGGAGTGCTGACGGATGCGGGCGAAGCGCTGGTGCGGAATTCCTTCCCGGGCCTCAGCCAGCGAATCCGGGAAGCCACCTCCGCCCTGACCGAACAGCAGATCCACACCTTGACGGACCTCCTCCGTCAGTTGGGGCACCACGCCGCTGATATCGCCAACGCGGAAGAGTCCGAGGTTCTGGCGCGGGGTTGAGCCGTCGAGGCTGCTAGGATCGACGAAGCTTCTCGATCGCCAGGACGCCCAGGGCCGGTCCGAGGGCGAGGACCCCGAATGACCACTGCCATCCAAGCCAGTCGGCCATTCGGGGCACGGCCTGGATCGAGATCGTGGAGATCGCGAAGCCGATCGACGTCTGCAGCGTGAGCGCGGTTCCCACGGCATGCGAGGGGACCTGCTCGGTCACCAGCGTCGAGAATTGGGCGCTGTCCGCGATCACGAACCACCCCCACACCACCGCCACCGCCACCAGCGCCCCGAAGCCCAGGGACCATGCCGCTCCGATCAGGAGAGCGCACGCCCCGCTCGCCATCATGGCACTCCGCACCAGGCGTTCCCGGCCGATCCGATCCGCCACCTTCCCTCCCCAGACGCAGGCCAGCCCTCCGATCCCGATGGCGCCAAAGGTGGCCAGGGCCACTCCCCGGTGTGACACGGTGCCTCCCGCGGCGAGCGCTCCGGCCCCGAGAAACGTGGCAAGCCAGGTCCAGCAGGCGTACAGCTCGATCATGTGTCCGCAGTACCCTGCTGTGGTCAGCCGCCACCCTCGCACCCGCACCACCTCTCCCACCAGGGACCACGAGAACGTCCGGCGGGAAAAGGGCCAAGGTCCCTCGCGGTATCCCACGGTCACCAGGATGGCCGCAAGTCCTGCCGCGGCCGTGGTCGCCAGGATCACAGGCCGGAAGCCCACACCCCCGAGCGCTTCGACCAGATACGGCGTGGCCTTCCCCACTGTCAGGGCCCCCACAACCACTCCGATGGCGAGGCCCCGCCTCGACCGATACCAGGTCGCCACCATCTTCATGGCCGGGGGGTAGACCGCAGCCAGGCAGAATCCCGTGACCAGACGCGACAGCACCGCGAGGGAAAACCCGGGAACCACGAGGAGGGCAAGATTGGCCCCCGCTGCGCCGACCGCCCCGGCCGCGAAATACCAGCGAACCGGAAGGAGGTCGGCAAGGTTCAAGACAGCCGCCAGGAGGGTCCCGCCGACAAAGCCGAGTTGCACCGCCGAGGTGAGCCACCCCGCCTGCGCGGCAGTAAGATCCCATCGACCCCGAAGTTCAGGTGCCACGACGCTCGCTGCGAGCCAGACCGACATTCCCAACAGCTCGGCCATCCCAACGAGGAAGAGCATCCTCCCCGCTCCCCCGGTGCCCGATTCCGGGTCGTGGGCTGACGACGTGGCACCCTTCGCGTCGTGGGACAGAACCGGCATCGGTCTCCACTGGTGTGGGGAGCGGGGAGTTGTGGCTGGAGGCCGCGCAAGATACACTGCGGCACCATGCCCACGGAACGCCTCTACTTCGCTGACCCGACACTGACCACCTTCACCGCACGGGTTCTCGCCCGGGACGCGTGGCAGGATCACCCTTCCGTGATCCTCGACCGGACGGCCTTCTACCCCGAAGGAGGTGGACAACCCGCGGATCACGGGCACCTGAACGCCACCCGGGTCCTCGACGTCCAGGTGGATGAGGAAGGCGCTCTCCGCCACATTCTCGAGGCGCCACTCCCGCTCGCCACGACCACGGTCACCGGCACGATCGACTGGCCCCGCCGCCTCGATCACATGCAACAGCACCTCGGTCAGCACCTCCTCTCCGCCGTATTCGCCACATCCCACGGACTCCGGACGGTCGGGTTTCATCTCGGCGCGGAGCAGGTCACGATCGACCTTCCCTCCCCTCCCTTCGGCCATGACGTCCTGGATGAGGTCGAAGGGGCGGTCAACGATCTGATTCGGCGCGCCCTCCCGGTCGACGCTCGCTTCGTGACGGAGGAGGAGCTCGCCACCCTCCCCCTCCGGAAACAACCCACCGTGGACGGCCCGATCCGCGTGGTGTCGATCCCCGGCGTGGATCACTCCCCTTGTGGCGGTACCCATCCGGCCACCACGGCGGGAGTGGGAGCGCTGTTGATCCTCGGCCAGGAACGGTGCGGTGAGGATCTCCGCATCGCCTTCCTCTGCGGCAACCGGGTGCTGCGGCATGCCCGCGCGCAGGGCGAACTGGTGCGGCGGCTGGCGCGTTCCCTCACCGTGGGTTCGGGTGAACTCCCGGCCGCCCTTGAGCGACTCCGCGCGGACGAGAAGGACCAGCGGCGCCGGGCAGAGCGGGCGGAAATGGAATTGGCGGACGTGACCGCAAGCCTGTGGGTCAGGGAGAGCAAACCGGTGGGAGTCGGCGGTCCCGTCGTGGGGCGAGTCCTCACGGAACGGACTCCGGTCTGGATGAGGCACGTGGCTCTTGCCGTGGCGGCACGCGGCGCGGTAGCGGTGTTGGCGGTCGAGGGCCCCAAGCCCCAGATTCTCCTGGCATGCCCTCCGGGTGGTGTGGACGCGGCGGCGCTTCTCCGGGAGGCTCTCGAAGCCCGAGGTGGGCGCGGAGGCGGCACCTCCGAGCTGGCCCAGGGAGGAGTCCCGCAGGGAACCGACCTGGAAGCGGTTGTGGGGTCGCTGGTGGCCCGCGTAGCCCCGTGATATGCTTCCGGGTGTCCTGAGCGTTTCTGATCGAGGGTCATCCTGGCACGGGTGGTCATTTCTCTCTCCATCGGCGAGGCCAAGCATGCACATCCACGGACGACCTCTCCTTCTCGCGGTGTTGATCGGCCTCGCCATGGTCGGGGGCACGCCCGGATCACGTGCGGCCGCCCAGGATCGCGGCGTGCCGTCGAGGGACGGCCTGGTGGTTTCCACCGATTCCATCGCCAGCGACGTGGGGGCAGCCATCCTGCGGCGGGGGGGGAATGCGGTGGATGCGGCCATCGCCACCTCGTTTGCGCTTGCGGTGACCCACCCCGCAGCCGGAAACATCGGCGGCGGCGGATTCATGGTCATCGCACCTCCGGGTGCCGAGCCGGTGACGATCGACTACCGGGAAAGGGCCCCCGGTCGGTCCACCCCGACCATGTATCTCGCTGCAGACGGTTCGATCGACCGGTCCCTGACCGCCACGGGTTATCTCGCCCCCGGGGTTCCCGGCACGGTCCGAGGCCTGGCTCTGGCACACGAGCGGTTTGGTTCGCTTCCCTGGTCCGACCTGGTTCTTCCCGCGGTGGAGCTCGCCGAGCGGGGTTTTCTCCTCTCCGAGTCACTGGCCCGGAGCCTCAACGCCCAGGTGACCGGTCCGATGAAGCCCTTCCCCTCCTCGGTTGCCGCGTACGGAAAGCCGGGCGGGGGTGAGTGGCAGGCGGGTGACCGGATCGTTTTGTCTGACCTGGGCCGGACCCTGCGCGCCATTGCCACCGATGGTGTCGAGGCGTTCTATCGGGGATGGATCGCCGACCGGATCGCCGACGATCTCGCGGCCCACGGAGGCATCATCACCCGGGAAGACCTCGCCGCGTACGAGGCGAAGGTGCGTGCCCCCATCCGCGGGACGTACAAGGGGTACGAGGTCATCTCCATGCCTCCCCCCAGCAGCGGAGGGACCGCCCTGGTCCAGATGCTCAACCTCGTCGAGCCCCTCGACCTGGCGCGCCACCCCCGACTCTCTCCCCACACCCTGCACCGGTTGATCGAGGCCCGGCGACTCGCCTTTCTCGATCGCGCCCGTTACCTCGGTGACCCGGATTTCGTTTCCGTGCCCGTGGCCCGGCTGACATCCAAGGCCCATGCGGATTCCCTCCGCACCCTCATCGCCCCCGACCGGGCCGGCAACAGCGTGGAGCTCGGGAAGGACATCGTGACGGTGACGGATGCCGAGAGTGACGAGACCACCCACTTTTCGGTGCTGGACCGGAACGGGCTGGCCGTGAGTACCACCACCACACTCGAGGGCGGCTACGGTTCCCACGTGGTCGTGGAGGGCGCGGGCTTTCTTCTCAACAACGAAATGGGAGACTTCAACCGGAAGCCGGGCGACACCAACACCCGGGGCGACATCGGCACCGCCGCGAACCTGATTGCACCGGGCAAGCGGATGCTGAGTTCGATGACACCCACGATCGTGCGGAGGGAGGGACGGGCCGTCCTGATCACCGGATCCCCCGGGGGGCGGACGATCATCAACACCGTGTTCGACATCGTGCTCAACGTCCTGGAATTCGGCATGTCGGCCCGGGACGCCGTGGATACGCCCCGTCTTCATCATCAATGGCTCCCCGACCGGGCCACTCTCGAGGCGGATGCCGTCGCCCCTGCCGTGCTCGACTCCCTTCGCGCCATGGGTCACACCATCACCATGCGAGGCCGGCAAGGAGATGGCCACACCATCGTGGTAGACCTCGGGACGGGCATCGCCTGGGGAGCGGCCGACCGGCGCAGCAGCAATTCATGGGTGGCGGTCCCCTGAAACTCCTGCACCAGCCCCCTCTGCCTGGGTATTGGGCCCCTCGCCCCCCGTCCCCAACACCCAACACCCAGCACCCTGGGGTAATGGGGGCTGGGTGGCGGGTATTGGGCCCCTCCCCCCAACACCCAACACCCACGTCCCAAAACCCCGGGGTGCCGGGTGCCGGGTGTGACGCGGCCGAACGGGATTCATGACAGACCTGGTGATTCTGGTTCTCCTCGTGGCCGCCTCCTATCTGGCGGCTCACGTGGCCTTCGACTGGCTGGCCCGGCGTTTCCAGATCGTCTCGGGCGCCGAGTACCTCTTGCTGGGTATTCTTCTTGGCCCCAGCGTTTCCGGGCTGCTGGGCGACAACGTGATCATCCGGTTCGGGCCGGTCATCACGCTGGGCCTCGGCTGGACCGGCGCGCTTCTGGGTGCCCACTTCGTGTTGCCGCGCATGATCCGGATTCCCGGCCCGGTCTACAGCATCGCCCTGACGGAAGCCCTGATCACGCTCTCTCTCGTCACCGTCGCGGAATGGCTGGTGCTGGTGGCACTCGGGGGAATGGATCGGTCCGCGGCCATCATTCCGGCGGTGGCCATGGGAGCGATGGCCGCCGTGACGTCGGAAGCGGGCATCGCCGTGGCCACGAGCGGGCGCCAACCCCGGGATCCGCTGGTTCGGCAGTTGACGGTGTCGGCCGGCATGGGAGCCACCGTGGCGGTGGTGGCCTTCGGGTTGCTGGTGGCGATCGTGCATGAGAGTGTCGCCGTGACCCCCCGCAGTCCGACCGCGACGGAATGGGTGGTCATCAATGTCGCTCTGGGTGCGGTCGGCGGGATGCTCTTTCACCTGTTTGTGGGAGAGGAGCGGAAACCCGATCGCCTGTTCATCGCGCTCATCGGGGCGATCATCCTGGTGAGTGGAGCCTCGGCCCACCTGAGGCTCTCGGCGATGCTCTCGGCCGTGGTCTTCGGCGCCATCCTCGCCAACACCTCGCTCCGCCATGGGGAGATCCAGGCGTCGCTCGCGCGGGTGGAGCGCCCCCTCTATTTCACCCTGCTCGTGCTGGCCGGGGCATCGTGGAATCCCATCGGGAATGAGTGGATGCTCCCGACGCTGGCGTTCATTGCGGTCCGAGCGGTGAGCAAGGTCGGTGGCGCCCGGCTTGCGGCGCGGGCGGGCGGAGCTCTTCCAGTGCTTGGCGCCAGTTGGGGAAATGGACTGCTGGGTCAGGGGGGGTTCGCCCTCGTGGTGGGGCTCAGTTACCTGCAGCTTGGGGATCTCCCGGCCGGGTCCATTGTCTTTACCGCCGTCGTGCTCTCCACTCTCCTCACCGACCTCCTCTCGGCGCGGTTCGCGGCTTCGGTCTTCGCCCCGGACACCAGGCGGGGAGACTGACATGCGACGCCTCATCATCCTCATCCTCCTGGTCGCGGGACTGAACCTGATCGCCCCCCTGGGCGACCAGGGACGAGGCTCGGAATGGCTCCTGGCCCTGGGCTTTCTGATCCTCGCCGCCTACAGCGTCGGCGAGATCCTCGAGAGATTCGGCATCCCCAAAGTCGTCGGATACGTTCTGGCCGGCATTCTCTCCGGCCCGGGGGGACTCGAGGTCGTGACCCGGCAGGCCTCCTCGGGGCTCGCGCCGGTGTCCACCCTCGCGATCGGCCTGATCGCCTTCCTGGCCGGCGCCGAGCTTCGGTGGGATGACCTGCGGGAGCGGTGGCGGATCATCCTCCGGATCCTGACGGCGGAGCTGGCCGTCGCGTTCTTCCTGATCACCGGGCTCCTGGTCGTGCTGCTCCCGTATGTGGAGGCGTTCTCGACCGAACGGACGCCGGCGATCCTGGCCTTCAGCCTGCTGTTTGCCTCCATCGCGATCGTTCACTCTCCCGTGGTCACGATGGCGCTGCTCACCGAGACTCGCGCCGAAGGTCCGGTGGCGCGCACGACGCTGGGCGTAGTCCTGCTTGCCGACGTGGTGGTGATGCTGCTCTTCAGTGGGACGCTCGCGCTGGCGCGTGCCATCGCCCCCGCGAGCGGAACCGACCTCGCCGGGACCGACCTGACCTCCGTGGCCTGGGACGTGGGTGGTGCCGTGATCGTCGGCGCGGCGCTCGGGGTCGTGGTGGCGCTGTACCTCCGGCTGTTGCGCCGGGAGCTCTTCTTCTTCGCGATCATGGTCGCGCTGGCCGGAACCGTCCTGGCCGACGCCCTCCATGTGGAGGCCCTGCTGATGCTCCTGGTGGCCGGGTTCGTCAGTGAGAACCTCTCCCTGCCCGCGCATGGCGCGGATCTCCGCCACGCCATGGAACGATCGGCCGCACCTGTGTTCACCGTGTTCTTCGCCATCTCGGGAACCAAGATCGTTCCGCTGGAAATGGCCGGGGTTATCGGGCTGGCCATCCCGATCGTGCTGGTCCGCGCCCTGGGCATCTGGACGGGATCGCTGGTCGGGGCGCGATGGGCGGGAATCCGAGAACAGGGCCCCCTGATCTGGAAGGGGCTCGTGTCCCAGGCCGGGGTGGCGCTTGGCCTGGCCGCGCTTCTCGCCCAGGCCTATCCAAGCCGTGGTGCGGCGCTCCAGGCCATCCTGGTGGGAGTCATCGCGCTCAATGAAATGATCGGACCGGTTCTCTTCCGCCGTGCCCTGGTGCAGAGCGGGGAGATTCCGGCCGGACCGGCGGATTCCGACCTGGAACCCGAGGGGGGGGTGGAGTACGGCCGCGGGCTCTCCCCCGGCGTGCCGACCACGCCCTGGTCATTGCTGTCGCCGACCGGCGGCCCACCCACCGACGAGACCCGAGAGGAGCCGCGTGGCCCCTGAGCCCCGGAGGCGGTGTCCTCCCGTGACCCCATCATCCCCCGCACGGTCCCCCGACCGCCGGACCACGGCCGGGTCCCCCACCGCCGGCGGCGTCCGGTTCGAATGCCAGGGCACCGGTCGCTGCTGCGTATCCCGGGACGGATACGGGTATGTCTATCTGACGCTGGACGACCGACGTCGCCTGGCCCGGCACCTCGGCCTCACGACCTCGCAGTTCACTCGGCGGCACTGCACCCGCACCGAGGGATGGTTTCATCTGCGCGACTTCGACGCCGCCTGCCCGTTCCTCGCGGGCACCCGCTGCACGGTCTACGAGGGGAGACCGACCCAGTGCCGCACCTGGCCCTTCTGGCCGGAGAACATGACCGCCAAGATCTGGAACGGGGAGATCGCCACCTACTGTCCCGGAGTGGGACAGGGGCGGGAGTGGTCCCGCGAGGAGATCCGGGAGCTCGTGCAGCTCGACCCGATCCGCTCCGGCCGGGCTGGGTGAGACCGAGTGGTTCCCCCCACGGGATTCTGTCGTCTCGAAAGCACCCCCTCCTGCCGATCCCTGCCATCCGAGCTCAGGAACCTGTCGGGGAGCCGTCCACCCTCCGCGTGATTCCCGGCGCTCCACGTCTCGCGCGCTGAGATCAGGAGCTTCTTGTTGGGGGGGGGTGGAAGGGTCCCCATCCTGCCGATGCCCGCGTCCGAGATCGGGAACCTGTCGCGGATACCGTCCACCCTCTGCGTCCTCCGTGCCCTCCGTGGTTCAACCGGGTTGGGGGAGGGGCACTGCAGAGAACGCGGAGGTCGCAAAGGGTCTCCGCCGCCACAGGGGCCGTGCACGAGTACGGGTATGGGATACGGGTACGAGTTACGGGAGAGAAGGGGCACCCTCACCGCTCCTCGAGGATCAGTTCCCGGGCGCAGTGTTCGCAGGAGGTCGTGAGGGGAAGCCGGTAGGGGGTCCCTCCGAACCCGACAAAAAGCGAGGTCTCCTCCGCGCATGCCGGGCAGGTTCCGTGGGCCGCACGAAGCACCGTCGAGCCCCGCAGGCTTCGAGCGGCAAAGAAGATGCCGGCGAGAACGATCGGGATGCCGGCCAGGTGCATGAGCGGAATGGGGAGAAAGAGGGCCGCGAGGACCAGCGAGCCGAGCAGCATCATGGCTGCCTTGCCGACCCGGGCCCCGAGCCCGGGGCGCCGCACCATGCCGATCGCCGGTGCCATGCGCTGTTCGCCCGCCACCCGAAGCACCAGGGGGCATTCCGTCGAGGGGGAGGAGGGCGAGGATGCGTCGGGCTCCTCGTCTTCCTCTCTCAAATCGGCGGCATCGAACGGCTCGACATCATCCTGCCACGGCGGCATCAGCGCGGAGGGCGTCGGCCACCAAAACGCTGCCGCTCATCGGCGGCGGCCTTGTTCAAGGCCTTTCGGAAGTTCCGGTAGTCCTCCCATTGGGACTTCGACAGGAGCGGCTTGAGCTCCTTGTCCTCGAACTTCCGGTCGGCCTTGTCGAGGTTCTTGCCCAGAACCTGCAGATCGCGGGCCAGGGGCAGTGCACTTCCTCGGTCGCGCCGGTCCATCTCCTGATAGAAGCGGTTCAAGAGTATCCGCGCGCTATCCCGCTCGGCCGCCGTGGAAGCCATGTGACCGGTGTACCCCGCCTCGTATCGCGCCACGGAAACACTGTCGAGTTCGAAGAGCTGCCGCACCCCCACCGGGGACATGGGCCCGGCCAGCTGCTCGTCGGTGGGCACATTGCGAAACACCGACTGGCGGGGATCCCGGACCTCGTTTCCAAAGCCCCCGCCGGGGAGCCCCGAGGTCTGGGCAAAGCCCGCTCCAGGGGCCGCGGCCACCGCAAGGACGATTAATACACTCAGGGAACGGAACACGCGTACCTCCAGCAGGAAACACGAAAACTGGGTCCGGACGTCTCTGCCCGGTCCCGTGCGCATCCCGGATCATCGCCCCATGGAGGGCAGGAGGCAACCCGCCCCCCCCTTGCCGACGCCTCCCGAACCCGGCAACCTTCCCTCCGACTGACCTCCCCGGAGACCGATGCCGCGCCGCCACCCCTGGGCCACCTGGTCGAACGAACGCCTGCTCGAACTCCGTCTCAAGGACCTCGACCTGACCCTCGAGGGGACGTGGCTCGAGGAGTGCCTGGGCACCCTGCACGAGGAACTGGGGCGCCGGAACATCCGGCTCCGGCCCCACGCCTGGCTCTCGGACGAGTGGTTTGCCCCCGACAGCACACCCGGCATCGCCGTTCCCTTCTATCTGGCCCATCCCCGTCTCATGCGGCTGGAGCGGAGCCAGATTCTCGACGTCGAGGGGGGGACCGTCCCCGAGTGCATGCGGATCCTGCGCCACGAGGCGGGGCATGCTGTCCAACACGCCTGGCAATTGCAGCGGCGCCGACGCTGGCAACAGCTCTTCGGGCGGTCCAGCACCCGGTACCCCACCTTCTACCGTCCGAATCCGGCCAGCAAGCACTACGTTCAGCACCTGCGGCTCTGGTACGCTCAGAGCCACCCCGATGAGGACTTTGCCGAGACCTTCGCCGTCTGGCTCCGTCCCCGCTCCGACTGGCGGAAGCGCTACGCCGACTGGCCCGCCCTGCGGAAACTGGAGTACGTGGACGAGCTCATGACCGAGATCGGCGACACTCCCCCCCTGCTTCGGAACCGCCGCACGGTGGACCCCCTTCACCGCCTCTCCCGCACCCTGGCCCATCACTATCAGGCGAGACGTTCCCTCTATTCCACCGAGTTCCCCACGATCTACGACCGGGATCTCCGCCGCATCTTTTCCGATGATCCCCGGCATCGGCGATCCCCCGCAGCCTCCACCTTCCTCCGGGCCAACCGAGCCCGAATTCGCCAGATGGTGGCGAAGTGGACCGGAGAGTATCAGCTCACCCTCGATGCCGTTCTGGGTGACATGATCGGGCGCTGCCGCCAGCTCAAGTTGCGCGCCGTCGGCCCCGCGCGGCAGCTCCGCATGGATTTCACGGTGCTCCTCACCGTCAAGACGATGCACTCCCTGTACAGCCCCTCCCGCCGGGATTGGATCGCCCTATGAAACGTCTCCGCGTCCTCGTGCTGATGCATCCGCAACTCGTCCCTCCCGATTCGCTGGAGGGACACACCGAGCAGGAGATCAACCGCTGGAAAACGGAGTTCGACGTCGTCTCCACCCTGCGCACCGCCGGCCACGCCGTCCAGCCCCTCGGCGTGCAGGACGAGCTCCGACCGATCCGTGATGCCGTCGAAACGATGAATCCCCACGTGGTCTTCAACCTGCTCGAGGAGTTTCATGGGGAGACCACCTACGACCAGAACGTCGCCAGTTACCTCGAACTGCTCCGGATTGCCTACACCGGCTGCAACCCGCGCGGGCTCATCCTGGCACGGGGAAAGGCCTTGTCCAAGAAGCTCCTGGCCTATCACCGGATCCGGGTGCCCGCGTTTGCCGTGTTCCCCCACGGACGCAAGGTGCGCCGTCCCGCGAAGCTCACCTTCCCCCTCATCGTGAAGAGCCTCGACGAGCACTCCTCGGTGGGAATCGCGCGCGCATCGGTGGTGGACACGGATGAACGGCTCGCCGAGCGGGTCCATTTCATCCACGAACGAATCGGCACCGATGCCATCGCCGAGGAGTTCATCGAAGGCCGGGAGCTCTACGTCGGTGTCCTGGGCAACACCCGGCTCACGGTTCTCCCCACCTGGGAGCTCGACTTCGGCTCCCTCCCCGCCGATGCCCCCCGCATCGCCACCGCACGGATCAAGCACGACGTCGACTACCAGGAACGCCGCGGAATCCTCCAGGGTCCCGCCCAGAGCCTCTCCGAGGAGCTCACGACCAGCATCCCGCGCATCAGCAAGCGCATCTACCGCACTCTCGAACTCGACGGCTACGCCCGGATCGACTTTCGGCTCGCTCCCTCCGGCGAGCTCTATTTCCTGGAAGCAAACCCGAACCCCGAAATTGCCCAGCGGGAAGAGTTCGCCTCCGCCGCCCTCCATGCCGGCATTGCATACCCCGACCTCCTCCACCGCATCCTGAATCTCGGCATGCAGCGGAACCGACCGATCCGGGAGTAAGGGAGTAGGGAGTAGGGAGTAGGGAGTAGGGGAAAACGGGGAATGCAAAAGCGACGGTTTTCGTGGGTGCGCTGCTTGCGGCGCACCCGTGCCAAAGAAGCTATGGCGGGATAGCCAATGCCCGTCAATAATCAAAGATTCCCTGAGGTAATAGGCCCCATAAGAGTGCTCTGGGGTTTCGCGTGACTTGAGCCTGCCGGGACCAGGTCCCTCGCGTCGTCGGAGGGGTCGAACACGAGTTTCCAACCCGCCCGAGGCAACGATTTCGCCGGATCACGTGTCCAAATGTGAAACGTCTCAGTTTCCCCTTGGACACCCGCGAGTCAATGTCATGCGTCACAACAGCTTGCTCAACTCCGCCCTCCTCACGCTGGTGCTGGGGACCTCCTTCTCTCTTCGGGCGGCCAGTGCCCAGACCGAGGGCGCAGTGTCGCCCATCGGGGGAGGGGATGCCCATGGACACACCGTTCCGGCCCCCGTCCTCCGCGCAGAGACAACCTCGACATCCATTTCGGTGGACGGGATCCTGAATGAGGGTGACTGGCTCCGGGCCATTCCGGCCACCGGTTTCCGGCAGAGCCAGCCCGTGGACGGAGACCCCTCCACCCAACGGACCGAGATTCGCCTCCTCTTCGATTCCGACGCGCTCTACGTGGGGGCCCGGATGTACGACTCCCTGGGGGCGGCAGGCGTCCGAACCCGCCTTGTCCGGCGGGACCAGTTCACCGATTCGGATTGGATCGAACTCATCTTCGACACCTTTCACGACCACATCGGACGGACCCGGTTCGCCGTGAATCCGTCGGGTGTGCGCCAGGACGGAGGGGTCGCAGCCTCTTTCGCGGATCCCTCCTGGGATCCGGTGTGGGACGCCGCGACCCGGATCGACTCGCTCGGGTGGACGGCCGAGTTCCGCATCCCCTTCAGCCAACTGCGCTTTCCGGCGGGGCGGGAACAGGTGTGGGGCCTTCAGGTCTGGCGCACCGTGAGCCGGCTCAACGAGATATCGATGTGGTCCTACTGGAGCACGAGCGAGGCCGGCGGTCCCCAGCGGTTCGGGCATGTCGAGGGGATCGAGATTACCGGCACCCCCCGTCGGCTGGAACTCGCACCCTACGTGGTGGCGGGATCGCGCCTGCGGAGTGGAGGCGACCCGCGCGATCCGTTCCGCGACAACTCCGAGATGACGTCCCGGGTCGGCACCGACCTCAAGTATCTCCTCACCAGTAACCTGACCTTGAGTGCCACGGTGAATCCCGATTTTGGACAGGTGGAAGTCGATCCCGCCGTGGTCAACCTGTCGCAGTTCGAGGTCTTCTTTCCCGAGCGACGGCCCTTCTTCATCGAGGGAGCCGGCGCCTTTTCCTTCGGCGGCTTCAACTGTTACTTCTGCAGCAATGTGTCCAGCATGTCGCTGGTGTTCACCCGCCGGATCGGGCGCTCCCCGCAGGGAGCACTCCCCTCCGAGGCGGAGTTTGCCGATGTGCCCGAGGCGACCTCGATCCTGGGCGCCGCCAAGCTCACCGGACGAACCGGGGGGGGCATGACTCTCGGCGTCCTGAACGCCGTGACCGCCCGGGAGACAGCACCCTTCAGGACCCCCGGCGATGCCCACGGGACCCAGGTTGTGGAACCATTGAGCAACTATTTCGTGGGGCGCGCCAAACAGGACTTCCGGAACGGGGACATCACCGTGGGCGGCATCGTGACGTCGGTGACCCGGGACCTCGGAGGGGACGCCCTGCTCCGCGACCGCCTCCCGACCCACGCCGAAGCGGTTGGCGTGGACTGGAACGTGCAGTGGGGAGGACGCTCCCATTCCTTCTTCGGGAACCTCGTCACCAGCAATGCGAGCGGCGATCCGGCCGCCATGCTGCGGCTCCAGCAGAGCAGCGCGCGATATTTCCAGCGCCCGGATCGGGGGAACGGCGGGAACGGCCTCTTTTCCGATGCTCTCGACAGCACCGCCACCCATCTCCGGGGCTACGGAGGTTACGCCCGTATCGCCAGGAACTCGGGCAACTGGCTCTGGGAAACCCACGTGAACTTCCGGAGCCCCGGATTCGAGTCCAACGATCTCGGCTTCAACACCCGGAGTGACTACGTGTGGATGGGGGGCAACGTCGTGCGCAACATCCCGACCCCCGGAGGGTGGTACCGCTCGCTCTGGCTGAGCCTGGGAGGGCAGCAGCAGTACAACTTCGACGGCGACCTGACCGACCGGCAGTTTCAGGCCAACGTGAACGGGCAACTTCTCAATTACTGGAACTTCGGCACCTTTGTCATCCATCGCCCCGATGTACTCGACGATCGCGCCACGCGCGGCGGGCCGGTCGTGGCCCGTGCCCGCAGCACCTTCCTGAGCAGCTTCCTGAGCACCGATTCCCGGCGAGCGGTGTCGCTCAACCTGAACGCGAGCCGCAATCGAGCGGGAGACGGGGGATTCAGCCACTCCCTCTCCCTCGGCACGACGTTTCGCCCCTCTCCGAACATCAGCCTGCAACTGAGTCCTTCCTGGAACCGGAGCCTGAGCACAGCCCAGTTCGTCCGGAGTGTGCCGGATCCCACCCGCATCGAGTTCTTCGGCACCCGCTACGTGTTCAGCGACACCCGGC
Source organism: Gemmatimonadales bacterium (assembly GCA_041741375.1). Taxonomy (GTDB): domain Bacteria; phylum Gemmatimonadota; class Gemmatimonadetes; order Gemmatimonadales; family GWC2-71-9; genus OFTM291. Next base: position 1,540 of record JBGSKF010000065.1, on the reverse strand, counting down.
AGACCACCGTCTCCATGAACACCCGTCTCAACATCACATTCACCCCGAACACCACTCTCGAACTCTTCGCACAGCCCTTCATTTCCAGCGTCGACTTCCAGCGCTTCAAGGAGTTCGCCCGGCCCCGCACGCTCGACCGAGTGGTGTACGGCGAAGACATTGGCACCATCACACCCCAACGCAACGCACAGGGAGACGTCACGTCGTATCAGATTGATCCCGATGGCAACGGAAGCGCGGAAAGTTTTTCGATCAGCAACCCCGATTTCGTCTTTCGCTCGCTGAGGGGGAATGCCGTTCTCCGGTGGGAGTATCGTCCCGGGGCCACGCTCTTCCTCGTCTGGACCCAGAACCGGAGCGACTCCGACCCCTTCACCGGGAACTTCAGCTTCCGGTCACCGGGAGGGAGTCTCTTCGGGCGGAACCCGGAGAACGTGTTTCAAATCAAGGCGAGTTATTGGTTGAACCTGTAGAGCAGGGAGTAGGGAATAGGGAATAGGGAATAGGGAATAGGGAGTAGGGAATAGTCCCCTACGGATAACATTGAACACAAAATGGCAACAATATTTTGGGTGACGTCCGGAAACCCACGCTGGTACTGCGTTTGACGGCGGTTCGAAATGTATTCAACTTGTGTGCCTTCGCGGCGCGGAGTGCCCCGGCGAGTGGCGTTTCCCGGGGCTGACGCCCCTTGCTCGGCCGGGGGAGGTGGGAAGGGCGGTTCACGAACCGCCCCTACGCGCCACCGACAGGCCAGACGAACACCCGGCCAAGGTCCCTGCCGCACTGGGCGCGAAGTGTTACTCCCGCTTCTTCCTGTTGTACGTCCCCTCAAAGATCGCGCGCCAGGTCGTCCCGCTGTCCGTGGAGATCTCCCAGACCTGCCGCACCTGGTCGGGAGTGACCGGAGTCCAGGTGATCCGATCCAGGACCGGCCCCCTCGGCGTCTGCCGGACCGGCCCCGAGAGCACCATCCGCCCCTCAACCAGACCACCAGAGAGATCGAGGATCGTCCCGCCGGCACCGACCCAGTGTTGGGTCCACCGCTTCTCGGCGGGCCGCCAGGCGTTGATGCTTTTTCCCCCGCTCCCGTCTCCCGCGGTCCAGTTCTCGAGAAGAGCACATCCTCCGGCGAAGGAGACGATTTCGTTGTGTCCCACAACCCTGTCCTGTGCAGTCACGTCCCAGGAGCCGATCCATAAGTCGAACTGATGGAACTCCGGTCCGGCGCAGGCAGGGGGAGGGCTCTTCTGGGCCGTAACCTCCCGGGCGTGAGCCACCACCGCGGTGAGCAGTATCGGGAGCAGCACACGGATCTTCATCCTGGGTTTCTCCAGGTTCAGGGGATCTTCTCATGCGACCGCTGGTACCGCGCTATCTTCCGGGGGTCCTTCCTGGAGGCCGCTTCGATGTCGTTGCCCCCGACCCGCCTGCACAGCGTCCTTGACACCCCTTTTCCCCTTACGGACATCGAACGCCGGAGATTCGAGACCGACGGATTCGTGCATCTCCAAGGCGTTCTCGACCCCTCCGCTGTCAC
>JBGSKF010000064.1:0-61724 GCA_041741375.1 Gemmatimonadales bacterium | reverse complement strand
TCATCAGTGGAGGTCACGGCGACAACGTTGAGCCAACGGCTCGAACCTACGCCGCCGCGGTGGCGGGCCAACGACGTGCCGCCCTCGCCGAGGGGGCTGCGCTGGCCTTTGAATCGGCCCGCCGGGTCAGCCAGGCTCGGCTCGCCGACGGCGACGTCTCAGGCTACCAGCACCGGCGGCTCCTTCTGGAAGCCGTCCGTTACGCAACGCTCCGATCAGAGGCCATGATCGCTCGGGATAGCGCCCTCCGCGCACTCTCACTCCTGGTCGGTGGTTCGGACCGGTACGGCGCGCTCGGAGAGTTCCTGCTGGTCGACAGCTTGACGCCGGCCCCGCTCGACCTGTCCGTCGATTCCCTCGTCGCCATGGCACTCCGCAGCCGGACCGACCTCCGGGTGACCCAACTCGAAGCCCAGTCGGCCGCGGCGAACATTCGGGTGGCCGGTGCGGGACGCACTCCCACCCCGGTCCTGATCGGCGGTTACAAGGGCGAGCATCCCGCCACGGGGGAGTCGTTGCGCGGCTTCGTCGCCGGGGTGAGCCTCCCGCTCCCGCTCTGGAACCGGCGGGGTGGGGCCGTCACAGAGGCACGGGCGGAGGCGGCCCGCTATGACGCGCAGGTTGAGCTGGCCCGCCGGCAGGCGGTGCGCGAGGTCCAGGACCTCTACGCCTCGCACCAGGCCCTTGCCGGGCAACTGGCCGAGTTGCGGGAGCAGTTGGGGGACGAGGCTGTGAAGGCTCAGGGGGCCGCCACGGCGGCCTACGCCGATGGCGAAATCTCCCAACTCGAGTGGCTCGATTCGGTACGTGCATATCAGGAAGCTGAAGCAACCTACGCCGCCCTCCGGGCGGAATACATCGCGCGCCGCGCCGCGCTCGAACGCGCCACCGGCGCCCCGCTCTTGTGAGGAACCCCATGTCATCCATTTCCCAGCGGACCAGACCCCTCGTGGTGTTCCTTCTCGGAGCGGCTCTCCTCAACGGCTGCGGCCCGGACTCCCAGGAGGGAGGCGCTGCGGGGGACGGAGCCGCCGAGCCGGCCGGTGGTGCGGTGACCCTCTGGACCGACTCGACCGAGCTCTTCATGGAGCACCCGGCCCTGATCGTCGGTGCCCCGGACAAGTTCGCCGTGCATCTGACGGACCTCACGGACTTCGCGCCACTGCGTACCGGTCGCATTACGCTGCGGTTCGAGCCGAGGGCCGGGGGCGAGCCCCTGGTCGTCGTTCAGGAGGCGCCGCGCTCACCCGGCATCTATGGTCCCTCGCCGGAATTCACGCAGTCCGGAATCTATGATCTCACCATCATCGTGGAGAGCCCGCAGGCACATGACGAGCTCCTGGTGCCAGGCCTGATCGTGTACGGCGGGGCCGAGGAGGCGCCGAGGGAGGACGGCGGGGATGCCGGGGGGATCAGCTTCCTCAAGGAGCAGCAATGGAAGACGCCGGGGTTCGCCACAGCCTTCGCCACAACGGGCCGGGTGACGGAATCGTTCCAGGCGTCCGGCCAGATCATCCCCGCTGCCGGCCGCATGGCCCGCATCTCGGCCCCGGTGGCCGGGATAGTCGAGGCCAGTGGCCTGGCCCAGTCCCCGGCACCGGGGCAGCGAGTGACCAGTGGGCAGCTGCTGGCGGTGCTGACGCCGGCGCTCGGTGAAGCGGGGAGCGCCTACTCCCGGGCTCGCGCCGAACTCCGCGAGGCGGAGGACGAGCACGCCCGAGCGACCCGACTCTTCGCCGTCGAGGCAATCCCGGAGCGACGGCTCCACGAGGCGGAGATCCGTCTGGGAGCCGCCCGCGAGGCCCTCGCGGCCTTCGGCGGGAGCGCTGTTGCACGGGAGGACGGCCGGATTGCGATCCGCGCTCCCTTGAGCGGCGTCGTGGCCTCGCGTACCGTGGCGCTCGGCAGCCGGGTCGAGGCCGGCGAGGAGCTGTTTACGGTGCTGGACCCTTCCGTCGTCTGGATCCAGGCGAACGTGCCCGCGGCGGAGGCGGCGCGAGTAAGTGCGGAGGGCGAAGCCAGCTTCCGGATACCTGGAAGTGACGCGGCATGGCGGGTACGCCGAACGGTGTCGGTCGGGAGCGTGATCGACTCGGTCTCGCGCACCGTGCCGGTGATCTACGAGGTGCCCAACCCCGATCGGGCCCTCAAGGTCGGCATGAACGCGCAGGTGGCCGTCGGGACCGGCTGCCAGGTCGAAGGGGTGGTGATCCCCTCCACCGCGGTGCTCGACGAGGATGGGCGCTCCATCGCCTATGTCCAAGTCGAGGGTGAGCGGTTCGAGAAGCGCGGCCTTCAGCTCGGCGGCAGCAGTGGCAATCGCACCCTCGTGCTCTCGGGCATCGAGGCCGGCGAGCGAGTCGTCACCGGTGCCGCGTACCAGGTGCGTCTCGCCTCGCTGTCGACCAGCGTTCCCGAACACGGCCACGAGCACTGAAATGCTGAACAACCTCATCGCGTGGTCGCTCCGCAACCGTGTCCTGGTGCTCGCCGCAGCGGCCATCCTGCTGGTGGCCGGCTCCTGGACTGCGTCGCGGATGCCAGTGGACGTCTTCCCCGACCTTACCGCACCGACTGTCACCGTGCTGACCGAGGCGCATGGCATGGCGCCTGAGGAGATCGAGGCGCTGGTCTCCTTCCCGATCGAAACGACCGTGAACGGTGCCACCGGCGTCCGGCGAGTGCGCTCCTCGACGGCCCAGGGCATCTCGGTGGTCTGGGTGGAATTCGAGTGGGGCGTCGACATCTTTCGGGCCCGCCAGATCGTGAGCGAGAAGCTCCAGGCCGTGGCGGGGGGCCTGCCGGCCGGAATCAGCGCGCCGGTGCTGGCGCCGGTCTCCTCGGTCATGGGCGAGATCATGATGATCGGCCTCACCGGCACGCAGTCAGCGCAGGAACTCCGGACGGTGGCGGACTGGACCCTGCGGCGCCGGCTCCTGGCCGTGCCGGGGGTGGCGCAGGTGATTCCCATTGGGGGCGAGGTCAAGCAGTACCAGGTCCAGCCCGACCCGGCCAGAATGCTCGTCACCAACGTGACGCTGCAGGAGGTGCTTCGCGCCGCCGCGGGCTCGAACCGGAACGCGTCGGGTGGCGTCTACATGGATCGTGGCCAGGAGTACGTGATCCGCGGCATCGGCAGGGCGCAGCACGTCGAGGACATCGCCCGGACCGTGGTGGCCGTCCGGGGCGGGGTACCGGTGCTGCTGAGTCAGGTGGCGGAGGTGGTCGTGGCCGCCGCACCCAGGTTCGGCGAAGGGTCCGTCAACGCCGAACCCGGGGTGGTGCTGGCGGTGCAGAAACAGCCGGGAGCGAACACTCTGGAGCTTACCCGGCGGATCGAGGCCGAGCTCGCCGACGTCCAGCGAACACTCCCGGAGGGGATGGTCATCCGGTCGGATCTCTTCCGTCAGGCGAGTTTCATCGCAGTGGCCATCGAGAACGTCCTCGATGCGCTGCGCGACGGCGCCATCCTCGTGGTGGTGATCCTCTTTCTCTTCCTCTGGAGTTTCCGAACCACCGCGATCTCCGTCGTGGCGATTCCGCTCTCGCTGGTCGTCGCGATCTTCGCCATGAAGCTCCTTGGTATCACCATCAACACCATGACTCTGGGTGGCATGGCCATCGCGATCGGAGCCCTGGTGGACGACGCGATCATCGACGTCGAGAATGTCTTCCGGCGACTCAAGGAGAACCACCACCTGCCCTCCGAGCAGCGTCGGCCCGCCCTCCCGGTGATCTACGAGGCTTCCCGCGAAATCCGGGCGTCGATCGTCAACGCCACGCTGATCATCATCGTCGTCTTCCTGCCGCTGTTCTTCCTGGGCGGGGTCGAGGGCCGTCTGCTCCAGCCGCTCGGTTTCGCCTATGTCGTGGCGATTCTGGCCTCGCTGCTTGTCGCGGTGACGGTGACGCCGGTGCTGTGCACCTACCTGCTGCCCAACGCCAAGGCAGTGCAGGAAGAGCGGGAGGGCCGACTGGTGTGCTGGCTCAAGGAACGGTACGCCTGGACCCTCGACCGGGTGCTCCACCGGCCCCGTCAGGTGCTCGCCGCGGCCGTCGTGGCACTGGTCACGACCCTGGCAACCATCCCGCTGCTCGGCTCGTCCTTTCTCCCGGAGTTCAACGAGGGCGCGCTCACGGTATCAGTCGTCACCGTGCCGGGGACGTCCCTCGCGGAGTCCGGCGCGATCGGGCGACGGGTGGAACAGATCCTCCTCGCCAACCCCGCGGTGGAGAACACCGACCGACGCCAGGGCCGTGCCGAACTGGACGAGCATGCCCAGGGGGTCAACGCCGCCGAGATCGACGTCACGCTCAAGGAGGGCATCCGGAAGGAATTGCTCTTCGAGGAGCTCCGGCGCGAGTTCTCGGCCATACCGGGGACCAACGTGACCATCGGGCAGCCGATCGGCCACCGGATCGACCACATGCTCTCGGGTACCCGGGCCAACATCGCGGTCAAGATTTTCGGGCCGGACCTCTACGAACTGCGACAGGTAGGGGCTCGGGTGCGCGACGCGATCCAGGGGGTGCCTGGCGTGGCCGACCTGCAGCTGGAACAGCAGATGGACGTGCCGCAGCTCCAGATTAAGGCGAACCGAGGTGACATGGCGCACTACGGCATGACCGTGGGGCAGCTCGCCGAGGCCATCGACGTGGCATTCAACGGTGAGGTCGTCTCCCAGGTTCTGGAGGAGGGACGGAGCTATGATCTCGTCGTCCGCTTCCCTCCGGCGCTGCGAGGGAATGCGGAGACAATTGCCGGCGTCATGTTCGACACCCCAACCGGGCAGCGGGTTCCCCTCTCCCAGATCGCGACCGTGACGGTGACGCGGGGTCCGAACACCATCTCCCGTGAGAATGTGCAGCGCAAGATCGTGGTGCAGGCGAACGTGGCCGGCCGCGACCTGGGCAGCACGGTGGCCGAGATCCAGCAGGTGGTCGCCGAAGGGGTGGCCTTGCCGCCCGGGTACCACATCGTCTACGGAGGCCAGTTCGAAAGCCAGAACGAGGCGACCCGGGTCATCGGTGCCCTGTCCCTGCTCTCGATCGTGATGATCTTCCTCATCCTCTACGCCGAGTTCCGGTCCGGGCGCACCGCGGTCCTCGTCATGGCAAACCTGCCCCTGGCGCTCATCGGGGGCGTCGTGGCGGTGCTGCTGACGGGGGGTGTCGTGAGCATCGCGTCGCTGGTCGGTTTTGTGACACTCTTCGGAATCGCGACCCGCAACGGCATTCTGCTGGTCGCCCATTACCGGCATCTGCTGGCCGAGGGCGTCCCGTTCCAGGAGGCCGTGGTGAGGGGATCGCTCGAGCGGCTCTCACCGATTTTGATGACGGCACTCACCGCTGGACTCGCGTTGCTTCCGCTCGCACTCGGCGGCGGAAAACCGGGCAATGAGCTTCAGACGCCGATGGCCATCGTGATCCTGGGTGGCCTGATTTCCGCGACGGCGCTCAACATGGTGGTGCTGCCGGCCCTGTACTGGCTGTATGGGGAGCGAACCGTACTCTCGGCTGAGGAGCAGGATGCCCCGAACTCGATGGAGCCGTCGGGAGCCAGGGCGTCGACGTTGTGATGATGGCCCGACCGCGCTCCGCGGGCGGGATCTGGATCATCGCGATCCGTCGGCGTTTCAGCGGGCGGGGACGGCGGCGGCTCGCCGGCCGGCGATCGCCAAGCGGGCCACGTGCCATACCTTGCGGCACGCGTTGGGGCACTTGGATGTCCGGACCATGATGATCTACACGCATGTCCTGAACCGGGGAGGCGGAGGGGGTCCGGAGCCCGGTTGACGACGTGACAGAGGGGAGGTTCCGGCCGTCTTGCGGAACTAGGCTGCGGACCATACAATCCCTCACGAATGGGCTGTCGGAAGAAGATCTTCTCTGCAGCTCCAATGTTTGTTGGCCCGACTGGCAATGAGTGTTCGTGACGACCGATCCACGGCTGCCAGCCTGCAGCCGTGTTGCGTGTTGCGTCCCTGCGGAGAGGTCGAGTTTCCGACATGAAGGCTCTAGCTTTGGTCACTGGCGCCACGGGCTACGTTGGTGGCCGGCTCTGGCGCCTGCTTGAGGCGGATGGCAGGCGGGTGCGCTGTATGGTGCGGTGGCGGGCGGGACTCGCTTCGCGGGTCGGACCGACAACCGAGGTCGTCGAGGGCGACGTCTTGAAGCCCGAATCGCTCGGGCCGGCGCTCGAGGGATGCGAGGTGGCCTACTACCTTGTCCACTCGATGGGATCGAGTCGCGATTTCGAATCCCAGGATCGAGAGGCGGCGGGCAATTTCGGAGAGGCGGCGCGCCGGGCGGGGGTGCGGCGCATCATCTATCTGGGCGGCTTGGGGCATGGAACGAGCCTCTCCCCGCATCTGAGAAGTCGGCACGAGGTCGGCGACCTGCTGCGCGAGTCCGGCGTGCCCGTGCTGGAGTTTCGGGCCTCCGTCGTACTCGGTTCGGGGAGCCTTTCCTTCGAGATGATCCGCGCTCTCGTGGAGCGCCTGCCGGTCATGATCACGCCGCACTGGGTCGGAGTCGAGGCACAGCCGATCGCCGTCGGTGACCTGCTCGCCTACCTGGTCGCCGCGCCGAGCGTCTCGATCGAGGGGAGCCGCGTGTTCGAGATCGGCGGCGCCGACCGGGTGTCTTACGGGGACCTCATGGGCGAGTACGCTCGGCAGCGAGGACTGCGGCGGACGATGATCCGCGTGCCCTTCCTGACGCCGCGGCTCTCGAGTCTGTGGCTCGGACTTGTGACGCCCCTCTACGCTCGGGTGGGCCGAAAGCTGATCGAATCCATCAAGCACCCGACCGTCGTACGCGATGCTTCGGCTCTCGATGCCTTTTCCGTGAAACCGAGCAGCATGCGTGAGGCGATCGCCGCGGCGATTCGCAACGAGGATCACGAGTTTGCTGAGAGCCGGTGGTTCGACGCCTTTTCCTCCGGGGGCGACAGCCGCGACTGGGCCGGGGTGCGATTCCGCAACCGCTTCATTGACTCTCGTTCCCGGGAGGTCGACGTCGAACCATCGCACGCCTTCGCTCCGATCCGCCGGATCGGAGGCGAGACGGGGTGGTACGCGCACGACTGGCTGTGGCGGTTCCGAGGCTTCCTGGACCTGCTCGTCGGGGGCGTGGGCGTACGCCGCGGCCGGCCCGCGTCAGACCTGCAGGTCGGGGACGCGCTGGACTTCTGGCGCGTGGAGGCCTACGAACCCGACCGACGACTCCGCCTTTCGGCCGAGATGAAGGTGCCGGGGCGCGCATGGCTCGAGTTCGAGGTCGAGCCGCGCTCAGGCGGCGCCACGATCCGGCAGACAGCTCTTTTCGACCCGGTGGGGCTACTCGGTGTGGCGTACTGGTACTCCTTGTATCCTGTGCACCAACTCGTATTCGCCGGAATGCTCGATAACATTGCGCGCGCGGCGACGACGACCCAACAACTGCATGCAGCGGACGGCGCTGGGCACCGCCGCTGATGCCGAGCGTGCGGATGCGCGATGACGTACAACAAGGCCGAAAGAGAGGCGATAGGGCTCTGCATCGCGATTGAAGCGCTCGACGACATCGCGAATCATTCTCTGCTCGAGCTTCGCGATGTCGCCAGCTTTCCTGGCGAATGCGAGGTGTACTTGCACTCGCATATTCACGAGCAGCTCTTTCTGATTCGTCTGCTTGACTTCGCACGGGAGAAGGGAGACGAAGCCTTTACCGGTGTAGCGGGCTCCTGCCTCCAAGTGTTGGAAGCTGCGTGCAAGACGAGGGCGCCCGAGCCGCAGGGAGCATCGAGGCTCTCGCAGCGGCAACTGGAGCACTCAGCGCCTGGCTCCATGCCGTCACGCCGTTCAGGCTCTGGTTGCCGTCCCTCGATCTGGAAGCGAAGCTGGAGATCCCGCGACTGGACTATCTTGATGTCGCTGGCAACCAGTCAAAACACAATCTCTCGCGCCTGACGGGCGTATCGAGGCGCATTCAAAGAGCCCTGGCAGATCACGGACATGAAGTCTCCATCGCCCAGATCCCTCTTGCTCTGGAGGACTTTCAGGAGCATCTCCAGGAGGACTACTTCATCTACTACGGAACGTGGCCCGGCGAGCTTCTCAACAACATCCGCTGGGGCCTTCAGGATTACTTGCTGCCTGCCTTCCGGGCTTCGTACACCCTCAACTCCGAGGAAGAGGGCCGCTGCGCGTATCGCTACCCGGAGAGCATACGAGCTGACGCAGCACAGGCTTGGTTCTGGCGCCTCATGAACAACGTCCGCCGGGGTCCGCTATTCAAGCGTTTCTCCGAAGCGCACTACCTCAGGAAGCCGGCTGTTCGGTGACCATCGAGCCGGTGCGCTCGCAGCCCAAAGAACGGTAGGCCGCCGACGGTATTCAACATAGTAGTGCCGTCGGCCCCTTCACACCCGGTCGGTCTCCCAGAAGCCGATGACCGATGCGATCATGCCAGACGGAGCGAGACCGAAGACGTTCGTGCCGCGTCCCTGCTCCGCGCCGTCGGGGCCGGAGGCCACCCAATCGGCGAGGACCGTCCCCTGGCAATGCCGCATCGCGCCCCGGCGCGTGAGGGTCATTCCCGGCATGAACTGGTGGACGGCGGCCAAGTGAGGATCGAGATCGGCACGCCCTTCCACCAGACTGAACCGGTCCCGGAGGAGGATCCCGTCCACCACGGCCCCATCGAGGAGGCGCCCCCGCGCCGCCGCATCGGGTTCGGACCACGTGGCGAGCCAGGTGTCGATGGGGCGGCGCGTGGGTTGACCGCCATGCTCCCCGGTGGTATCTCTGCAAAGTGGCTGGCCCTCTCCGCAGCAGGAGCCTTGCCCCGTCTCCCAATCTGAAACCGCGGGGCCCGAACCCACGTCGGGTTTTTGGGGAGTTCAGCAACCATCCTGGTCCACATGACACTGAATGCTGCACGCGTCTCCCGTCCGCCAACCTCAACTCGGCACGAGCCGGAGGAACCATGCGTCGACCCGCTCCATGGGCACTGCTCGCCCTCCTCGGGACCCCCGTCGTCTCACTCACGGCTCAAGCCCCGCCCGAAGCCCGCGGAGGGAATGCCCTCAAGGAGTTCGCCGAGCTGACCAAGGGGGCCACCGTCCACAGTGGCTTTTTCGAGTTCTACACCAAGGATGACAAACTCTACTTGGCGGTCTCCGCGGATCGTCTGGGGCAGCCCTTCCTCATGGAGGCCAAGATCGCCCAGGGCGTTGGGGCGAATGGTCTCTACGGCGGGACGATGCTCAACATCTTCGAGGGGAGCATGGTGGCCCTCCTGAGGAACGGGCCTCAGGTGTATCTGGTGCAGCGTCCCCACCGGTTCGGGGCACCCACGGATGCCGCCGCAGCCCGCGCCGTCGACCTGACCTTCGGGTCGTCGGTGCTCGAGTCCGCGAAGATCGAGTCCTTTCGCGACGATTCCGCCGCAGTGATCGAGGTCACCAACTGGTTCGTCTCGGACCTCTCCGGGATCGGCCAGCGCATGCGCCAAGCTTTCGGGACCGGCGGTCGTCCGGCTACCGTGACCTTTGACCGGGGCCGAAGCTGGCTTGAGCACGTCAAGGCCTTCCCCAACAACGTGAACATCCGTACCAAGCTGACGTTCCGCCCCTCGGAGCCGGTCAACCTCCCCTCTGTTCCCGATGGACGCTATGTGCCGGTGGCGATTCATTACACCCTCGCGGCTCTTCCGGCCCAACCAATGGCCACCCGCATCGGGGACGATCGGGTGGGCAATTTCTGGACAGTCCACAAGGACTTCAGCCAGGAGGACACGACCTTCTTCGTGCGGTATGTGAACCGGTGGCGGTTGGAGCAGGGGGAACGGGTGGGAGACAAGTGGCGCCCCAAGTCCCCGATCACCTACTACATCGACCCCAACGTGCCGACCGAGTATCGAGGGGCCTTCAAGGCCGGCGTCGAGGCCTGGAACGCGGCATTCGAGGCCGCCGGATGGGTGGGAGCCGTTCGGGCGCTCGACCTGCCGGAGGGAGCGGACCCGGAGGATCTGCGCTACGCCACGCTGCGGTGGAACGTCTCCGACCAAGCGGGGTATGGTGCGATCGGACCCTCGGTTGTCGACCCCCGGACGGGCGAGATCCTCGACGCCGATATCCTCTTCGAAGCGAACATGTTCCTGGGTTACCGGAACGCCTGGAAGACCCTCGCCGCTCCCGTCACGGCGGCCGAGGCACTGGAGCAGGCACTCGGCGTCGGGGTGTACGCCCCGGTGGAGGGCGACCCGCGGTTGGAGTTGGCCGGGTTCGCTGAATCGTTCATGTCGCAGGGGGCGTTGCTGCGCACGGCGCTGGTGGCCCGGGGGGACCTCGCGCCCGGTGACCCGATGCCACGCGCCTTCCTCGACGCCGCCGTGAAGGATGTGGTGATGCACGAGGTGGGTCACACCCTTGGTCTCCAGCACAATTTCCGATCCTCGGCCAGCACCCCGAACAACATGCTGCACGACCGCACCTGGGCCGAGGAGAACGGTATCTACTCTTCCGCCATGGAGTACAATGCGCTGAACCTGGCACCCCGGGGACAACCTCAGGGCTATTACTACAACCCGGGGGTCGGATCCTGGGATCGGTGGGCGATCTCCTTTGCCTACACCCCCGATCCGGCACGTGCCGCGGCGTTGGCGCGCGAGGTGGCGAATCCCCGGCATCTCTTCGGCACCAATGCGGAGTCGGGGGGCCCAGGTGCCCTCGATCCCACCATCTCGACACGCGATCTCGGCGCTGATCCGTTGGCGTGGGGACGGGAACGCACCGCACTGCTCCGCGAGTTCATGCAGGATCTGCCCGAGGTGGTCCTGACCGACAACGCCGGATATTTCAACGTCACAGGGGCGTGGATGAGTCTCATGAACCAATACGCCCAGGCGATCGCCCCGGCGATCAAGTATCTGGGCGGAGCGTACATCAACCGGGATCACGCGGGGGATCCCGATGGACGGCTCCCATTCGTGAGCATTCCGAAGGTGGAACAGCAGGCGGCGCTCCAACTGATCCAGGAGCGGGTCTTCGCGGAGAATGCCTTGACCGTCCCGATGGATGTCCTCCAGAGGATGGGCGCCAACCGGATGCTGCATTGGGGCAGCAACGGGACCTTCAATGGCCGGATCGACCTGCCGTGGCATGAGCAACTCCTCTCGTTCCAGAGGGGTGTCCTCACGCAGCTCACTGAGCCGAATCGTCTGGCACGGATCCGGGATGCGGAGACCCGCTACGGAATGGGAACCCAGGTGACGATCCCCGACCTCTTCGAGGGGCTCTCGGGGCCGATCTGGACAGAGATCGGGCCCGCCACGGCTCGCAACGTGAGCGCCACTCGGCGGGACCTCCAGCGCGCCTGGTTGGACCGGATGACGACGCTGGTTGTCAATCCCCCGGAGCGAACCCCGGCCGACGCCCGGGCCGTGGCGCGGTGGCACCTGGTGGAACTCGATGCCCGGCTGGATCGTGTCGGGCAGAACAACGACACGCTCGACGCCTATACGCGGGCGCACCTGGCCGAGAGCCGCGCACGGATCGCCAAGGCGCTGGCCGCGGGTCTGGAGGCGGAGAAGTAGGACGCGGGCGATCTTCCTCAACCCCATCTGGAAGGTGTGATGATGCTGCGACGGATCCTGGCGCTCCTCGTCCTTGGACTGGGTGCATCCTGTGGGACGGGTGACGAGCCTGCGGACCTCGGCTCGTCCGGTCTTGCCACCGCGTTCGACTCGACCGAGGATACGATCTTTGCACGGATCAGAGGAGCAGTGCCCGCCGCGGCCGTCCGTCACCTGGTAGAGGAAATGAGAATTGCTCCGGGGGCGGACGAGACGTCGCTGTTCACCGAGATCAGGGAATTCGATGTCGCTCCCAATGGACGGATCTGGGTTTTCGACGAGCCGACCAAGTCAATCTTCCTCTTCGCACCGGATGGAGCACTCCTCAGTCGGACTGGCAGGCAGGGCGCAGGCCCCGGGGAGTTCAATCGGAACAGTGGCATGGTGGCCTTGGGCGACACGGGGCTCGCTATTTTGGATTATGGGAACGGTCGTCTTTCCATTCTCGATTCCACGGGTGCCTTCCACGCGAGCTGGCCCGTGTCTTCAACCTTCTTCACCTCCAATGGACTTGTGACGGATCGGTCCGGCCACTTCTATCTCCGTCGTCCTGTGACCGAACCCCGCGAAGGAGAGATTCTCGGCCGCATGGGGCTGGTCCAGCTTCAGTCCGGCGGGGTCTTTGCCGATTCGGTGGTGCCCCCCGACCTGGCGGTTCCCCGGGACGTGTACGTTGCCCGGCAGAAAGGAGGGACCTCGAGTAGGGGCGCCAAGTACGGTGCGCAGTACCAATGGACCTGGCATCCGGGCGGGTATTTCCTCGTGGGGCACGGCGGGGAGTATTCGATCATTGTCGCCCGTCCTGGGGTGAAACCATTGGTGATCCGACGGGACCTTCCTGCCGTGGCAGTCGAGGATCGGGAGCGCGATGAGGAGGAGAAGCTCATCACTTTCAGCATGCGACAGACCGAACCAGGATGGGTCTGGAACGGACCGGCTCTTCCGCGGACCAAAGCTCCTCTCCTTGGCCTTTTCGCCGCGAGAGACGGTCGAATCTGGGCTCAAGTGGCGGCTCCTTCCGAGGAACTTGCGGCGGAAGAACTTCCCGTGTCCCGGGACAGCCTGATGCCGATCAACCACTACCGGACGCCGTTGGTCTACGAGGTGTTTGCCGAGGACGGGACCTTCCTGGGCCGAGTGGACCTCCCGAGCAAGGCCTCGTTGATAGAGGCGGACGGGAATTCGGTCTGGGCAATCGTGAGGGACTCCGATGGACTCCCAGGTGTGACACGGTTCCGGCTCGACCGACCGTTCTGAGAAGCCGGGGTGTCGAGGTCAGGGCACGATCCCCTGGGCCTATCGCCAGGTGTAGCCGAACCCCAAGCCCAGGAGAGGCTGCCAGCGGGAGGCGGACTGGGGCGGCTCCGCCAGGAAGTAGCCCACGCCGGTGGACACCATGGCGGTGACCCCCTGTGCGCCATGTACTGATATCCAAGCTGGAGACCGGGGCCGTAGAGCCGGCGTCCGATCTCCCCGAACGGTCCCATTCGGCTGGAAGGACCGATCCACCTCCACGGCCACCTGCGAAATCCCCAGTTCCACAAACGCCCGGTGACGTCGGCCACCGGTGTACCCTCGCAGCCCTCCTGCGCCGGTGAGCCCGCTGGGATCACCCGGTTCCACATCCGGCGTGTACCCCAGCCCCGCGAAGGTGGAGAGCCGACCGGTGGCGAAGTACGCTTCCCCCTGCACCCCGAGCCAGTCGAGGGCATTGCCCAGGCCTCCGAGCAGGGTGGCCCGCGGGTGGGACGCCACGACGACGGCTGGAACGGGAGGGATCTGACCTGACAAGGAGACGGGGAAGCAAGGAGCCAAGAGCCAAGGTCATCAATCCGACCGTGTGGTGCATGCGATCTTCTAGTGGTGAGGAGCAGGCGTCTGTCTGCTGACATTGGAGACGACGGAGGCCTCGCAAGGAAACACACCTCTTGTGTGATCCCTCGCCTTGGGAATTGTCCCGGGGCATCAAGACCGGGAAGGGAGGCCCGGGCGATCCGCCCACCATGCCTGACTCAAGGTTCTGGCCCCGTGAACCGATAGGTCCCGTGTACCTTGACGGTGGCCGATCACGGTCGGTCCCGGCGTCCGGCGTCGCCGTGACTGGATCACACAGGAGTGGAGGCCAATGATTACCTACGGTACCATGGGGCACGACGAAATGCTTCGGGGGTTTGGCTTTGAGGGGACGGGAGGTGTGGCATGCATCAAGAGAGATCTGGCCGCTCTCCGGCGAAACCCCGGCGACCGAAAGCGCCTTGAACGGATACGGACCTGGCTTCACACCGTGTGTGGAGCGAGCAGCTTCCTTGGTCTCATGCGATTGGTGGGCATCACCCACGCCGGTGAGGAGGTGCTGACTGCGCTCCGCGACGGGTCCGTGTCCTTTCGCCCCGACGCGGGCCGTGCCTTGACGGAATTGCTGGACACGATGGAGATCGCCTTCCGGCACCTCACTCAGGGAGAAACCTGGGAGGGTGATCCGGCTCCGCTCCTCCTCCGACTGCAGTCCTGTCTTCCCAAGGGGGTCGCGTTGGCCTCAGGATCGTGCGGAACGTTCCGGTCCGCTGGGTCTTCCCGCAGAAAGGGAACGGCGCCGCCGGGGCCGGGAGGTGTCGAGAATGGCGCTCTCGCAACGGAGGAACCGGAATCGGAGGACGGGAACAGCGTGGGGTCGGACGGGGATGACTCAGGAGCCGATCGAGCCCGGCACGGGCTTCGCCTGATTCGCAGTGTGGTCAGCCGTCTTCGGGCTCTCTTCAGCCCGGTTGAAGGTGCTCCGCGGCACCGGGGGTTCGGCCTGGAGTGGGGAGAGACGACAGGAAGAGTCTAGCCCTGGAAGGCTCCGGGCCCGGAGCCTTCCGAGGTTCCGCGTTTTTGTGCCCCCTCCACCCACTCGTACCGCGTAGCGCCTACCGCCCACCACCAAGCTCCACCCTGCCAGGTAGTGGTCCTGGGTCCTGGGTTGGGCCCCCAACACCCAGTACCCGGTCCCAACACCCAGTACCAGCCCCTACCCCCTCCCCCCCCTTGCGCACTCGGCCCTGCCGAGCGTATGCTCGGCCATGGACCGGATTCATCCCACAGGGCGTTCGATGACGCTCGCAGAATACCTCTCCTTCGAGGAGCGGAGCCCCCTCAAGCACGAGTACATGGCGGGGGAAGCCTGCGTCATGGCGGGGGCCACCACGCGCCACAACCTGATTACGCTCAACCTGGCCCGCCACCTTCACCCGATGGCGCGTCCTCCTCGCTGCCAGGTCTTCGCCTCAGATATCAAGCTCAAGGCGGGCAGCAGCGTCTACTACCCCGACATCATGATCGCGTGCGGCCGGGCGGCGCAGGTGGACCTGATGGTCGAGGAGCCCCTCCTGGTGGTGGAAGTGACCTCTCCCAGCACGCGGGGTACGGATCGTCGTGAAAAGCTCGTTGCGTATCAACAGTTGCCGTCCCTCACCGCCTATCTGATCGTGGACCAGCGGCGTCGGCATGTGCTGGCCTATCTCCGGAAGCCGGGGGAGGAATGGACCTGCTGGGAACTGACGGGGGACGAGGCGATTCCTCTCCCGGAACTTGGGGCGTCCCTCTCGTTGGATGACATTTATGAGGGAATCAACTTTCCCCCACTTACGGTGGGGGAGGAGTGGGAGGAGTACGGCGAGGACGAGTGGCAGTAGCGCACCGCCCGCCGCCCCAACAAACACCCGAGGACATAGGACATAGGACATAGGACATAGGCCCTTACGGACAGGATTGAACGCAAACCGGCAACAATTTTGTTGCCGACGGCTGGAAATCCACACCGGCGGCCCGTGAGCCGCCGCGGTTGGGAGGGAAGGCAGTGTACGGGCCGTTCGCGAACGGCCCGTACCCGTCGGCAGATTGGCCCAGGGCCCGTTCACGAACGGCCCGTACCCGTCGGCAGATTGGCCCAAGGGACGTTCACGAATGGGGATAGGCCCAGCGGAGCAGTGGCCCAGGTTCGTGAACCCCTTTGGTTCCGGCTCTGCCGGGTTAGGACATAGTCATCCCTGAGGTTCAGCCGTCTTGTGTCGTTCTCCCTACTCCCCATTTCCCATTCCCAATACCATATAATATATGCTATAATAGTATAGATCATATGGTATAGTGCCCAGTAACCGTCACCCCGGAGGACACCATGCTGAGTCAGATCAGCACCCTCACCCTGCGAAAACAACTCGGCGCGGTGCTCGACCAGGTGGCCGAAGGCGAACCGGTCCTCGTCACGCGAGGGGAGCAACCCCTCGTGGTGCTCGTGGCGCCCGAACGCTACGAAGAACTGACGGCGGGGCGGGAGGACCGGCTCCGCCGAGCCGCCGATCGGGTCGCGGAGTGGCGCCGGGAGTATCGCGTCGCCGCCACGGGGGCCGACCCTGTGGCTCTGGTGCGTGCCGACCGGGGCCGGGTCAAATGATCAGGGTGGTGGATGCCTCGGTGGTGCTCTCCTGGCTCCTCCACGACCCGCCCCCCGCCCAGGCGCTCCAGATGCTGGAAGAGCACATCACGGAAGAGATCACGGCCGTGGGGCCGGAACTCCTGCAGTACGAGGTGGCCAATGTGCTGGTCTGCGGCGCGGGGCTTCCCGCCGCAGGGGCCCGCTCCGGTCACGAACGGTTCCGGGCGTTGGAGGTCGATACCTTCGCGCTCGGAACCGGCGAATACGAGCTGGCACTGTCGCTGGCCCGTGAGTTCCGGATCACCGTGTACGACGCCTCCTACCTGGCCCTGGCCCGGTCGCTTGGCGTCCGGGTGGCCACGGCGGACCGCAAACTGGCGCGGCGGGTGGCCCGCCTCGACCTGGTCGACGTGGTGTAGCAGTCCCTCGCACCCAACACCCAGTCCCCAATCCCCAATCCCCAATTCCCACCACCCAACACCCAACACCCAATTCCCAACACCCAATTCCCAACACCCCACCCGTTACCGCTCTCCCCGAGGCAGATCCATGGCGGGGTTCCGGGCAAAGAACCCGACCGGACGGATCTCGAAGCTGTGCCGCGCCACCGGCATCAGGGGCCAGTCCTCCGGCCGCGGAACATGATGGAACCCCATGGTCAGCCAAGCCACGATATCGGTTCCGGCGATCGTCCGATTGGCCGCGGTCCATTTTGGAAGCCCGTCTCCGGCCGTGGACAACGTCGGGTAGTCGCCGGCCGCATAGAGCTCGCGCGGTTCATACGGGGTCACCCAGAGTGTGTGATCCGTGAAGCCCGCCCGGCGCTGGAGGTAATCATCCGGGGCGAGCAGCGTCAGGGCGCCGTGGCCCTCGATCTGGTACCCCACCGACCCGCCGAACGGCCCGGGTACTCCGGGGTTCACGATGCGCCAGATCTCCGGCTCCGTCATCGTGGAGTGTCGCTTGCCCTCCGACTCGGTGCGGGCCTCGCTCGTCTCCACGGCCCAGATGCTGCGCCGGGGATTCTCGGCCGGGAGGCGCCGGGTCCGCAATCGGTCGACCAGCAACGAATTGTCCCGGCCATCGACGTCGAGGTCGAGCCGGAACGAGAAGAAGTGGCTGTGATTCACGCCCACGCGGCCCGGCGCGATCATCCGCCCATATCGCTCATCCTCGGCCGTCCCCCGGGCACCCGTGGTCTGGTCCATCCCGGAGGCCCCGGCATCCATCTTCAGGGTGCCGTCCTGCTGGAACACCCAGTCGAACAGGTAGTCGTAGTTCCCGGCCGTCATGTGCATCCGGAGCACGAGATCCCGCTTCACCCGCGCCTCGATCACGTTCCCGTCCTCCCGGCCATGGCGCCACGCCACGTCACCCGCCGAGCGCTCGAAAAGGCAGGCCGCCCGCATCCGTTCGCGAGGCCTGCCCTTGGGAGACATCACCATCGCGTTGAAATAGGTGGCGTACTCCGGGCACTCGATGCCCGGAGCGAGGCTGCTGGCGATGCCCCCAAAGGAGGACGGGTAGGTGCCGAGGTCGAAAAACCCCTGATAGTTCCAGGGATCGTCCGCGTTCATGTACGGGACGAAGAGTTCGGAGAGGGATCCCTGATACATCACCGAACGATCCTTCCCGCCATCGGTGTAGGTCACCAGGGAGAGGACCACACCGCGGCGCGGGTCGACCCGGAAATGAAACTTCCAGTTCTGCCAGCTCACCTGCTGCCCCACCACCCTGTACGACGGTCCGAGAGGCTGTACCATCCGCACCGGACTCGGGGATTTTCGCGTCGGACCGATCGCCTCCTCATCGTAGGCGCCGAACGCCCCGCTGCTTGGCCGGACTCCCTGGTCCACCACCCGCAGAATGGTTCCGGACGTGAGGTCCGCGATGACCACCAGGCCCTCGATCTCGGCCCCGTACCCCGTCACCACCCCGCGGCCGTCCTCGCAGGTCATGTGGACCACGCGCCGGTCCCGCTCCTCCGGCCGGTCCAGGTAACCGTGATTGGCTCCACAGGAGATATGGGTGAAATCCGTGATCCCCCGCCGGCCAATCGCTTCCCGAACCCGGGTGTCTCCCAGCGCCAGGTCGCTCATCGCCCCGAACTCCGCATCGGAGGCCATGAACTGCCGGGCTGGAACTTCCGTCCAGGAGATGACCCGCCGAGCGTCGAGGTCCACCACCGCCTCATACCCCTTGGGGCCCTGGACCAGATGCACCAGCGCCTCCCGGCGGGAGGGCTCTCCGGGGCGCCACGCGAGGACCTCCGCCTTGGGGGGCTCGTTGAGGCCGATGTAGAGGTAGCGTGTGGTGGTGTCCGTCCGTCCGGATCCCACGAGGGTCTCGTAGATCACCCAGTGTTCCCGGCCGGAAAGACCATCGAGAGGGTGCCGCGGAGTTTGAGCGCCCAGCGGGGTGACCCCAAGGGAGAATGCGGTGAGGAGAAGGAGTGGGCGGCGCATGGTGTCCTGGTCAGGAGAGAAAAGGATGGAAACCGGGAGACGATCCCCGGGAAGGTTGTGTGGAAGTCCCGGGAGGCGGCCAGTCAGTTTCCCGCTGTGGCTGTGGCGTTCCAGATATCCACCACATTCCGCCAGACGCCATCGGGATCCTTGCGCCACACCGTCACCGCCTTCCCATGGGTCGTCAGGGGATTCCCCAGCGAATCGTTGATCGTGGTGATTGTCCGCTCGATGAGATGCGCCATGTCCCCGGCGCGGGCCACGCTTACCGAGACCGGCTCCCACCCGATCCGGAAACCCGGCAACTGGAGGGCGGCTTCGATGTAGTTCCGGATCGCTGCTTTTCCCTCCAGGGGAGGGGAATCGGGAGGGAGCATCACAGCGTCCTCAGCCCATGGCTCGAGAATCGCCTCCAGGTCCCCCGACGCGATGACATCCGACCAGGCTCGGCTCCGCTCCATGAGGGCCGAACCCTCGGCCTCCAGGTCCACGGCCGGAGGTTGGCATCCGAGGACGAGGCCGAGGAGCAGAAAGGGAAGGGGGTTCGGAGAGTGCCGCATGGGTGCCGCTCCTTTCAGAAACGAGTCGGGCGTCGGCCCACAGGGTGCTGGTCGCAACCGGCCACGCTGCCAGGCCTTCGATGTGACACATTGTTCGAAATCGAAATTTGTCCGCTGCTTGACGAAGCGGAGTGTACGCTGCCAACTCGAATCCCGCAATGAGATGGTCGGGTTTCGTTGAGGTCTCTGGTCCCCCTGCCTCCGGGGCGCGGACCCTCGTTGCTGTGGGCAGAGGCAGGCGCCGCCCTCAAGTCCAATGTACCCCCGTCGATACTCCTCCCTGCGACCATTTGGCCCACACGTCAATCCGCCCATCGGCCCGGCAGGGGCCCACCGCGGGAGAGAGTGAATGTCTCATCTCATGAAACCCCATCATCACGGCCACCGGATCCTGCGGACGTTGCATGACGCCCGGGAGCGGGTGGCGCGGCCTTCGTGGCCCCGGAACCTGGTTCTCCTTCTGCTCGCCGGTGTCGTCCCCGCCGCGGCGCAGACCACGGCCAAGGATGTCGAAGTGGCGGCCCGAGCGGTTGCCTTCCTGGCGTCCAAACCGTCCGGCGTTCAGGCCACGGCCATCGTCTATGCGCCCGACAACGCCGAGTCCAAGGCCGACGCGGATGCAATCGCGAAGATCCTGGCTGGCGGGGTGACCGCCACCAAGGTCACGCTGGGAACTCCGAAGATGGTCGCGGTGACCGATCTCGGATCCCTGGCCGGGATCCCCGTGGTGTTCATCGCGCGGGGGTTGTCCTCGCGGCACGCCGCCATCGCGAGTGCCGCGGCAACTCAGAAGGCGCTCACCGTCACCAGCGATCTCGATTGCGTTCGGAGCGGGAATTGTGTGGTCGGTATCCAGGCTCAACCCAGCGTGCAAATCCTCATCAGCAAACAGGCATCACAGGCCACCGGGCAGTCGTTCTCCTCGGCGTTCCTGATGATGGCCAAGGAGATGTGACCATGTTACGGACACTGTTCTTTCCAGCACGGCGACACCACCGCCCGGGGCCCCGCGGAGGGCGCGGACGCCTGGTCCTTGTCGCCGCGGTCCTGTCGATGGCGTGGGCGCCGGTGGCGAGCGCCCAATCCATGGACTACGTCTCCCTGCAGCAGATGTTCGGGGAGCCCGTCACCACCAGTGCCACGGGAAAGCCTCAGCGGGCCTCCGAGGCGCCGGTCCCCATGGAAATCCTGACCGCCGAGGAAATCCGGCGCACCGGAGCGACGAGCATTCCCGACGCGCTGCGCCATGTTCTCGGCGTGGATGTGATTCAGTGGAGCACCGAAGGCGCCGACGTCTCGGTTCGGGGGTTCAATTCGCCCTACAACCCGAGGCTTCTGGTCCTGCTGAACGGGCGGCAGGTCTACGCCGACCACTTCGGAATGGTCTTCTGGAACACTCTGCCGGTGCAGATGCAGGAGATCCGGCAGATCGAAGTGGTCAAGGGGCCCAACACGGCGCTCTTCGGGTTCAATGCGGCGATCGGGGTGATCAACATCGTCACCCTCAATCCGCTCTACGACAAGACGAGCTCCGTGCGGGTCACCACGGGCACCCAGGAGGCCAGGGAGGCCACCGCTGTTCTGACGCAGCGGGTCGGGGAGAACGGGGGAATTACCGTGTCGGGCCGGGCTCTTCAGTCCGACGGCTTCACGGGAGGGGCCCTTCCGCGGATGATTCCCACTGTGGATCCTCGGACGTATACCGGTGCCATCCGCGGACAATTCCGCATCAATGACCGGACGGAAACCGGATTCGAGGTCTCCGTGGCCAATTCCGAGCGGGCGGCGTTCGTCCCCATGTTCATCCCCTCCACCCCCGACGTCACGACCTGGTCGGCCCGGGGCAGTGTGCAGCGGGAGAGTTCCCTGGGGCTCGTCAAGGCTCAGGTCTACTACAACTCCCTGGACCACGACACCGATGTGGTCGGCTTCGGGCGGCTCAACTACACGAACCGGACTCTGGTGGCCCAGGTGGAGGATCTCTTCAAGGTGGGAGCCAACCACAGTGTCCGGCTCTCCACCGAGTACCGGCACAACACGTACGGAGGCGAGTTTCCCGCCAGCCCGTTTGCCGAGGGCGTCGACGCCACCTTCGACTCCTGGGCGGGGAGTGCCATGTGGGACTGGCGGATCACCGAACACCTCGGCCTGGTCGGGAGTGGCCGGGTGGATGTGGTGAGCACCAGCCGGGCCGGCTTCGAGGTCCCGGGGATCCCCGTGACCAACGCCGACTTCGACCGGACCCTCACCGAGTTCACCTTCAACGCCGGTCTGGTGTGGCGCGCGGGCGACCGGACCCGTCTCCGGGCCTCCGCGGCGCGCGGGGCGAAACTGATGAGCCTGATCGAATTTGCCACCGTGGGGATCGGACCGGCCCCGGTGCCGGGGATGACCCTGGTTGCCATCGGGGATCCCTCCCTGGGCGCGGGGATCGCCCAGAGCTACAACGTGGGTGTGACGCAGGAGGTGCCGGCGATCGCTTCCAAGATCGAGGTCGACGGCTTCTACAGCTCGCTGAGCAAGAATGTCACGGTGGCCAACTTCATGCCGGAATTCGTTGCTCCTCCCTTCATGGTCACCCGGCCGGTGGACGTGGGCAGTACCGAGGAGTACGGCGTGGAGGCGGAACTCCAGGGGGCCGCCGGCATCTGGCGGTGGGGCGGGAACTACGCATACCTCGACGTCGACGACGATTTCGACCTCTTTGCCAACGGCAACAGCTTCGTGGGCGCCGATTTCGAGCGGTCCACGCCGAAGCACCGCCTCAATGGCCGCCTGGGCGTCTCCACGGGCCGCTTGGAACTGGATGTGTACGGCCGCTACTTCTCCTCCACCAGCCGGGTGGGCATGACGGGCCCGACCACGGGGTTTGCGCTGACCCCGGTGGGCGACCTCTTCACCATGGACGCCCGCGTGTCCGTGCGCGTGGCGAGTCAACTCGATGTCTCGCTCGCGGCCGTGGGACTCAACCGCCGCCACTTCCGGGAGAGTCAGGCCGACCTCGTACACCGGCGGATCTTCGCGTCGGCCACGCTGGCCTGGTAACCTCGTCCTTGCGCGAAGGAGTCTCACCGTGACCGACCAGTTCGCACTGCGCCACATCCCGTTCTCCCGGAAGCTCGCGGCGGTACCCGCCATCGCCGCAGTGGTGCTCGCGGTGCTCGGAGTGACGATGCGGGCCAACAGCCGGGCCCAGGTGGCCCGCCTGGACGGAGTGGTGGAGACGGAGCTCCATGCCATCACCGAGATCTCCGGCGCCGCGCTGAGCCTGCGGGCCGCCAATGCCAGCCTGTATTACATGCTGACAGCGGTGGCCTCGGGCGCCTCCGCCGCCGCGGCCACGGAATCGGGAACGGCCGACATCCTCACCGAAGTCGACGCGGCCAAGGCCCGGTTGGAGGTGTACCTCGCGGGGGCGGCCCCGGCGGACCGGGAACGCCTGGACAGCGCGGTGGCCCACCTCGCCAAGTATCGCGAGGCCGCCGAGTTCGTGGGTTCCATGCTGGAAATCGACTTTGCCAGCGCGGTGTCCTTCGTGGAGCCATTCCAGGAGAACTACCGGAACCTCAATGCCACCATGGCGGCCATCGTGAACGAACATGTGGCCGCCTCGGAGGAGGCCGCGAGCCGGGCCCGGCAGGAGGGACAAGCGGCGATCCGCACCATGCTCATCCTGGTCCTCGCCTCCCTGGTTGCCCTCATCGCCCTGGCCTACGTGATCACCCGCGCCACGGTGGAATCGATCCAGGACATCGCCGGGGCCACTCTCAGACTGGCCCAGGGAGACCACTCGGAAGATATCGAGCGCCTGGAACGCCGCGACGAGTTGGGGGCCATCTCCCGGTCTCTCATCACCTTCCGTCAGAATGCCATCGAGAGTGCCCATTTGCAGGAGGAGCAGCGGAGGGCGGAAGAGGCGCGCCGGGAGGAGGAGCGGCGGCATGAGGAGGAACAGCGCCGTCGCGATGCGGAGCAGCAGGCCGCCATTCGGGAGCGCCGGAGGCAGGAGATGCTCGCCCTCGCCGATGCCTTTGAACGATCGGTCCTGCAGGTCGCGAGTGCCGTCTCCTCCGCCTCCACGGAGATGGAGGAACTGGCCCGGGTCATGTCCACCGAGGCCGAGAGCGCCCAGGCCAAGTCGCGAGTGGCCACCACCGCGGCCGACGAGGCCCTGACCCACACCCAGACCGTGGCCGGTGCGGCTCAGCAACTCTATGCCTCACTCCGAGCCACCACGGAGCAGGTGTCCTCGTCCAGTGACCTGGCGCGGAACGCGGTCCTCGAGGCCTCGGGCGTCAACGACCGCGTCAAGATTCTCCGCGATGCGGCGCGCACGGTGAGCGGCGTCGTGACCGTGATCAACACCATTGCAAGCCAGACCCGCCTGCTGGCTCTGAACGCCACGATCGAGGCCGGCATCGCGGGCGAGGCGGGAGCGGGGTTTGCCGTGGTCGCCGGCGAAGTCAAGGCCTTGGCCAACCAGACCGCCCAGGCGACCGAGGAGATCGAGCAGGAAATCCTTGCCATGCAGGACGCGAGTCAATCCGCCGAGAAGGCCATTGGTGACATTCTCCAGCTCATCACGACCGTCGAGCACCACGTGAGTTCCATCGCCACCGCCGTCCGGGAACAGGACTCGGCCACCGAGGAGATTGCCCGCACGGTGGAGTCGCTCTCGGGACAGGCTCATTCCGTGAGCACCACGATCACGAGCATGCGAGAAAGCACGGAGACCACCCAGACGGTGGCCGGGCGTGTGCTGGACGCCGCCCGGCACCTCAACGTCCAATCCGGCACCCTCACGTCCGAAGTCAACCGCCTCCTCGCCGATATCCGAGCGGCCTGACCCGATTCGGCACCCGGGACATCAGGCTCCCGGGTGCGCTCGACTCCATTCACCCACCTCGTCGGCTGGCACCTTCCGGGAAGCCGGGGGCCGTCACCCCTTCCGATCTCCCACTCTCCGTGGGCAACGGAAGACTCTCCGCGTGGGCTCGCGACCCAATGGGCAATGGCGTGAGGGCGAGATCGGGTTGTGAGATGCAGAGGGAATCCGGGGGGGGGAGGGACGACGCTCCAAGGGGAACAGGAATTCCTGCCGATACCCCGAAGACCCTCATCCCACCCAGCCCTCTGCCATCCCGCGGACCGACATCCCCCGAGGTCAGGGGGTGCCTTCACACCCCAAGAGTCATTCGGTGATTCGTGAGAGGGTCGGATGTGACCCGTGCTCCAGTTTGATCCCGGCCGACCGATAGTCCGGGAGGCCCCACGTCCCCCGGTGGATTCCGAGGAACTGGCTCATCCCAACTCTCGAGGAAAGAACAATGCTGCGGCTCTCGAATCTGACCATCGGCACCAGGCTCATCGGAAGTTTCACTCTCGTCCTGCTCGCGGCCCTCGGCCTCGGCTTGTTCGCGAGAGGCAAGGTGAATGCCGTGGCCGACCTCACGGATCGGCTCTACCGCCACCCCTACACGGTCACGAGCTCGGCTCTGGAGGTCCAGGGGCACATCACGGCGATGCACAGGAGCATGAAGGATGTGGCGCTGGCCACGACCCCGGAGGCAATCTCCGCCGCGGTCGCGGACGTGAACCAGCACGAGACCGCGGTGCTGGAAGCCTTTGATCTCATCGAGGAGCGGTTTCTTGGGGACAAGAAGGACGTGGAGAAGGCCCGCCGGACCTTCGAGGAGTGGCGTCCCATCAGGGAAGAAGTCGTTGCCCTGAGCCGCGACGGGAACATGGAGGGGGCGGCCCGGGTGACACGGGAACGGGGGGCCGGGCACATCAAGGAGCTGAATGACCAGGTGGAGGGCATCGTCGCCTTCGCCAAGGAACGGGCCTCCGCCTTCATCGTCTCCGCACAGAATGAGCGACAGAGGGCGAGCACGAACATCTGGTGGACCCTGGCCTGCATCCTGCTGGCCTGCGGTGTGTTGGCCTGGGTGGCGACCCGCTCGATCACGGGGCCGATGAACCAGCTCAAGGACGCGATGGCGTCCATCTCCGGGGGGAACCTGGACACGGTGGTTCCCGGACGGGACCGGGTGGACGAAGTGGGGGCGATGGCGGCGGCCCTGGATGTCTTCAAGGGTGAGGCTCAGGAAAAGCGCCAGCTCGAAGCGCAGCGCGTGGTAGAGGAAAAGGAACGGGCCGAACGGGAACGCGAGGCAGCCGAACGTGCCCATCGGGCCGAGGATGAACGCAAGGCGGCGGAGGCCGGGGTGCGTCGGCAGGCCCTCCTCGACCTCGCCACCTCCTTCGAGCGCAGCGTGCTGGGACTCGTGGATGATGTGGCGGCCTCGACCGAGGAGATGAGGGCCACGGCCGCGTCGATGTCCTCCCTGGCCGGGCACACCCGAAACCAGTCGGAGTTGGCCAAGAGTGCCGCGGAGCTGACCTCCGGCAACGTCCAGGAGGTGTCGGCCGCCGTGGAGGAGCTGTCCGCATCGGTCGCCGAGATTCGGAGACGGGTCGAGGGCGCCGCCTCGGTGAGCATCACCGCGGCGGACAAAGCGGAGCGGTCCTCCGCCACGGTGCAGCGACTGACCGAATCGGCTCATCGCATCGGGGAAGTCGTGGGGCTGATTGCCACCATCGCCAAGCAGACCAACCTCCTCGCCCTCAACGCCACCATCGAGGCGGCCCGGGCCGGCGAGGCCGGCAAGGGATTCGCCGTCGTGGCGTCGGAAGTCAAGAATCTGGCGACGCAGACCGCCCAGGCCACCAACGACATCACCGCCCAGATCGAGGAAATTCAGGCGTCGACCCAGGAGGTCGTGGGTGCCATCAACGACATCACCGGGACCATCACGGAAATCCGGGAGATCTCCTCGGGGATCGCCACCTCGGTGGAGCAGCAGGGAGTGGCCACCCAGGAGATCAGCCGGAATGCCCACGGCGCGGCCGGTGGGACAGGCCAGGTGACGGACACCATCATCCAGGTCCTCCAGGCGGCGGCCGAGACCGGGGACGGAGCCTCCATGGTCCTGACGGCCTCGGATAATCTGGCGGACCGGGCGCGCACGCTCAGCCAGCAGGTGGGCGAGTTCCTCGACAACGTGCGGGCGGCCTGATCCACCATGGCACATCACTGCGTGAACCTGACGGCCTTCCGGTGGGCAGGTGCCATTCTCGTGACCTGCCTCGCCACCTCCCCGGCGGCGGCCCAGACCTCCCCGCCATCGCAATCCTGTGCAAGCCTCGCCCCGGCCGTGGCGGGGTCTCACAAGGGAGTCTACTTCGCGAATGACTTCGGGTACCTTCGGAGCGCGTGCCTGGCCTCTGCGAGAGGCCGGGATACCTTCGTCCGTGCGACGGACCGGTTGAAGAGGATCTCGCTGGGTTCGGGAGTTCTCGTCGATCTTGGGGGTGAGTTCCGGCTGCGGTCCCATGACGAGAATCAGTTCGCCTTGACTCGCCTCTCCGGAGGGGACAACAGTTTCACCCTGAGTCGTCTGCGCCTGTATGCC
This sequence comes from Gemmatimonadales bacterium, assembly GCA_041741375.1. Taxonomy (GTDB): domain Bacteria; phylum Gemmatimonadota; class Gemmatimonadetes; order Gemmatimonadales; family GWC2-71-9; genus OFTM291. The sequence continues at coordinate 35,191 of JBGSKF010000064.1, read as the reverse complement.
AACGTCGAGATCGGCTCTCATGTGCGGTTGTACGCCGAGGGGCTCGACGCCCGGAGCACCGGGGAGGAGTGGGCGCCGCGTCCCATCGAGGTGGACGAGGTGGACCTGTTGAACGGGTTCGCCGAGGTCCGGGTGGGGAACCCGGCGCAGAAGGGCTTTGCCCGGGTGGGGCGTCAGGAACTGCTGCTGGGAGCGCAGCGTCTCATTTCCCCCCTGGACTGGGGCAATACCCGCCGGAGTTTCGATGGCGTCGCCGGCGGATATCAGTCCGGAGACTTCCGACTCGATGCTTTCGGGGTGTTTCCCCGCACGGTGCGTCCCCACGAGGCGAACACGAGGGATGACAGTCAGCGGTTCAGCGGGGTGTACCTCAGAAAGGGGCGGTCCGGCGCCGTTCAGACGGATGTTTACCTTCTCAACCTTCGGGAAACCCGAGGGGCGGTGTTCGACTACGACATCTGGACCGTGGGCGCACGGAGCGCCGGGACCTTCCGGTCCTGGACCTGGGATGTGGAGGGGGGATTCCAATGGGGAGGTCATGACCAGGAAGGAGAGCAGCGAGCCGGATTCTTCTCTGCGGTGGCCGGGTATGGACTCCCGGTGCCGGGCCGAGTGAAGGTGGAGGCCGGCTTTGACTGGGCCCAGGGGGATGAGGACGCCACCGATGGAACCCGCAGGACCTTCAACCAGCTGTTCCCCCTGGCCCACGCCTACCTGGGGTACATGGACCTGGTTGCCCGCCAGAACATCGTGGCGCTGAGTCTGCGGGCCAGCGCCCAGCCCCTTCCGAAGCTCTCGCTTCAGGCAACCGGGTTCGATTTCCGGTTGGAGAGTGAGACGGACGCCCTTTACAACGCGGGGGGAGGGGCGATCCGGCGAGATGCGACGGGGGCCGCCGGCAATCGCGTGGGACAAGAACTGGATCTCCTGGCCAAATACACCCTGACGGCTCGGAGCGATCTCATCGTGGGGTGGTCACGATTCTGGGGCGGTCGCTTCATCGAGGCGACCAACACGGATGGCGTGAGCGGCGATGCGGACTTCTTCTACGCTCAGCTGGCGGTGCGATTCTGACCCACCACCGACGTCGATCATCCGGGACCCGGATCATGAGGGTGGTAGGGGAGTACTGGTGCCTGGAGTCCGCGTTGTGTGGAAAAGCCCAGGATGCCCTTGTCAACAATCAACATGAGGTGAACTCGAACAGAATGCTGGTATCAAAGGAGTTGAAGGTGGTTAAATAAATTGCTGGTGAGCCACGGAATCAAGGGGTTCTTCTCCGGCGGACCTTCGCTGTTCACCGTGGTCCTGGACAGAACATGGACGGCCGAAATGACCATTGGCGATTCCCGTTTGTGGATAAATACACTCGGTTTCCCACGTAGATTCCCGCGATCCCAATTCGCCCTTCTCCCGGCGGCAGGGTAACATTCAGTGCCCCGCCAGACCGCCACGGCCGGAACCCTGGAGGGGGATCAGGTGGGATACGAACTCTTCCGCGGAGTCATTGTGACCCAGCGCTTGTGGAGGTTCCTCGGTGTGACGGCCCTGATCGCCCTGGGAGCTGGGTTCGGCTTCGGAGCACCGGGGAGAGTGGGTGAACAGTTTCCGGTGATCATTGACGGCGCGTTCGATGACTGGGAGGCCATTGAACCGATCCTCAGTGATCCCCCCGATGCGCCCGGGGCGGCAGTGGACCTCCGGGAGGTCCGGGTCCAGGACGCCCCGACCTGGATCTACTTCTCCCTCTCATGGGACGGGACGGTCAACGCGCAGGGCATGCCCGGAAGCGTCCGGATCCTGCTCGATGCCGATGGGGACAGCACGACGGGTGCTCGCGTGGCCGATCTGGCCGGTGTGGATGTGGTCGTGGAACTGTCCCGGCGCGATCGGCCCCGCGGGAACGGCTATGGTGCGGGGAATGGTCTTCGGCCGGTGACGGCCGAAGGGGGCGATACCGCCAGCATCCTGCCCGGGGCACTCGGTGGTCTCACGGTGGCGCCGACCCACGCGGCGTCACGTATCGAACTGCGGATCCGGCGCGGAACCGAGCTACCGGGGGTGCCGCCGCTCTTCCTCGGTTCCACGCTCCGGGTACAGGTGCTGTTCGAGACCGAGTCGGGGATCATGGATCGCACCGATGCCGCCACCCATGCGGTGACGACTCCGGCCTCGCCCGTGGCCCCCCTGGCCCCGGCGGACTCGGTGGCGCTCCAGCCGGGGCAGGTGCGGGTCGTGGCGTGGAATGTCTCTGGCACCAGGCCGCGCGACGAGCCCGAGGCCTTCGGGCGGGTGATGGCCGCCCTTGCCCCCGATGTCATCCTGCTGGATGAGGTATGGGAGACGGTGACGGTTGATGCGATTCGGGAACTCCTGGCCCCGATCCCCGGCGAGGGCCCCTGGAACGTTCATGTCGGGAAGAGCGGCGGGCGACAGAAAACGGTCGTCGCCTCGCGCCACCCGGTGCGGGCGGTGGAGGGCATGCGTTCAATGTCCTATCCCTCCGGTGCGCTGGACAGTCTGGTCCGTACCGCCGGACTCCGTCCCCGCCTGGCGGAGATCGAGGAGCGGGGAGGACTGGCCCTGACCGGTGCCTGGGTCACTCTGGAGGGACGCGAGGTGCTCCTTGTCCCCTTCGATCTCCAGAGCGCGGGATATGCAGGCTCTCCCGAGGATCACCTCCGTGTTCTGCAGGCGACGATCCTCCGGGACGCGGTGCGGGAGGCCCTTCGAGGGGCACGGGATTCACTCGTCATTCTCGGCGGCGACGTCAATCTGGTCGGGTCGGACGAGCCACTGCGGATACTGGAGGCCGACGGTCGCCGGCGAGCGCGTCTGCTCCGCCTGGCTGATGGGACGCTGGACACCTGGCGGAACCCGACACAGGACATCTTCACCCCCGGTCGGCTTGATTACCTGATTGCGGGGGGTGCCGGACTGCGGTTTGTGCGGGGCTTCCCGTTCGAGTCCGCCGAATTGTCTCCCGAAGCATTGCAGCGGCTGGGGCTCCGGGCCGGCGATGCCGCGACGATCTCCGATCATCTGCCGCTGGTGGGAGATTTTCAGATTCTGCGATAAGGCATGATGGTCCCAGGCGGCAGGACTTCGCCCTGCCCATGGTGATGTGGCCCTTCAGGCTTTGGCCTGGGCCATGTCCAGCCCGGAGCGCCTCATCTCCCCCCCCCGGAAGAAACCGCGGATGGCACCGATGACGCAGAGTGAATTCTGCCCAGGCTGGTCCCGAGTCGAGTCGGTGTGGAGGGGGGGCGGCTCGGTGTCATCTGCGTCATCTGTGGTTCCGCCTCCCTCCCGATAGCGAGCCACCCTCCGCAGGATCTCGTGCTTCTTGTGCCCTTTGTGCCTCTTGTGGCGATTCCCCCGCCCGCCTGGCCACCGGAGCCCTCACCTCACGCCGAAATCCAACCCCAAGAAGGCGTGAAGCCCTGGGAAATGGTGGGCTGAAGGTCTCCTCACCCTCAGGAAACCCGGATGAACCAGTAATGTGGGGTGCTGCGTCGATCCTGTCACCCACAGGACGGCGCCGAAGCGTGGTTCCCACCATCCACGAGCAGATCCGGCCCGACGGCCCATGTCACCAGCGAGGCCACGGGAGAGGCAGGCGCCCGGCGGATTGGGCGTCCGTCTACGGCAGAACCTTGGCGGCCGTGAAGTCTCCGGGGCGCGGTCCTGGGTGAAGCTGCCATCCCTCGGCGAGTTCGAGTCTCCATCCCGGTCCTTCGATCGCCGTGGCGGTGGCGTCCATCCCTGTCGGCACCGGAACGCGAACCTCCCGATTGTCGGGAGACACGAGAGCGCCACCTTGTTCCACGGTGAGGACACCCCATTCGGCCCGGAAGGTGCCCGTCGGGTAGACGGTCCCTTCCGACCCGAGCGGAACCAGGTTGTTGGGGTTGAAGCTGCGAAACATCTCCTCTGCCCGGAGGATGATGACCGGCCCATCCACGAGTTGAGCCCGGTACTCTGCCACGGCGCGCGCCCGGGCCGCTGCGCGAGAATCCTCCTCCCGTGCCAGGGCTTTGCCTCCGTACCGTGCCGCCGCCTCCTCCACCAAGCAGAGCGGCAGCCGGTGAAGGATGAGGCGCGCCGGGAACTAGTCGGTCACCTGGAGATCGGGAGGTCAAATGAGTGGGGGGCGAGGTCGCCGTGGGTTGCATCGGACGGTTCCGTCGCTCCGGCCTGAGCGATGCTCTGCGATGCCATGTTCTGTCTGAGATGCTCCACGCCCTCCATTCGTTGCCCTCGCCCCCCCCCGTCTGCCGATTCCACATCGGCCCGATCGGGGCGGGGGTGCCCCTGCTTGACGATCTCTTGACTCCCCCGGCGCAGTGTGGTCTGTCGTCGCCCACAAGGGGCGGCGCCGGAAATCCCACACGCGAAAGGAGTACACGATGCGAAGGAACGGAGTTCTTCTTGCTCTGATGGTGGTGGGGCTTGCGGCGTGCGAGTCGGGGGGCACGCCCACGGCGCCACCCCCGGATCCGGATCTCAGCCGGTTCGGGCGTCCCGACATCGTGGTGTTGCCGGGCACCTCGATCCAGGACGCCGTCGATCGGGCGGCCCCGGGAGATCGGATCTTCGTGCGCCCCGGGACCTACCGCGAAACGGTCACCATCTCCAAGCCCGGAATCGCCCTGGTGGGCCTGGGGCAACGCAATGGCACCCACGGAGTCCCGGTGATCGAGAACCCCGGCGGTGCCGACGATGGAATCAAGGTCACACCGTCCGCCACGGGGGTCGAGATCGTCAACCTCGTGGTGCGCGGGTTCGAGGAAAACGGGGTGTATCTGCGGGGCGTGTTCGGATTCGTTCTCCGGGACATCGTCGCGGTGGACAACGGGGAGTACGGCCTCTTCCCTGTCTTTTCCTCGGGCCTCGTCGAGCGCTGCGTGGCGAGCGGGCACAGCGACACGGGCATCTACATCGGACAGTCGAGTCAGGTGGTCATCCGGAACAATGTCGCCTTCGGGAATGTCAACGGGATCGAGGTCGAGAACAGCACCGACATTCAGGTGCTCGACAACGACACCCACGACAACACGGCCGGCATCATCGTGGTCCTCCTCCCCGGGTTCCCCACCAAGGTGTCCTCGAACATTCTGGTCGAGGGCAACAGGGTCAAGGACAACAACCTGCCGAACTTCTCCACCGGTGGGTTCGAACGGTTCGTCCCGGCCGGGTCGGGGATTCTGGTGGTCGGCGCCGATCAGACCACGGTGCGCAACAACACGGTGCACGGAAACAACTTCGTGGGCATCGCCGTGGCCAACACCGGTCTGCTGGCCCAGCTGGCCGGAGTGCCGATCGACGTGGAGCCGTTCCCCGATGGCGCCCGCGTCGAGAACAACACGGTCACAGGCAACGGGGGGGCGCAGCCCATTCCGTTTCTCCCGCCCGGAACCGACCTGCTGTGGGACGGGACCGGTCTCGGCGCCTGCTGGACCGGGAACACCTTCCTGACCAGCCTGAACCTCGATCTCCTGGGAGGGAACCCGAGCCCGTCTCTTCCGGCCTGTTCATAGCTGATCGCCGATCGAATCGGGTTGACCGTGATTCTGAACGCCTCGCTCCGCGGGGCGTTCAGCATGTCGACCCCGGGAACCCATGCCCGCTCTCAGAGGGTTACGCCAACGAGCCGATGGTGTGCGCTTGCCGCGAGGACGGCGAGTGGCGTATACTCGGGCGCAATCCTGCCATTTACCCCATCCGGAGCCGTGACACCCGCATGCGCGCCCTGCTCGCCTTCGCCCGCGCCGTGGGCCACCTCACCGACGCCGTGTATGCCGCCATCCGGTGGCTCACCCTGGTGATGATCCTGGTCGGTGCTCTCAACGCGTTGGCCCGCTATGCCACGCGATACACCGGGGTGTCGCTGGCGTCCAACGCCGCGTTCGATCTGCAGTGGTACATGTTCAGCCTGATCTTCCTGCTGGGCGCGGCGTACGGTCTCCGACACGATGTCCATGTCCGGGTCGACGTGCTGTACGGCCGGGTGGCCCCGCGCACCCGCGCCTGGATCGACCTGGTCGGCACGGTGCTCTTTCTGGTCCCCTTCTGTGTCATGATGCTGCTGACCTCCTGGCCCGCCGTCCGCAACTCCTGGGCGGTGCGCGAGGGGTCCCCCGACCCGGGAGGACTGGCCCGGTACCCGATCAAGACCGTGCTGCTGGTCTGTTTCGCTCTGCTGCTGCTCCAGGCCCTGGCCCAGATCATCACCGGCATCGCGGAGCTTCGGGACGGGACCACGGAACCGTCGGCCGGGGAGTCGCCCGGCACGCCGGTCCCGGGGGGTCTCTGAATGGAGGGGCTCTGGGGGCCCGCGATGTTCCTGGTCGCGCTCATTCTCATCTTCAGCGGGTTCCCGGTGGCCTTCGTGCTGGCGGGGACCGGCCTGCTCTTTGCCGGGCTCGGTACCCTGACGGGGCACTTCGATCCGGCCCTCCTGCTCGCCATGCCGGAGCGCGCCTTCGGCACGATGTCCAACTACACCCTGCTGGCGGTCCCCTTCTTCATCTTCATGGGGGCCACGCTCGAGAAGTCCCGTCTCGCGGAGCAGCTTCTCGAATCGATCGGGATCTTCTTCGGGCGGTTCCGCGGTGGTCTCGGTCTCGGGGTGGTCGTGGTGGGGGCTCTCCTCGCCGCGGCGACCGGGGTGGTGGGCGCCTCGGTGACGGCGATGGGGCTGATCTCGCTTCCGGTGATGCTCCGCCATGGGTACCAGCGGGAGTTTTCCCTGGGGGTGATCGCCGCGGCGGGCACCCTGGGCCAGATCATCCCTCCGAGCATCGTCCTGATCGTCCTGGGGGACCAGCTCGGAGTGTCGGTCGGATCGCTGTTTCGCGCCGCCGTCGTCCCCGGTCTCATCCTCACGGGATGCTACGCGCTCTTCGTGATCGGCACCGCCGCCTTCCGGCCCACAGTGGCTCCGGCCCTGCCGCGGGAAGTTCACGACATCGGCACGCGGCGGCTGGTGCGACTGTTGCTGGGCTCCCTCCTCCCCCCGCTGTTTCTGATTCTCGTGGTGCTGGGGAGCATCTTCGCCGGCATCGCGACACCCACGGAAGCGGGTGCCCTCGGGGCCCTCGGAGCGATGATCCTCGCCGCCCTCAACCGTCAGTTCACCCGCGCGGGACTCTCCGAAGCGATGCACGAGACCACCCGGCTGACCATCATGGTGGTGTTCCTGCTGGTCGGCTCGATGACCTTCGCTCTGGTGTTTCGCGGACTGAACGGGGACCTCTGGCTGGAACAGCTCCTCACCAATCTGCCGGGGGGAGTGATCGGTTTCCTGATCGTGGTCAACCTGATCGTGTTCGCCCTCGGATTCTTCATCGACTTTTTCGAGATTGCCTTCATCATCGTGCCGTTGGTGGCGCCGCCCGCCGCCCTGCTCGGCATCGACCTCACCTGGCTCGGCGTCCTCCTGGCCATGAACATGCAGGCGTCGTTCCTGACCCCGCCCTTCGGCTTCTCGCTTTTCTATCTGCGGGGGGTGACCCCGGCCGAGATCCCCACCACGGCCATCTACCGCGGGGTCATCCCGTTCATCATCATCCAGGTGCTGGTCGTGGCGGGGATGATCCTGGTCCGATGAACCGGCCGGCCCGCGGGCCGGGCATGCCGCGGGTCACTTGCCGAAGGTGAATGCCGCGTAGGCCTGCTCGGCCCCGTTGAAGTAGCCGAAGGCCTGTTCCCGGAAGGCCTTCCACGGTTCGTAGATCCGTCGGAATGCAGGGTCCCGGCCGGCGTGATCCTCCAGCAGGGCGTTGCTTTCCCGCCAGGCGGCCTCGAGGAGATCGACCGGGAAGGGTCGCACCTCGACACCCGCGTCCCGAAGCCGGGTCAGGGCCGGCGGGTTGAGCGCATCGTAGCGTTCGAGCATGGCCTGATTCTGCTCGGCGGCTGCCACGGCGAGCGCATGCTGATAGGTGACCGGGAGTGCGTCGAACGCCCGGCGGTTGACCATCAGAGTGAGCGTCACACCCGGCTCATGCCACCCCGGGTAGTAGTAGAACCGCGCCACCTGGTGAAAGCCCAACCGCTCGTCGTCGTGGGGCCCCACCCATTCCGTGGCGTCGATGGCGCCCCGTTCCAGCGCCGGATAGATCTCTCCGCCCGCCATGACCTGCACCGACACGCCGAGCCGGGACATGACCTCGCCGCCCATGCCGGGAATGCGCATGCGGAGGCCCCGGAGGTCGGTCACCGAATCGATCGGGCGGCGGAACCATCCGCCGAACTGAGCTCCGGTGTTGCCACAGGGGAACTGGATCACCCCGAAGTCGGCGTAGACCTGGCGGAGCGCTTCCATTCCGCCCCCTTCCGTCTGCCAGGCATTCTGCTGGCGGGCGGTGAGGCCGAAGGGAACCCCCGTATCGAAGGCGAGGGCGGGGTTCTTGCCCAGATAGTAGTAACTGGCGGTGTGACCGAGGTGCACCGTCCCCTGCTGTACGGCGTCCATCACCTGGAGGCCGGGGACCAGTTCTCCCGCGGGGTAGCTGCGGATCCGGAACCGGCCACCGGTGAGCTGGTCCACGCGCTCCGCGAGGTGTTCCGCCGAACCGTAGATCACATCGAGACTGCGGGGAAAGCTGGAGGCGAGCCGCCAGTTCACCTGCGGTCCCCCTGCGGGGCCGCCTTCGCCTGGCGGGCCGGAGTCCGTCCCCACACAGGCCCCGGCGGTCGCCGTACCGGCGGTGGCCAGAGCTGCTGTCTTCAGAAAGTCCCGCCGCTGCATCGTCATGCGTCTGCCCGTTCCGAAAGGGTGGAGTGGTCCGTGCTACTGTCGTCCGGCTGCGGCTCGGCCTCGTTCCAGTGTCGCGGCTCCCCCTGGCGTCAGGCCCCCATCGCCAAAAGCCACCGTCACGAAGTTGAACCCTTCCCGGAGTCTCTCCTCAATGCTGCCCGCTCCCGTGGTGATCCCGATCGGAATGTTGCGAGCCCGGGCTGCCCGAAGCACCGTCTGAATGGCCTCCTCCAGCGCGGCCTGCCCCTCGGGACCCGTTCCGCCCAGCGAGAGCCGAAGGTCCGCCGGTCCGATGAAGATTGCGGAGATGCCCGGCACCGCGAGGATCTCATCGACATTGCGGACACCCTCCACCGTCTCGATCTGGAGCACTGCCATGAGCTCACCCCGTGGATCGAGGGGCCAGACATCCGCGCGGTCGGTGTAATCCGGGATGCCCCAGAGCCAGGCGGCGTTGCCGGCCCCCGACCCGCGAAATCCCTCCGGTGCATGGTCCGGGGCACCCCGCGGCTGCGGATACCGGACCGACCGGACCGCCCGCAGGGCTTCCTCCGCGGTATTGATGTGGGGGAACATCACTCCCATGGCGCCGACATCCAGAACCTGCTTCGCGATGTGGGTCGTCATGTCGCCTCCGTTGACCGGTATGCGGACGATCGGAGTGACATCCGGCTGCAGGTTGCCCTTTTCCTGGATCCGGCGGCGGTCGGTCATGCCGAGCAGGAAGATTCGCAGCCGCTCGATGTCCAGGGGCCCATGTTCCATGTCGATCAGAACGAAGTCGAGTCCCGACCGGGCGAGCGCCCGGGCGTTCTCCAGCGACCGGTCATGGCTGAAGATGCCGAAGGTGGACTGGCCCCCCTCCAGCAGCTCGATGGTCCGGTTGAGGCGCACGGTCGGAGGGGAGGTCGCCTGTGCTCCGAGGGAGGCGGGGGCTATCGCCAGGAGGAGGGCCGTGGGGACGGCCAGCGTGAGGTGGGTCACGGAGGTCTCCGGAAGGTTGTGGGGTGCCGTTCAGAACAATCTACCCCCCTCCCCGGCCTGCTGTGAGGGGGCCCACGCGGGAGACCCCCGAGGGGACTAGCCCGACGGCCGGAGTGGGGCGTAAGTTGTCAGGGTGTGGGGACCGGGAGACCGGGACGTCGCGGACACCATCTTCAAGGAACAGTGATGCGCCTTCCCCTCGTGATCCCGGGGCCGTGTCTCCTGGCGACCCTGGCGACCCTGGCGGTTCCCGGAACTGCGGCGTCCCAGATGACCGCACCGAACCCCTATCAGATGTCGGCGGAATCCTGGGGGCAACTCCCCGCGGGGCGGACCTGGGGCGCGACGAGTGGCATCGGGACCGCGCCCGACGGCCGGTCGATCTGGGTGGCGGAGCGGTGCGGAGCCAACCAGTGCGCCGGATCGCCCCTCGATCCGATTCTCCTCTTTGATTCGTCCGGCCGGGTGGTGCGCGGCATGGGGGCGGGGCTCTTCGCCTGGCCTCACGGACTCCATGTGGACCGGGAAGGCAATGTCTGGGTCACCGATGCCGTGGGGTTCGGCGAACAGCCCCCCGGGCTGGGGCACGTGATCCACAAGTTCAGCCCCCGAGGGGACCTGCTGATGACCCTCGGCGAGAAGGGTGTCGCGGGGCGGGGACCACGTCATTTCCGCAAGCCCTCGGCGGTTCTCGTCGCGCCGGGGGGAGAGATCTTCATCGCCGATGGGCACGACGCCGAGGGTAACAATCGGATAGTCAAACTCGCCCCTGACGGCAGCTTCCTGCTGGAATGGGGCGAGACCGGCTCCGAAGCGGGCGAATTCCGGGATCCGCATGCCCTGGCGATGGATTCCGCGGGGCGCCTCTTCGTGGCCGACCGGGGGAACAGCCGGATTCAGATCTTCGACCAGGAGGGAGGACATCTCGCCACCTGGACCCAGTTCGGCCGTCCGAGCGGGCTCTTCATCGATGGCGACGACATGCTCTACGCGGTGGATTCGGAATCGAACACCCGCCGCAATCCGGGGTGGCGGCGCGGCCTGTACGTTGGAAGTGCGCGCACGGGGTGGGTGAGTGCCTTCGTCCCCGACCCGGAACCGGACCCCGATGGGTCCGCCACCAGTTTCGCCGAGGGGGTCGCGGTGGACGCGGGCGGCCGGGTCTACGGTGCCGAGGTCGGATCCAGATCGGTGCGTCGGTACGTTCGGAGGGTACCATGAGCATTCCGAACCTGAGGAAGGGAGCCACCCTGGGATTCGCCGCTCTCGTGGCCTCCCTCACCACGTTGCCTGCGCAGGGCGACGGATCCGCGGACTGGCGCTATTGGGGAGGGGATATCCGGAGCACGCGGTCCTCCCCGCACAGCCAGATCACCGGGGAGAACTTCGGCGATCTGGAAGTGGCCTGGCTCTGGCACGCCGGGAACTTCAGCCCCGGCGGCGAGGGGCTCCTGCGGGCCACGCCGATCTACGCCGAGGGAAAGCTGTTCACCGTGGCGGGGAGCCGGCGGTCGGTGGTGGCGATCGATCCCGCCACCGGCGAGACCCTCTGGATGTTTCGGGAACCCGAGACCAAACGGTGGCGCGACTCGATGCGCAAGGATTACGGCAAGGGAGTGGCGTACGATGTGGTGGACGGGCGAGGCCGAATTCTGGTGGTGACACCGGCGTTCTTCCTCCATGCCCTCGACGCCGAAACCGGACTCCCGGTTCCCGGCTTCGGCGAGAATGGCACGATCGATCTCCTCGATCATCTGGGGCCGTGGGCCCACGACCGGGACGCGGGGCTGCCGGAGGGCGTCGGCTACATCACCAATTCCTCCCCGCCGATCGTCGTCAATGGTGTCATCATCGTGGGCAACTCCCATGAACAGGGCTACTACCAGAACCGGCGGCAGAATGTGCCCGGCAACATCCTGGCCTATGACGTGCGCACCGGACGGCACCTCTGGACCTTCAACGTCATCCCGCGTCCCGGGGAGTTCGGGCATGAGACCTGGGGCTCCGACGCCTGGAGGGACATCGGCAATGTCTCCTCGTGGGCTCCCTTGTCGGCCGATCCGGACCTGGGTCTGGTCTACATTCCCACCGACCCGCCCACGGTGGATTACTTCGGAGGCATCCGGCCGGGAGACAATCTCTTCGCCACCAGCATCCTGGCGCTCGATGTCCGGACTGGCCGCCGCGCCTGGCACTTCCAGACCGTGCACCACGACATCTGGAACTACGATAATCCGCACGCCCCGCAACTCGTGGATCTCACCGTCGAGGGCCGGCGGGTTCCGGCCCTCGTCCAGGTCACCAAGCAGGGCTTCACGTTCGTCTTGAATCGCCAGACCGGTGAGCCGGTGTGGCCCATCGAGGAGCGCCCGGTCCCGCCCTCGGATGTGCCGGGCGAGTACACGTCTCCCACCCAACCCTTCCCGACGCGTCCCGCGCCATTTGAAATGCAGGGCCTCACCGAGGATGACCTGATCGATTACACTCCCGAGTTGCGCAAACGCGCCCGGGAGGCCGTCTCCCGGTTCCGCCTCGGTCCCCTGTTCAATCCGCCGGCGGTGCAGGGGGCCCACGGTCTGGAGGCCTCGATTCACTGTCCCGGTGCCAATGGAGGGGCCAACATTCCCGGGGGGGCCGCACTCGATCCCGATGCCGGCATCCTCTATGTCGCGTCGGTCAAGGGGTGCAGCGCTCCCCGTCTGGTCCCGGGTGTGAGCGTCGACTCCGCGTCGGACGTGGCGTGGGTCTCGGTGGGCCCCGGCGGGGTCGGCGGCGTGGAGGGTCTGCCCCTCTTCAAACCACCGTACGGACGGATCACGGCCATCGACCTCAATACGGGCGATCACCTCTGGTGGATTCCCAATGGGGACACCCCGGACGCCGTGCGCAATCACCCGTTGCTCCAGGGCGTGGACGTGGGGCGGACGGGCACAGGTGCCCACGCCACTCCGATGGTGACCGGGACGCTGCTCATCTATGGCGAGGGGAGGGGAGGGCGTCCCCTGCTGCACGCGGTGGACAAGCGCACCGGGGCCGAACTCGCCACCGTCGCCCTCCCCGGGCCGACCATGACCGCGCCGATGACATTCGTCCACCGGGGGGTGCAGTACATCGTGAGCGCCATCGGGGGTCGCGACGTCCGCGCCGGTCTGGTGGCCCTCCGATTGCCCGAGTGAGTGACGGATGAAACGAGCACGGGTGTTGCTGGTCGCCATGTTGTTGGGTGGCGGAGGACCGGCAGCGGCGCAGGCCGATTCCGATTCCGTGGCTCCCGCTCCCGCCGTCGCCGCGCTCTACACCTCGGACCAGGCGCGGCGAGGACAGAAAACGTACGAGAAGAACTGCGTGAGCTGCCACAACGCATCGGCGTACTCCGGAGTGGTCTTCCGCCGGGTCTGGGGGGGACGCAGCGCCTTCGAGATCTGGGAACAGATCCGCACCACCATGCCCCAGGATGCCCCGGGCCGTCTCAAACCGGGTGAGTATGCCGATATCGTGGCCTATCTGCTGCGGCTCAACCGCTATCCCGCCGGCGAGGACGAACTGCCCGCGGACCCCGATCGACTGCGTGAGTTGATGATCGCCCCCTCCCCGCGCCCCAGGAGTCCGTGATGGATCGCCGCAATTTCGTGATGCTCACCGCAGCCGAGCTCGCCGCGCTGGCCGCGTCCGGATGCGCGAGCCCTCGACGTGCCCCGCTGGTCTTTCCCCCGCCCGATCCCGCGCCCCCTCCCTCGGGGACCCTGGATCGGTTCGATATCGCCGTCATCGGGGCGGGTGCCTTCGGGGGGTGGACGGCCCTGCACCTGCGACAGCAGGGAGCCCGCGTGGTGCTGGTGGACCAGTACGGGCCGGGCAACTCGCGTTCCACCTCCGGAGACGAAACGCGCGGGGTCCGCTCCTCCTACGGGGACCGGCCCCACGGCCGGCAGTGGATGCGGTGGGCGCGGAACGCCATGGAACGCTGGCGGGCGTTCGACGAGGAGTGGAAGGATACCATCGGAGGTCAGCTCTTCTTCATTACCGGTGACCTGATATTCCGCGATGAGCCGGTGGAATTCACCACGCGCACGCTCGAGTGGTGGAAGGCGGAGGGGGTCCCCCACGAGGTGATGGATGTGGAGGAGGTGCGTCGCCGGTGGCCCGTCATCAATCTGGAGGGGATCACCCAGGTGCTCCATGAGCCGGATGCCGGAGTGGTGAGGGCTCGGCGGGCGTGTGAGGCCGTGGGGGTGGTCTTCCGCAAGCTGGGAGGGGCGATTCGCATCGGTCATGCGCGGATGGCCGAGCGGGAGGGACGTGTGCTGCACACCATCGGCCTGGCCAATGGCGACCGGATCGCGGCCGACACCTTCTGCTTTGCCTGTGGCCCCTGGCTTCCCAAGATCTTTCCCGCGGTCCTCGGCCCGCTCATGAACCTGCCCGTCGGTCATGTCTGCTACTTCACCACGCCACCGGACGACGATCGATTCACGGTGCCCCATCTTCCCAGCTGGAACTTCCCCGGTGTGACGGGATGGCCGGCCCTGGTTCCGGACAACCGGGGATTTCGGGTGCGCACCAGCGGGGAGCGGGCCTTCGACCCCGACCTGAGCCCCCGGTTCGTTCCGGCGGCGAGCATTGCCCGCAACCGGGCGGTGCTCGAGGCGCGATTCCCGCTGCTCGCGACCGCGCCGATCACGGAGACCCGCGCCTGTCACTACGAATCGAGTGCGACCCGCAATTTCCTCATCGATCATCACCCCGACTTCGACAATGTGCTGATCGCGGGTGGGGGGTCGGCCGAGGGGTTCAAGTTCGGCCCGGTGGTCGGAGACTATGTCGCCGGCCGTGTGCTGGGGAGGGAGGGGGATCCGGACCTTGCCGAGTCTTTCAGCATCCCGGTGGAGGAGCCCGAGCCGGATGACGACGGGATGTCCAATGAATAGGGGCTCTTCTTCTCAGGAAACTTCTGTTCAATTGACGGACAGCCAATGGTCGTCATTCCCGCGTACGCGGGAATCCATTTTCGCCTCATCCGGGTTTCGTGTGGGTGGGGGGAACTTCAACCCGCCATTTCTCGGAGCTCTTCACGCCGTCTTGGGTTGGATGTCGGAGTGAGGTGAGGGGCCCCGCTCGCCAGGCTGGCGGGGAATTGGCCACAAGAGGCACAAAGGCACAAGAAGCACGAGATCCCGCGGAGGGTCGCTCGCTGTCGGGAGGGAGTGGAACCACAGATGACGCCGATGACACTGAGCCGCGCCCCCCCACCGACTAGACTCAGGACCAGCTTGGGCAGAGTTCACACCGCGTCATCAGTGTCATCCGCGGTTTCTTCCGGGGGGGGAGTCGCTCCGGTGCTGGGTAGGCGGTTTTGTGCCTTTTGTGCTTTTTGTGGTTGCCTTTTGGGGTGAGGGGAGGCGCTCCGGGCTGAACGTGGACCCATGCCAAAGCCTGAAGAGCCCCATTTTCATTCCCGAAAACCAGCATGCTGGATCCCCGCTGTCGCGGGGATGACGAGTAATCAGAGATTCCTTCACACTCACCCACCGGAGTCGCGTCTCATGCAATATTGTCCTCCTGCCGCGTTGCTGGCTATCAGTGTTCTGGCCTCGGCCACCACTCCGCTCGCCGCTCAGCGGGAGCGGGAGATTCTTCCCCAGCCCCCCGCGGCGGGCGCCACGCTCAGTCCGATCGTCAAGGTGGGCGACATGCTCTACCTGTCCGGGCAGCTGGGGACGGTGAGGGGACGGGGGCTCGTGGAGGGGGGCGTCGGTCCGGAAACCCGTCAGGCACTGGAGAACATCAAGGGGCTGCTGGAGCAGGTGGGAAGTGCCATGGACCGGGTGGTCAAGTGCACCGTGTTCCTCGTGGACATCGGCGACTTCCGCGCAATGAACGAGGAGTACCGGACCTTCTTCCCCTCCGGGCCTCCGGCGCGGTCCACGGTGGCGGTGGCCGGCCTGGTGCTGAACGCCCGGGTGGAGATCGAGTGCATGGCCCTGGCCGGCCGGTCGTAGCGGCCCATCACCCGAGGGCTGAAGAAATCAGGCGGGCGGTGGCTTGGGGGGAAGGATCTCGATTCCGACCTCCGAACACCACTCCCGGAGGGCGCGCTCCTCGCACTCGGCCTCATGGGCGAACCATTGCTCCAGGAAACCCCGCGTTGCCAGGAGATCCTTGAACCTTCGCCACCCCCCTCGGTGCCGGAGAAGGAAATCGACCTCATCGTACAGGTCGGGCAATTGCCGTGAGACAAAGCGCAGGGCAAGGTCTCGACCCAGGTCGAGGTCGTACCGGTGGGGGATCTCCAGATACCGGTCCGGATCGTCAAGATCCTCCGGGGTTTTCTCGTCGTCGAGGGGGTCATCCTCGGAGACCCAGTGGATCGCGCCGGTTTCCCGGTCGATAAAGGCCTGGTTCAGCAGGGGTGGACCCGAACTCACCCAGTCGAAGGCCACGGAGAGTTCTGTCCATGCAACGGTTGTCATTCCACGCTCACGAGTTGAGCTCCTGGTGACGGCCCGCGCGGGCGTATGGTGCTCGCGTTCATGCCGCCTCTCGTTCTTCTCGCCTCCGTGCTGTCGTATCTAGCCCATCCCTCGAGCCGCTCCGAGGTCCATGACCGTCCGCATCACGTCGGTTGCGATATCTCTGTTGTAGTCCCGCACCATGCCGACGACGCGGAAGAGATCCACGAGCCACCAGACCAGCAGGCCGCCCGCGGTCAACCAGAAGAAGAACTGCAGGTCCCATTTCCTGAGATAGACGTAGTGAAACCCCACCAACAGCCAGAGGACATATGCGGGGGCCGCGCTCTTTGCCCTGCGCCTGTACTCCTCCAGGAACTCCTCCTGGCGGCCTGGCGACAGCTCCGCGAGACTGTTGCGGACGACGGCGGGCAGGGTGGCGGCAACCGATCGCGGGATCATCAGGGGTGACACTGTGTTTCACCTCTCTGCGTTTCGGCTCACGGCAGAATCCTGCCGTGGGGTCTTCACGGACCCGTACCATGGTACGATCCGCGGTCCGCCTCCGCAAGTCTCACCCGCTCTCGCCTCCCCTGCCCGTCATCGCCCGCATTGGGCGGACAGATCCCGCTCCGCCATCGGCAGCACCCGGAGCCGGTCCGGGCGATTCCCCACCGTCGTCATGATCTCGTGGACGAAGCGGCCGACCCGGGCACCATGCTCGAAGTCGATGTACTGCACTTCGTCGGTGAGCTGGTGGTAGTCACGTGAATAGCCCAGGGAGAAGTAGGTCACCGGAATGTCCTTGGAAAAGAAGGAGACCTGGTCACTCCGGCAGAACCGGTTGAGCTTGTTGGTGCGATCCCACGAATAGTCGATCACCATCGGCTCGGAGCGTACCGCGTTGACCGAGTCGATGAGGTCCCCGAACTCGGCGGAGAGCCGGCGCGATCCGAGCATCTGTACCGCGGCCGGTCCCCCGAACTGGACGTCGGTGACGCGCCCCTTGCCCAGCATGTCCATGTTGTGGGCCGCCACGAGGGCATCCAGAGGCACGGTCGGATGGCCGACCCACCAGCGGGAGCCGAGGAGTCCCTTCTCCTCCCCCGTCACCGACAGGATCAGGATTGAACGCCGGGGCGCGGGGCCGGTGGCGAACTTCTCCGCCACTTCCAGCAGCACTGCGGTGCCCGAACCGTCGTCGTCGGCCCCGTTGTAGATCGAATCGATCCTCGGGGGTCGGATGCTTCTCGCCTGTGCCACCAGGGCGTTGATCCGGGCCCACTGCTCCGCCGTCGGTGGGTCGGGCCGGTCGTTGGCTCCCTGGGGACGCATCACGGTGTTGAAGGCGCGGAGGGAGTCGTGCTCCACGGCCTGGCCAGCCGGGATCATGCCGACATGATCGCTGTGGGCCGAGAGGACCACGTACTGATTCCGGAGAGCCGGATCGGATCCGGGAATGATCCCGATCACATTGCGACCGGGGTTCTGGGCCATGGTCCAGGCATATTCCCAGGTGCCGGTGACGGTTGCACCCGCAGTGCCGATGGTCAGGGCCTCCAGGCCCCGGCCGCCGAAAAACCGGCGTGCCGCGGCGAGGCTGATCGTGGCACCGGGCACTCCGTCGGGCGGACCCTCGGGGGGCTTCATCGCGATGCGACGGACGAAGGCGCCCGCGACCTGCGCCGGATTCATCTGATCGAGGTCGGCCACCAGCACGGCGGATGCACCCGCCTCCTCGGCGCGACGATCCCGCACGGCGGCCGGACGGCGGCCCGGCACGGAGGGACGGGCAGCGGGTGGGGCAAAGACGACCACCTTGCCCCTCACCAGGTCGGCTGACAGCGGCGTGGCGGTGTCACCCCAGACCCCACCATAGATCGTGGGGAGGTTGCGGCCGGTGAACCTTCCGGTGATCCCGCCAGGGCCCGAGGGATTCATCGGGATCCAGTCCTCTCCCGGTGCGAGCACGGCACGGCCCACGGCGAGCCGGGAGGAGGCGATGTCATAGCCCGTGGGACCGAGCGGGAGGTTCTGGAACCAGGTGCCGTTGTCGCCACCCGGCTGAAGCCCCATCCGCTTGAATTCGGACGCGATGTACTCGGTGGCCATGAAGTTGCCAAGGGTACCGGCCTCGCGTCCCATCATGGAGTCGTGGGCCAGGATGCCGAGCCGGGTGCGGAGATCGTCGCCCGTGATGTCCGATTGCGTGGGGCGGGGCGTCCACGGTCCCGATTCATCGGGCCAAACGACCTGAGCGTGGAGAGAGACGGGGGAAGTGACAAGGACGAGGGCGAGGAAGGCGCGGGATGTCACGTTGAAAGGTCCTGGGTGCGGGTCGGTGAAACTGCCTATCCTACGGGTAGGAAACGGCGAATGTTACCAGAACAGCGAGTGGTGCGCCCGTCGCGCATTCCTCCCGGGCCTCCACTGGTCCCTTCCGGACGTCCTGGTACCCAACACGGCGGGACTGTTGTGGGCGACGCCCGGAAATCTGCGTCGGCCGTGCGGGTGACGAGCAAATCCCCTCCACTAATCATGGAGGTTACGATAGATACTTGACAGAGTCCAATAATAGACTTATTCTTTCCCTATGGTGGATCCATCTCAAATCCTTCGGCAACACTCGGTGCAGGTCACGGCCCAGCGACTCGCTGTGCTCGCGGCGGTGTCGGGTCGTCCGCATTCCACTGCGGATGACGTGGCCACGGTGGTGCGAGCCGGGATCGGGGTCATATCCCGTCAGGCTGTCTACGATGCCCTCGCGCTCCTCTCCGAGAAGGGCCTCCTCCGCCGCATCCAGCCTGCGGGGTCTCCCGCGCGCTACGAGGACCGGACCGGTGACAACCACCATCATCTGATCTGTCGCTCCTGCGGCCGGATGGTGGATGTCGACTGCGCGGTCGGCGCGGCCCCGTGCCTCACCCCCTCCGAGGGAGCCGGCTACGAGGTGGATGAGGCCGAGGTGATTTACTGGGGCCGATGCCCGGAGTGCGTCGCGCATCCGCCTGCCGGGTCTCGAACCTCCGTACGGGGCCCCGTTCACAACCACGCTCCCCATTCATGAGAGACGACAGAATGTCAGACGAGACCCGCACATGCCCGGTCACCGGCGGACAACCGAAGAGGGCAACATCCAATCGGGACTGGTGGCCCCATCAGCTGAACCTGAGGATCCTCCACCAGAACTCCGCCCTGTCCGACCCCATGGGGGAGGGGTTCGACTACGCCTCGGAGTTCTCGAGTCTCGATCTCGCGGCGGTGAAGGCGGACATCGAGGAGGTGATGACCACCTCGCAGCCCTGGTGGCCCGCCGACTACGGACACTACGGGCCGTTGTTCATCCGGATGGCCTGGCACAGTGCGGGCACCTACCGTATCAGTGACGGCCGGGGCGGGGCCTCCTCGGGGACGCAGCGTTTCGCACCCCTCAACAGCTGGCCCGACAACGCCAATCTGGACAAGGCCCGTCGGCTGCTCTGGCCCATCAAGCAGAAGTACGGTCGCCGGATCTCCTGGGCGGACCTGCTGATTCTGGCCGGAAACTGCGCCCTCGAGTCGATGGGGTGCCCGACGTTCGGGTTCGGGGGAGGTCGAGTCGATGTCTGGGAGCCGGAGGAGGACATCGACTGGGGAACCGAGACGACATGGTTGGGCGACGAACGCTACCGCGGGGACCGGGAACTTGCGGCGCCCTACGGGGCCGTGCAGATGGGGCTGATCTATGTGAACCCCGAGGGGCCGAACGGGGAACCGAGCGTCCTCGCATCAGGACGCGACATTCGAGAGACCTTCGCCCGCATGGCGATGAACGACGAGGAAACCGTCGCCCTCGTTGCCGGTGGACACACCTTCGGCAAGTGCCACGGAGCCGCTCCGGCGGGCCAGTACGTCGGCCGGGAACCCGAGGGGGCGGGTCTGGAGGAGCAGGGGCTGGGGTGGAAGAACACCTACGGGAGCGGCACCGGTGGCGACACGATCACGAGCGGCATCGAGGGCTCCTGGACGCCGACGCCGACGCGGTGGGACATGGGCTACTTCGACATGCTCTTCGGCTACGACTGGGACCTGGTGAAGAGCCCCGCCGGCGCCTGGCAGTGGGTCCCGGTCAACCCCGCCGGAAAGGACCTCGCGCCCGCGGCTCATGATCCGTCGACCCGGGTGACGACCATCATGACCACCGCGGACATGGCGATGCGGATGGACCCGGTCTACGGACCGATCTCACGTCGGTTCCACGCCCATCCCGAGGAGTTTGCGGACGCGTTCGCCCGGGCCTGGTTCAAACTGGTCCACCGCGACATGGGGCCGGTGTCGCGCTACCTCGGTCCGGAGGTGCCGACCGAACAACTGCTCTGGCAGGATCCCATTCCCGCGGTGGATCATGAGCTGATCGGCCCGGAGGAGATCGCCTCCCTCAAGAGTGTGATCCTCGCCTCGGGGGTGTCGATCCCGGATCTGGTGTCCACCGCGTGGGCCTCGGCCTCGACCTTCCGCAACTCCGACAAGCGTGGCGGGGCCAACGGAGCGCGCATCCGTCTCGCCCCACAGAAGGACTGGGCGGTCAACCAGCCCGCCCGCCTGGCCCGGGTGCTCCGCTCTCTCGACGGGATCCGGCAGGCGTTCAACGACGCCCAGATCGGTGTCCGGAGGGTGTCCCTTGCCGATCTGATCGTGCTGGGAGGGTGTGCCGCGGTCGAGCAGGCGGCGCGGAATGCCGGCCACGACGTGACGGTGCCCTTTGCCCCCGGGCGGATGGATGCCTCCCAGGAGCAGACCGATGCCGACTCCTTCGCGGTGCTCGAGCCGGTCGCCGATGGGTTCCGCAACTATCTCGCCGACCGCGGTGATCAGGCGGCGGAACACCGGCTGGTGGACCGGGCCCAGTTGCTCACGCTGACTGCGCCCGAGATGACGGTGCTTGTGGGTGGCCTGCGCGTGCTGAATGCCACGGTGGGGGAGGAGGGCCATGGCGTCTTCACCACTCGGCCCGGAAACCTCACCAACGATTTCTTCGTGAACCTGCTCGACATGCGCACCGAGTGGAGGGAGAGTTCGGTGGAGGGGGTGTTCGAGGGATACGACCGGACCACAGGCGCCCGGCGGTGGACGGGGACTCGGGTCGATCTCGTCTTCGGGTCGAATTCCGAGCTGCGGGCCCTGGCGGAGGTCTACGCCTGTGACGACGCGCAGGGAAAGTTCGTGCGGGACTTCGTGGCGGCCTGGACCAAGGTGATGAATCTCGATCGCTTCGATCTCGCCTGAGGGGGAGCCCGGCATCAACACATCACGTCCCCGGGAAGAGCCGTGTCGTCGAATGCCACCGCGCCGGTCTCCACGTCGGTTGGTTCCCGCCTCGCCATCCCCGGCGGGCTCGGCCTGGACTGGTGTTTCCCGGGGCTGACGCCCCGCCCTTGCTCGGCTAATTGAGGTGGCTGGCGCCACCAGGACCTGGGCCTTCCCTTCACGCTGTAGCGCGGGTGCCTCGCGATTCACTTCGCTGCCAAGAGCATCGGCTCCGAGGGTTCTACGGCAGCACGGCTGACCACGTCCCCCGGAGCGTGCGGAGTTCAGACGGTCCGGCGAAAATGTTCACTGGCGGGTCACAGACGACCTCGCCGAACATGCGAGGAGGGCTTTCCCCACGAATGATTCCCGAATACGTGCAGACGTAGTCATCGGGCAGGAGCCCCGCGTAGGGCGTCGTGATCCAGATGCTGTCGCTGCGGGTATGTGCCCAGGGCGTGCGCTCCCAAGTGTCTTGATAGAATTCTTGCCCCTCCAGCTCACGGAAGGTTGGATGGCAGGTGGTGGTGCGTTCCAGGGTCCAGCTCAAGGCGCCATTGGCCCGTTGCTCCGTGATGGCCAGAGGACCGACCTGATGGCATGAGGTCGTGGCCCAGGCGCTGCCGGATTCGTGGGGCATCGGCCCGGAGATCTGTGCATCCATGATCCAGACGCCGAGAATACCGCGACTGGGCTCCGAAGGTATGGGCAACTCGCATCCGAGGATGCTCAGGAGGACGATGAGGCCGGCGGCCGGACGGTGCGCGATGCATGGCATGGTTCCCCGCGAGTTTGAGGTCGGAGCAACGGTGCCACGAGGTGGTCAAGGGGGAGTCAAGAACTGGGTCAGGGGCACATCCACGGCGGGTGCTCCACGGGAGGCCTTGCGGGGAGGCCGCCTCGCGATCGCTCGGGGGTTGGGGTAGATTGGGCACAAGGCCTAGGACATAGGACAATAGGACTTAGGACATAACCTGCCTACCGCCTATCGCCCAAACCCAATACCCGACACCCAACACCCAACACCCAATACCCAACACCCTACTCCCTACTCCCTACTCCCTACTCCCTACTCCCTACTCCCTACTCCCCGCCGTGCCCTCCCCCCTGACTCTCCCGCTTTCCCTCGCTTTCCGCGGCTGGGGGCGGGTCCACCCCAATCCGGTGGTCGGCGCCGTCGTGATGCGAGGCGAGGAGGTGATCGCCGAGGGGTGGCACGGCGAGTTTGGGGGAGCGCACGCGGAACGGATGGCCCTCGATGCCGCAGGCGACCGGGCCCGGGGGGCCACCCTGGTGGTCACGCTGGAGCCGTGTGCCCATACGGGCAAGCAGCCTCCCTGCGTCGATCGGATTCTGCGGGCCGGGATCGCGAGGGTGATCATCGGGCTCCGGGATCCGAACCCCGAGGCGGGAGGCGGTGCGGAGAGATTGCGGGCAGCCGGCGTGCAGGTCGAGGTGACCACCGGTGAGGATGCCGCGGCGGTGGAGGCGCAGCTCGCGCACTTCACCCACCGGTTCCGGAACCGGGAGAGACCGTTCGTCGCCCTCAAGCTCGCCACCTCCCTCGATTTCAGGATCGCGGATCGCGATCGCGTCTCCCGGTGGATCAGTGGTCCCGCGGCACGGGAATGGGTCCATTGGCTTCGGGCCGGGTTCGACGCGATCGGTGTGGGGGGCGCCACGGTGGCCGCCGACGATCCCTCGCTCACGGTGCGTGGTCCCGTCGTGCCCCGCGTGGCACCGCAGCGGGTGATCTTTTCCCGGAGCGGGCAGGTGAACTCGGAGTGTCGGCTCGTGGCCACCGCTCGAGAAGTTCCCACCTGGGTGGTGACGGGACTGGAGCCTCCCGCCGCTCTGGTTCATGCGCTGGAAGAGTCGGGAGGGCACCTGGTGGCGGCTGCTACCCTGGCCGACGGTCTCCGGCGGCTGCGGGAGCGGGGGATCACCACGTTGCTGGTCGAGGGGGGCGGCCAACTCGCCGGAGCGCTCCTGGCCGCGGACCTGGTGGACCGGTTCCACTGGATCCAGAGCCCGCTCTTTCTGGGAGACGCTGCGGTGCCCGCCCTCGTGGGGATCCCTTCCGCGCCACTCGCCACCTCTTCGCGCTGGACGGTGACCCAGCGACTCGCACTCGGCGCCGACACGCTCCTCACCCTCGATCGGATGGCGACGGAGGGCCAGGGAAGGACCTGACCCAGATCACTACGGCCCGAGCAGGGGCGAGATCCACGAAGCCCCCCGCGTGTTCGACTTGGTCGCGTAGGCGGACACCTCTCGTCCCAGAACCGGCCACAGGCTCGCGGTCATTCCTTCTGGTCCATCTCGTAAGCTGTTAGAGCGCAATCGATTGGATGGGGCTGGATCCTGGATCGCTTCTTGCTTTTCTCTCGCCCTTGTCGCGAAGCGAAGGCACTTAGGCCACGAGGGGCCGCCCCATGACAACCCTGACCGATTTCCGTTACGCTGTTCGCAGCCTCAGTCGGGTCCCGGTTTTCACCATTGCCGCGGTGGTCTCGTTGACGCTCGGCATCGCGACGGCGACCACCGTTTTCAGCCTGATCAACGTGGCGATCCTTCGACCCCCACCCTTTGCGGACGCGGACCGGCTGATGCTCCTCAACATCAGCCACTACACCCCGTCGGATGGCCTGCTTCGGGTCCGCTGGTCCTGGCCGCGCTTTCGGCTGCTCGAACGGAACGCTCGCTCATTCGAGGGCATTGCCTCGAGTTCGAACGCCGTCATCACGATCACGAGTGACGGGAACCCGGCGCCCATCCGGGTGGAGATCGTCTCGTGGCGCTACCACACGGTGATGCGGGCACCACTGATCCTCGGTCGCGGATTCACCGCTGCGGACGACGACCCGGGAACGGCCGCGCCGGCAACGATCCTCGGTTACGATCTCTGGCAGAGTCGCTTCGGCGGTGACGAACGGACGCTCGGTCGCATCGTGCAGATGAACGGCATCGCGCTGACCGTGGTGGGGATCACCGGCCGCGGATTCACCGGTGTGTCAGGGCTCGCGGAGGCGTGGATCCCGGCGACGATGGCGCCGAGGGTGACGTATCCCGAGTACCTCACGACGAACCAGAATTTCATCACTGCCATAGGGCGGCTTCAGCCCGACGTCACCGCGGACGCGGCGCGGGTGGAGTTGGAGGTGCTTGGCGGGCAGATTCACGCTCAGGAGCCGAGCGAGGCCGAGACCCCCGAGGATCGGTTTTCGGCGACCCTGATGCCCCTCAACGAGGCGCGGGTCGACCTGGTGACCCGGCGGGCCCTTCTTCTCCTCGCCGGAGCGGTGGTTGCGCTCTTCCTGATCGCGTGCGCCAACGTGGCGAGTCTCCTCCTCGGGCGTACGGCGGACCGGCGGCGTGAAATCGCGATTCGCCTCGCCATTGGGGCCAGCCGTCGGCGTCTGGTGCGTCAGATGCTCGTCGAAAGCGGCGTGCTCGCGGCCGTGGCCGGGTTCCTGGGTGCTGTGATCACGGGGTGGGCGCTCGTGGTGGTCCGCATCCCGCCGACCCTGGCACGGGGCCGGAACTTCTACGGCGCCGTGGGCGAGTTCGCGGCCTCGGCCTTCGACTGGCGGGTGCTCGCTTTTGTGGTCCTGGCCTCGGCCGCGAGCGTGATCGTCTTCGGGCTGGCGCCGGCCCTCCAGGCCGCCCGCGCGGATCTCGTGGCCGACCTCAAATCCGGCCGATCCGGCGGGGCAGGCCGCGGGATCCGATCCCGCGAGCTGATCCTGGGGCTCCAGGTCGCCGTGGCCGTCGTGCTCGTGGTTGGTTGCGGGCTTCTGCTGACGAGCTACGTACGGTTGCGCGGGCAGCCGCTCGGGTTCGATCCCGACCGACTCCTCACCTTCATGATCCGTCCCTCGGAGGTGCGTTTCACTCCGGCGGAGGCGCCCGCTCTTGTGGACCGGGTGCTGGAGGAGATCGGGCGGGTGCCAGGGGTTGAGGCCGCCAGCGTTGACGGTTGCGTTCCTCTGTCACCCCAGTGCGCCACGGCCTCCCTCTTCATCGTGGGGCGACCCTGGGACAGCGACGCCGATGCGCCCGCCGTGCTACGCCACTATGTCGGGCCCGACCACTTTAAGGTCCTGGGCGTTCCGGTCCTTCGAGGGCGTGCCCTCGGGCCTGGTGATCGGGCCGGTCGCCCCCGCGTGGTCGTGATCAACCAGGCGGCGGTCGATCGGTTCTGGCCCACCGAGGATCCGATCGGACGCCGGGTGTGGTTCGCCGCCGCCGCGCCCTTTGGGTCGGCCGACTCGGCCGCGGAGATCGTGGGCATCGTGGGAAACGTTGCCTACCAGCCACTCGATGAGCGCCCGGTGCAACCGGATTTCTTCACTTCGTACGCCCAGTTCACCTACGCATCCCGCATGGTTCTGGTGCGTACCCGCGGTGAGCCGCTGGCGTTGGTCCCGGAGATCACGCAAGCGGTCCAGAGAGCCGACCCCAGCCTGGCGCTCTTCGATGTCCAGTCGATGAACCAGCGGGCCCGGCTCTCCTGGTCCAAGCAGAGCGGACAGACGGTGACGTTCGCCGCGATCGCAGGCATTGCGCTGGTGCTTGCGATGACCGGCGTCTACGCCGTCACCTCCCATGTCGTGGCGAGCCAAACCCGGGAGATCGGCATTCGGATGGCGCTCGGGGCACCCGCCATTCGGATCATCCGGACCGCGCTGGTGAGGACGGTGCGGCTCGGTCTGCTGGGAGGCACTGCGGGGTTGGCCGGGGCCCTGGCCCTGAGCCGTGCCATCAGGGCCAACCTTCACGAAACGAGCCCGCTCGCTCCCGGCGTCTATGCCGGCGCGGTGGCCGTCCTCCTGCTGGCGCTCGTCGCGGCGAGCTACCTGCCGGTCCGTCGCGCCCTTCGGATCGACCCGCTCGAGGTGCTGCGGAATGAGTGAGCGAGCCGTCGCCCGGATTCGGCTGGTGGCCCACCGGACGGCGTGCCTGGTGCTTCTGCTGGCCCAGTCCGCCTCCCGTCCTCCGGAGACCGCGCCGTCCGTGCGGCACGTGGCCACGCTGCGCACCGCACGAGCCGCACACACCGCCACAACGCTTCCCTCCGGGCAGGTGTTGGTCGTGGGAGGAATGGCGGACGGCGGAGGAAGCATTGCCAGTGTTGAGCTCTTCGACCCCGTGCACAATGCCGTTCAACAGCTCGGCCCGCTTGCCGAGCGGAGAGTTGGTCACACGGCGACGCTGCTCGGTGACGGTCGCGTACTCATTGCCGGGGGTTACAATGGTGAGTACCTGGCATCCCTGGAACTCTTTGACCCGTCAGCGAAGCGCATTCGCCCGGCCGGCTCCCTCCGGCAGGCGCGAAGCGGACACACGGCGACGCTCCTGCCGGATGGCCGCGTCCTGCTCGTCGGCGGCATCGGCCAAGGCTGGACGTTTCTCCGGAGCGCGGAGCTGTATGATCCCGAGACTGGGCGTTCCGAGGTGGTCGGCTCGATGAACGTGCCACGAGAGAGCCACACGGCCACGCTTCTTGTGGACGGCCGAGTGCTGGTCGTCGGCGGCCACAGCGGGCGGCGTCAGAATATGGAGGTGTATGCGAGCGCGGAAATCTTCGATCCGCGAACCCGCCGATTTGAGATCGCCGGCACCCTCGCGACAGCCCGTCACAAGCACGATGCCATCAGGCTCGCTGATGGCCGCGTGCTGGTCATCGGCGGAGCGGACCGCACCGATCGCGTACATTTCGCCACGACCGAGATCTACAACCCGCAGACCGCCTCCTTTCAGGAAGGCCCCTCGATGGCCAACCGGCGGTACAAGATCGCCGGTACCGCGATCCTGCTGTCGGCCGGGGATGTTCTCGTCACGTCCGGCGCGCCGGTCGCCGAGCGTCTCGACGTCGGAAGGTGGCGATTCGGTGAGGTTCCCGGCCGCTTCCCGGCCGCCTACCGGTTTGCCTCTGCCGCGCTTCTGCGCGATGGTGACGTCCTGATCGTCGGCGGCTACTCGGACGGGAACCGGAATACAGCCGGCGTGTGGCGATTTGGGGAACCGTGAACGCCAGGCCCTTGGGCGTAATATTCTCGGGGCTGTCGCCCCTGGCTCGGCTGTGCGGTGGTCGGGGCGTTCACGAACCGCCCCGACGCGCCACCGGGAGTGTGGGTGAGCAACCGGCCGTGTGAACGGCCGCGTCGCCGAGCCCGGGGCGTAACCCCGGGGTGACGAGATGACCTCGTCCGCACCGCGTCCTCGCAGTGACGGGGACAGACGCATCCTGCTCGGCCTTGGGCGTAATATTCTCGGGGCTGTCGCCCCTGGCTCGGCTGTGCGGTGGTCAGGGGCGTTCACGAACCGCCCCGACGCGCCACCGGGAGTGTGGGTGAGCAACCGGCCGTGTGAACGGCCGCGTCGCCGAGCCCGGGGCGTAAGCCCCGGGAGAATCGTGATAGTCTCGCTCGTGCCGAGTCCTCGCACCGCCGGGCCTCGGGAGTGCAGGGGGCTCCTTGTGGATCGCCAAATGGCATATTATCTTTGGCCACGTGGCACATCGCAGGAGGTTGCTTCATGCCAGTCGTATCAGAACGGTCGACCGCCGACATCACCGAGTTCCTGGACCGACTCGGCTCGGGGCATCGGGAGGGGCACTACTATGCCGCCCTGATCGGATTCCGCAAGTATGACCCGGTCCATCTGGCGAGTCAGATCCAACGCGGGTTCTCCTATTCGGCGTTCGAGAGGCTTCTCCGCAACACCGCGCTCACGCATCGAGCGCTGGCCCACTTCGTCGAGATTCCTGAGCGCACGCTTGCACGGCGAAAGGAGGCCGGGCGCCTGGAGCCCGACGAGTCGGACAGGCTGGCTCGTGTCTCACGCATCTTCGCGCGTGCGATCGAGCTCTTCGAAGGCAATACCGAAGGAGCCCGGGATTGGCTCACACACCCACACCGTGCCCTGGGTGGCCGGAGCCCGCTTGAGTTCGCGAAGACCGATGTCGGGGCGATCGAAGTGGAGAACGTGATCGGACGGCTGGAGCACGGAATTCCCGTCTAGTCGATGCGGGTCTGGCGTCTCGTGAAGCACAAGCATGCGTCGTCCGCGTTTGATGGCGAAGGCGCGCGCCGCTACGGCGGGCGGTGGAACAGCGTGGGAACGCGGGCGGCTTATGCGTCCGACAGCGCGGCCCTGGCGGTCCTGGAGGTGCTTGTCCACCTCGAGGACGTTCGCATCCTGCCCGCGTATTCTCTGGTCACCGCGGTGATTCCTGACGGATTGATCGAGGACCTTGATCGGGTTTCCTTGCCCAGGGATTGGGACACGTTTCCCGTGGCCCCGCAGGTCCAGGCGATCGGTGACGCGTGGCTCAGGTCGGCCCGCGCGCTCGGCCTGCGCGTTCCCAGTGCCGTGGTCAACCCGGGGGTGAACGTTCTGATCAACCCCGCACACGACGCCTTTGCACAGATAGTCGTGGATCCGCCCACACCCTTCCGCTTCGATACGCGTCTGCTCGGATAGGTCACACCACCGCACCGAGTCCTCGCCATCCCTTGCCCGGCCCCGCACCCGTACACATACCCGTACTCGTACCCGTACCCGTACACGAGCAGGTTCTGATGTCCTCTGTCCTCTGTCCCATGTCCTCTCTCCTCCCAGAGTACCGCCCCGCGCGGTGCCCGGGCGACACCGATATATTCCCCGCCATGTTCACCGGTCTCATCACCGCCGTGGGCGAGGTCCAGTCCCTCAATCCGGAACCGGAAGGCCTCCGGCTCACCCTCTCGTCTCCCTACAAGGGACTGGAGCTCGGCGAGAGCGTCGCCGTGGACGGGGCGTGCCTCACCGTCCGGGACAAGGGCCGGGGCTGGTTCGAGGTCCAGGTGGTTCGCACCTCCCTGGAACGGACCCTCTTCGGCGACTATCGCCCCGGGCGGCGGGTGAACCTCGAACGAGCCCTCCAGGTGGGGGACCGTCTCGGAGGGCACCTGGTCCAGGGGCACGTGGACGGAGTCGCCGAGATCACCGATACCAGGGAACGGGAGGATGGACGGCTCCTGACCCTTCGGCTCCCTCCTGTGGTGGCCCGGGTCACCATCCCCCTGGGCTCGATCAGCGTGGCCGGCGTGAGCCTCACGGCCCACGCGATTCCCGATCCGGGCAGCGCTCAGGTTTCCCTGATCCCGTTTACATTGGAGCGCACCACACTCGGATTCCTGCAACAGGGCGACCGGGTCCACGTGGAGGGCGACACCATCGGCAAGTATGTCGAGGCGCTGCTCCAGGCGCGCGGGGGCGGATCGGTAGGCACCGAGCGGGGAGGGGAAGCCCCTGGGGGTGCCCTCACCACCAAGGCACAGGACGAATGACTTTCGGAACCATCGAGCAGGCCATCGAGGACATTCGCAACGGCCGCCTCGTGATCGTGGCCGACGACGAGTCGCGCGAGAACGAGGGGGATCTGGTCTGTGCCGCCGAACTGGTGACGCCGGAACTCATCAACTTCATGACGATCCACGGGCGGGGACTCATCTGTCTCACCCTCACCGGGGAACGGTGCGACGAGCTCGGACTTCCCCCGATGACGGAGCGGAACACCGAAGCCCTGACCACCGACTTCACCATCAGCATCGACGCCGATCATCGTTTCGGCGTCACCACCGGAATCTCCGCGGCCGACCGGGCCTCCACCATCCATGTGGCGATGAATCCCTCCACACGACCGACCGACCTGCGCCGCCCGGGACACGTGTTTCCCCTCCGGGCCAAGCCGGGCGGCGTGCTCCAGCGGGTGGGGCAGACCGAGGCGAGTGTCGACCTGGCGCGCCTGGCGGGGCTCCAGCCGGCCGGGGTGATCTGCGAAATCCTCTCGGCCGACGGCACCATGGCCCGCCGTCCCGAGCTCTCCCGCTTCGCCGGGGAACATGGTCTCACCTTTGTCACCGTGGCCCAACTGGTGGCCCACCGTCTCCAGACCGAGCGCCTGGTGACCCGCGTGGCCGAGGCCCGTCTCCCGACACCGGAGGGGGTGTTCCGGGTGATCGGGTACCGGAACCAGGTCGATGCCCATGAGCATGTGGCCCTGGTGTATGGAGACGTGGGGGGCGAGGCCGACGTGCTGGTGCGCATGCACTCGAAGTGCCTCACCGGAGATGTCTTCGGGTCCCGGCGCTGTGACTGCGGATCGCAGCTGCAGAGTGCCAAGGAGCAGATCGTCGAGGCCGGGCGCGGAGTGATCGTCTACCTCGACCAGGAAGGGCGGGGGATCGGTCTCCTCAACAAGCTGCGGGCCTATGAGCTGCAGGACCGCGGTGACGACACGGTCGAGGCCAACCAGACCCTCGGCTTTGCTCCCGACCTCCGCAATTACGGCATCGGCGCCCAGATTCTCCGCGACCTCGGGCTCTCCACCATCCGCCTCCTCACCAACAATCCGAAGAAGGTGGTGGGGCTCAACGCCTATGGCCTCACCATCACCGAACGGGTGCCGCTGGTGATCCAATGCACCGACGACAACCGGGATTACCTCGCCGCCAAGCGGGACAAGCTCGGCCACTTTCTGGCTCACTGACCGATGCCCCGATATGAGGGACGCACCCGTCCCGTGGCTCGCGTGGGGATCGTGGTGAGCGCCTACCATGAAATGGTCACCGGCCGCCTGCTCGACGGGGCACTCCGCTGTTGCCGGGAGGCGGGCATCGACGAGGAGTCGATCGATGTGCTCCGCGTGCCCGGGGCCTTCGAGCTGGGAGTGGTTGCCGCCACCCTCCTGGAGGACGCCCGTCATCAGTGTCTTGTGGCTCTCGGTGTGGTGATTCGGGGGGAGACGCCCCACTTCGAGTATGTGGCTGGTGAAACGTCCCGGGTGCTCGCCACCCTGGCCGTGGAACGCGGAGTTCCCGTGGGATTCGGTCTCCTCACGGTCGACACCCTCGACCAGGCGATGGCCCGCGCCGGTGGCACCGCGGGAAACAAGGGGTATGAAGCCGCCGAGGCGGCACTCCAGACCGCCGATCTCCTCCGCCAGGTCCGCGATGCGCGCGCATCGGAGTGAGACCCGCGCCCGGGCGCGCGCCCTCCAACTGCTCTACGCCCGCGAGGCCACCGGCCGACCGGTGGAGACGTTGATGGGAGGGTTCTTCCGCCTCCTCCGGCCCGACCTCGCCCTGCTCGACGCCGCGGAACGTCTGGCCGCCGGGGTCGTGTCCAATCTGGCGGCGATCGATCGCGTCTGTACCGAGGCCTCCGATCATTGGCGACTCGATCGCCTCGGGGTGGTGGAACGGAACATCCTCCGCCTGGGCGTGCATGAACTCCAGGTCGGCACCGCGCCCCCGCGGGTGGTGATTGACGAGGCGCTTCACCTCGCCCATCGGTTCGGAGGGCATGCCTCCGCGGCGTTTGTCAACGGGGTCCTCGACCGGGCGGCGAGGATTCTCGGGCGGCTATGAAGATTCTGCTCGTCAATTGGCAGGACGTCCGCAACCCCGCCTCTGGGGGCGCGGAGATCCATCTCTTCGCCCTGTTCAGCCGTCTGGCGGACCGAGGACATGAGGTACGGCTGGTCTGCGGGGGCTTCCCCGGTGGCGCTCCCGAGGAAGTGGTCGAGGGCATTCGGGTTCTCCGGGTGGGAGGCCGGTGGTCGTTTGCTCTCCGGGCGTGGCGGGCCATCCGAAGGGCCCTGGCAGAGGATCCGCCGGATGTCGTGGTGGAAGACGTGAACAAGCTTCCCCTCTTCACCCCTTGGCTCACCCGCCGTCCGCTCTGTGTCCTCGTTCCCCATCTCTTTGGAAGTACCGCGTTCGCCGGCGCGTCCTGGCCGGTGGCCGCGGCGGTGTGGCTGGCCGAGCGACCGATCCCACGGGTCTACCGGCGGGCGGCTTTTCACGTGATCAGCGAGAGCACCCGCGACGACCTGGTCCAACGGGGGATTCCCGCGTCGCGCATTGTGGTCATCCATCCCGGCGTCGACGCCGGAGAGTTCACCCCCGATCCCGCCCTTGACCGGAGCCCCACGCCCTCCTTCTTATTTGTGGGTCGGCTCAAGCGGTACAAGGGGGCAGACCTCGCGATTCGTGCCCTGGCGCTGGCGCGGGAAACCCGGAAGGATCTGACCCTCCATGTGGCCGGCACCGGAGAGGAACTGGACACGTTGCGCAACCTGGCGGGATCGCTGGGGGTGGGTGACGCGGTGTCCTTTCCGGGGGCCATCACCGAGGCCGAGAAGATCCGGCTCTTTCGCACCGTCTGGGGACACCTTCTCCCCAGTGCCAAGGAGGGATGGGGGATGACAGTGATCGAGGCCGCCGCGTGCCGCACCCCGTCGATCGCGTCCGACAGCCCCGGCCTGCGGGATTCGGTCCGGAACGGGATCACCGGAGTGCTCGTTCCTCATGGGGACGTGACGGCCCTGGCCCGGGAGATGATGGCTCTGGCCGCCGACCGGTCCCGGGTGGATCACTGGGGAGAGGCCGCCCGGGCCCATGCCGAGACGTTGTCCTGGGACGCGGCTGCGGACCAGACCGAGGCACACCTCGCGGGGCTCGTCTCCCGGCGAGGATTTTCTTCTCACCCGCGGGAGTCGTGATGGCAACCCCTGTTCACACCGGCCTCCTCCTCCCGACCGGTCTCCCCCGGTGAGTCTCCGGCCGCGGGATCTCCTGGAGCGGTGGCAGGAAGTGCTCCAACTTGAGTCACTCACGGGCGAGATCGCCCTGGACCGCCCCCTGCCCAACGCGGAACTCGCCAGTCCGGGGCTGGCCCTCGCGGGCTACACCGGTCGTTTCATGCCCGAACGGATGCACGTACTCGGCGAGACCGAGATGAGCTATCTCGGATCCCTGGACCCCGAGGCGGCGGGCAGGGTCCTGGAAGGGTTCTTCGGCTACGACCTCTCCCTGGTGTTCGTGACCAAGGGCCAGGACGTGCCAGCCTCCATGCTTTCCCTCGCCGTCGCGCGGGAAATCCCGGTGTTCCGCACCCAGCTCAAGACGGCGGAGTTCTACCGCCGGATCAAGCCGGTCGCCGAGGAGGCCTTCGCGCCGCGGACCACCCTCCATGGGTCGATGGCGGACGTCTACGGCGTCGGTTTGCTCTTTGTCGGCCGGTCCGGCATTGGCAAGAGCGAGTGCGTTCTCGACCTGATCGAACGGGGCCACCGCCTCGTGGCCGACGATGTGGTCCAGGTGGCGCGCCGGGGCAACGACGTGCTCATCGCGCAGGGACACGACCTGGCGGCCCACCACATGGAGATCCGCGGTGTGGGGCTCATCGACATCCCGGCCCTCTTCGGGATCCGCGCGGTGCGGCAGCAGAAGCGTGTGGAGGTGGTGGTGCAGCTCGGGGACTGGGATTCCGCGACGGACGCCGACCGGACCGGTCTGGCGCGGGACCAGGTGGACATTCTGGGGGTGCAGGTGCCCAAGGTGTTCGTGCCGCTGAACCCGGGGAAGAACCTCACCGTCATCTCGGAGGTGGTGGCCATGAACCACCTGCTCCGGATGATGGGCATCGATGTGGCCAGTGCCTTCAATGAGCGCCTGATCCGGAAGATGAAGGAAAAGCGCGGACTCCGGCAGTATCTTCAGGAAGACTATGAATAGCTCGCCTCTGGTGGGGGTCGTGGTGGGGCACGGAACGGTGGCGGGGGCCCTGGTGGCCGCCGCGGAGGAAATCACCGGGATCCGCGGCCTCTTGGTCTCCGTCTCCAATACCAACTGCGACCGCGCCACGCTCGAGGAGCGCGTGGTCGAGGCAATCGGCGACCGGGAAGCCCTGGTGTTCGTGGACCTGCCGAGTGGATCGTGCTTCCACGCCTCCCTGCGGCGCATGCATGGACACACCGGGATCCAGGTGGTGACCGGGGTCAATCTCGCCATGCTCCTCGATTTCCTCTTCCACCGGGACGAGCCCCCCACCGGCGCGGCGTCGCGGGCCGTGGCCACGGGCGTCCGGGCGATCCAGGCATGCCCATCATCCTGAACCGGGTCGACGACCGGCTCATCCACGGGCAGGTGGTGCTCGGATGGGCCGCTCCCCTCCGGGCTACCCGCATCGTGGTGGTGGACCGGGAGGTCCGGAACAGCGGGTGGGAACAGGAACTCTACCGGATGGCCCTCCCCGAGGGCCTCGAAGTCTCCTTTGTCGATGACGCCGAAGCGGCAGTGGCCCTTCCCGGCTGGCAGGCCGATGCGGCCCGCACGATCGTGGTGACCGGTTCTCTCGCCGCCATGGTCGCCCTGCATGAGGCCCATCCCGGGACCCTGGCCGAGGTGAACCTGGGGGGCATCCACGCGGGGCCGGGGCGCCGCCAGGTTCTTCCCTGGCTCTACCTGTCCCCGGACGAGGAGGAGATGATCCGCGGCCTGGGGCGCTCCGGTGCCCATGTCACCGCCCAGGATGTTCCCGCCACCCGGGCCATCGAGGCGGAGGAACTCCCCTCATGACCGACGTCCCGGCGTGGGTGGGAGTGCTCCTGTGGGGAGGAGTCGTCGGAGTGGACCTGGTCTCGGGTCCCCAGGCGCTCCTCTCCCGGCCCCTGGTGGCGGGAACCGTCACCGGCCTGCTGCTCGGGGAACCGGGGCTGGGCCTGCAGCTCGGGGTGTTGATGGAACTCTTTGCCCTGGACACCCTGGCGGTCGGTGCCGCGTGGTACCCGGACCTGGGAACCGCCACGGTGGTGGCTGTGGCCGCGGCGGCCTCGTGGGGGGGAGGGCCGGGTGCGGTGGGACTGGCCGGTGCG
>JBGSKF010000063.1:0-6411 GCA_041741375.1 Gemmatimonadales bacterium | reverse complement strand
CCTCTGCGTCCTCCGTGTTCTCCGTGGTTCAATCCGGGGTGACGTGGGGGATCACCACAGAGTCCGCGGAGGACACGGAGGGTCTCCGCATGATTCCCGCGGCTCCACGCTTCGCGCGCCGAGATCACGGATTTGTGTTTTGGGGGGTGGAAGGGTCCCCCATCCTGCCGATGTGCGCCATCCGAGATCGGGAACCTGTCGTGGGAACCGATGACCCTCTGCGTCCTCCGTGTTCTCCGTGGTTCAATCCGGGGTGACGTGGGGGATCACCACAGAGTCCGCAGAGGACACGGAGGGTCTCCGCATGATTCCCGCGGCTCCACGTCAGGCGCGCCGGTCCGATTCTGTTTTTTGGGGGGTGGACGGGCCCCCATCCTGCCGATGCCTGCCAACCGAGACGAGGAGCGCGTCGTGGTGGGGTGGGGTGGAGAGATGCATGCGTCGCATGAGTGCCCTGAAGGGCAGGGTGAACACGATGGGCTTCCAGCCCGCGGGGGAGGGCTCGGCGCTTCAGCGCCGGTCACCATAGGTGCATCGCGCGGGATTCATCCCGCGTGATCGGGCCGAGGGACGTCGCGGCTGCAGGGGCACTCGCGAACCGTCCGCACAATGGATTCCCGCGTGCGCGGGAATGACGGACGGTGGGCTCTCTCATCCAGGGCGTCTCAGCGCGACGGCACCACCAACACCGGCACCGTCGCCTTGCGAATCACCCCCGCCGACACGCTCCCCACCACCAGGTCGAACAGCTTCCCACGACCATGCGAGCCGACGATGATCATTCCCGCCCCGACCCGCTCGGCCTCCGCCAGGATCGTCTGGATGGTGGGGCCCTGCACCAGCAGGGGATGCACCTCGTGTCCCGGCGTGCGCAGAATAGCGGCCATCGCCTGGAGCTGCTCGTGTTCCCGGCGAAACTCGCGGGCCACCTGGTCGCGGACCTCGTCCGGTCCCGCCTCCATCCCGATGAAGCTCGGATCGGGCTCCGCGACGTG
This sequence comes from Gemmatimonadales bacterium, assembly GCA_041741375.1. Taxonomy (GTDB): domain Bacteria; phylum Gemmatimonadota; class Gemmatimonadetes; order Gemmatimonadales; family GWC2-71-9; genus OFTM291. The sequence goes on along the minus strand of JBGSKF010000063.1, from coordinate 5,416 downwards.
CAGGAGGTGAATGACGCTGCCTGGCGTCGCGAACCTCCTCACCACGTCGATCTGTGCGTCCGCCACCGCGGAGAAGTCGAGAGCGACGAGGAGACTCGCGCCGGTCGTGTGCGGGGTCATGAGCCAAGCTCCGGTCGGTGGATACCACGTTCTGCCAGCTGTTTCCGAAGAATCCGTACCACGGCGCGGGTGAACTGCTCCTCGAAACGGGAACTGATGTGGGACCATTCGGGTGTGGGAACCTGGAGCTCGGGATGGTCCTCGAAGTGAACTCCCACCGCATTGGCCGCCGCCAGGAGTGGCTCCCAGACCCTCTCCCGGGGCGCCACCCGGGCCTCGAACTCCCGGAACCAGTTGGACGACGGCGGTCGCACGAAAACCACTTCGCCGCCACGCGCCCTGATCGCCTCGACATCCCGCGTCACCTGGGCCAGCAGGTCCTCGAAGGCCTTCCGTGCCACGTCCGGCGGAGGCGGGGGAGGAAGATTCTCCAGGATGGCCTTCCAGGTTGACGTCACGATGGCGTTGTACTCCGGGTCGGTCTCGACCCGCTCCCAGAGGTCGGCATCCCGGTTGCGGCGCATGTTCTCGATCTTGCGGACCGGCGGCGGCTGGTAGGGGAGGCCGGCGCGTTCGGGCCACCACGGTTGGCGGGCCAGCACCGTGAAGAGCTTGAGGTCGAAGTTGTAGAAGGCGAAGGTTGCTTCCAGCGGATAGGAGAGCAGGGTGCCGAGTCGCTCCGACGGGGTCTCGGTACGATAATGCTCAACGGCCCCTGCCCGCAGGCCGATGCCCGGCTGGAAGATGAGCGGCGGCGTGATGCCCACCAGAAGCAGCCCGCGGAAGTCCTCATCCCGGGCGAGATCGGTGAGCAGGGGGAGCGGGTTCGAGCCCTCGAGGGCGAGCTGGATCGGCTCGATCCCGGTCTCCTCCTCCCACACCGACAGCCGGAAATCGAACTGGGTGCGGGAGGAGCCGATGAAGACGGTGGCGTTCGGGCGCCCCTCGTCCACTTTCCGGCGTGCCTCGGCCCATTGGCCGTCACTGTTTCCGTAGGCCGGAACGACCTGCTGGGAGCGCCAATACATCTCCCACCCGCCAATCGCCGCGACCACGAGTGCCACCGTGAGCATCACGGTGCGCGCCCAGCGGCCCGGAGGAATGTCCCGGAGGATGACGGGCTCCGTGTCGAGTCCGGGATCAGAACTGGAAGTAGATGAACGCATTGCCGGACCCCTGAGTGATCAGAATTGCGAAGAGCATCCCCGCCCATACCACCGCCGTGAGCCACCCCGGCGCACGGGCCGCCACTTCTTCGAGGCGGCGGTTCCGCATCAACCCATGCACGAGAAGCATCCCGGTGATGACCACCAGCACCGTCACCACGAGGTGGGTGGCGAGGACGAGTGCCGCGCCGGCGGGGGGAAACCCGAGCATGGCGCGGATCATCCGCCAGGCGGCGGGAAAGTCCCGGGCCCGGAAGAAGACCCAGGTCAGGTTGACCAGGAAATACGTCAGCAGGCCGAGGCCGACGCGGAAGGCGAGGGTCCCGGCAATCCGGGCACCCCGGAAGCGTCCGGTGAGCCAGCGTTCCACGCCGAGGTAGAGGCCGTGCAGGCCTCCCCAGACCACGAAGGTCCAGGCGGCCCCATGCCACAGCCCGCCGAGCAGCATCGTCACCATCAGGTTCAGCTGGGTGCGGTGCCACCCCTTTCGGTTGCCGCCGAGAGGAATGTAGAGATAGTCCCGGAGCCAGGTCGAGAGCGAGATGTGCCAGCGACGCCAGAAGTCGGAGAACCCGATCGCCGCGTACGGAAAGCGGAAGTTGTCGGGGAGGGAGAAGCCGAGGCAGAGTGCTATCCCGATGGCGGCGGTGGAATACCCCGCGAAGTCGGAGAAGATCTGTCCCGAGAAGGCGAGGGTGCCGAGCCAGGCATCGCTGAAGGGCACCGCGGTGGCGGCCCCGAACACCGCGTCGGCGGCGGGGGCGAGGGCGCCGTCGGCGATGACCGTCTTCTCGAACAGGCCCAGCGTGAGGAGGGCAAGGCCCCACAGGAACTGGTCGCGGCTCGCCCGGACCGGCGCCTGGAACTGCGGAATGAGCTGGGTGGGCCGCACGATCGGGCCCGCCACCAGTTGCGGGAAGAAGGTGACGAACAGGGCGAAGTCGAGGAACGTCGTCGTCGGTTCGGCTCGGCGCAGATATACGTCCAGCGAATAGGCCATCGTCTGGAAGGTGTAGAACGAGATCCCGACGGGGAGCACGATCGACCAGCCGGGAGCGCTCCAGGTCACGCCAATCGCCGACATCAGCGCCGCCCAGTTCTCCATCAGGAACCCGCCGTACTTGAAATAGCCGAGCATGCCGAGATTGCCCAGCATGCTGACCGCGAGCAGTGCCCGCCGTCGCGTCACGACTTCCGTTCGGAAGATCGCCTTCGCCACAAACCAGTCAAGGATCGTCGAGAGCCAGAGCAGAAGGACGAAGGGGGGGCTCCAGGCGGCGTAGAAGAGGTAGCTCGCCACCAGGAGGTTGCCCTTCTTCACGGTCCACGGAAGGGGGGCATGGTGCAGCGCCAGGACGAGGGCGAAGAAGAGGACAAAGGTCAGGGAGTTGAAGAGCACGGATCAGCACTCCATCGCGACACGGTGGACCAATCGACCGACCGGGACCTCCCTGCATTCCCGGGGACTGTGGGCAAGACAAACGCGCCGCCGGGTCGATTTGTCAAGAGGATGACAGAGCCGAAGGGGTGGGGATCTACGGTGTGAAGTGTGTCGGGAGTAGGGAGTTGGGGGGCCTTCCGTACACGTACACGTACTCGTACTCGTACACGACTCCACATCCGCGGGGGACCTAATCTTACGGGCCGTAAGCGAACGACCCCCATGTCCTCAAGGTGGATCCCCCTCCGTCCTTCCTGTCCTTGCGGCCTTGCGTTGATCTTGCCGTGGGATTGAGCGAGGGAGACACAGGAATGACGGTGGTCGGTGTCCGTCAGCGGGGGTCGCGAGTGACGTCAGAACCCGCTCGAGTACGTGTACGTGTACGAGTACGTGTACGTGTACTGGGTACGTGTACGGGTACGTGTACGGATATGCAGTGGAGGGTCCTCGTCAGTCCAGAGTCTTGTGGAACCGCCGGATGCTCAACACCAGGAAAAACACCGCGAACCCGGCCAGGATCGCCGTGTCCTGCACCACCCCGGCCAGGGGTAAACCCTTGAGCAGGATCCCCCGGAGCACGTTCAGGAACCAGGTGAGGGGAAGGGCGGCCCCGATCCACTGTGCCAGCACCGGCATCGCCTCCCGGGGGAACATGAATCCTGACAGGAGAATGTTGGGGAGGAGAAAGAGAAAGCCGAGCTGCATGGCCTGGGCCTGGGTGCGCACCAGGGTGGAGAGAAAGAGGCCGATCGCCAGGTTGGCGGCGATGAAGGGGAAGGCCGCGAGGTAGAGGAGGACGAGGCTCCCCTGGACCGGAACGTCGAAGAGGAGCTTGCCCAGGAGAAGGATGACGGTGATCTGCACGTAGCCCACGAGGAGGAAGGGCACGGTTTTGCCGAGCATCAGACTGGTCCGGCCGATAGGGGTGACGACGAGTTGCTCCAGCGTGCCCCGTTCCCGCTCCCGCACCACGGCGATGCTGTTGATGATGACCATGGTGATGGACAGCAGCACCCCGATGATCCCCGGCACGATGAAGACGGCACTCCGCACCGTGGGGTTGTACCAGGGCCCCACCCGGATCTCGATCGGTTGCACCACCCCGCGCGCCGCGAGAAGGGCTCGGCCCTGGACCAGCCCCGCCTGAGCCGCGCCGCCCATCGCCGCATTGGCGGCGAGGGGGTCGGAGGCATCCACCACCACCTGTGCGGTACCGGTGAGTCCGCGGGCCAGATCGCGGCTGTAGGTGGGGGGGATGATGATACCGGCGCGGGCCTCCCCCCGGGCGATCCGGTCGGTCATTTCCTCCCGCCCGGTGACGACCCCGGCGAGGTCGAAGTTGCCGGTGTTGATCAGGGTGTGCACCAGGGCCCGGCTCTCCTGGGTCCGCGACTCGTCAAGGACCAGCGTCGGGAGGTGGCGCACCTCGGTCTGGATTGCGTAGCCGAAGAGGGCGAGCTGGATGGCCGGGATGCCGATCATCATCGCGAGCGTGAGCCGGTCCCGGCGCATCTGAATGAACTCCTTCCGGAGCATCGGCCAGAAGGTCCAGCGGCGGATGCGGTCGGGGAAGGTGATCATGCCGCGGCCTCCTCGTCGCGCCGCTGGAGCTCGATGAACACATCCTCCACCGTCGGGAGGTTGAACTCCGCGGTGATCGATGTCGGCGTCCCGACGCCGATGAGATGTCCGCGGGAAAGGAACGCCAGGCGGTGGCACTGCTCCGCCTCATCCATGTAATGGGTGGTGACGAGGAGCGTCATCCCCGCCGCGGCCCGCTCCCGGATCAGATCCCAGAACCGGCGCCGGGAGGAGGGATCCACCCCCGCGGTCGGTTCATCGAGGAACACCAGCTCCGGCCGATGCGCGGTGGCGCAGGCCAGGGCGAGCCGCTGCTTCCACCCGCCGCTCAATGTGGCGGTCATCTGGCGCCGCCGGGCGTCGAGTCCCAGTTCCGCCAGGAGTGCCTCGACCCGCTCCCGCCCCTCGGCGCCGACGAGGCCGTAGATGCCGGCGTAAAATCGCAGGTTCTCCTCCACCGTCAGGTCCTCGTACAACCCGAAACGCTGGCTCATGTAGCCGATCTTCCGGCGCACCGCCTCCGGCTTGGAGGCTACATCGATGCCCGCCACCTGCGCCGAGCCGGCGGAGGGGGGGAGGAGACCGGTGAGCATCCGGATGATGGTGGTCTTGCCCGAGCCGTTGGGGCCGAGAAGGCCGAAGATCTCGCCGCGCCCCACCTCGAGATCCAGACCGTCCACCGCGACCAGGTTTCCGAAGACCCGCCGGAGCTCCCGGGTCTGAATGGCGGGAACCGGCGTGGTCACGGGCGGGTCCCTTCGCGGGTGACGAAGAGCCGGACCCTCACCCAGAGGCCGGGGTGCAGGGTTCGCGCCTCCTCCACCGGTTCCACCTTCACGCCGAAGAGGAGGTCGGCGCGTTCCTCCTCGGTCAGGGCCACCCGGGGAGTGAACTCGGCTTGCGGAGCGATGGAGGCCACCCGGGCTCGGATCGGGCCCGTGGGAACCTCGATCACGGCGCTGTCACCCACGGTGAGGCTCGCGATCACGGTGGCGGGAAACCAGGCCCGCACCCAGGGTCGGTCCACCTCACCGATCGTGACGGCGGGTATTCCGGCGCCGAGCACCTCACCGGGTTCGGCGATGCGGGTGAGCACGCGACCGTCGAACGGGGCCACGAGCACGAGATCGGTTTCGCGGGCCAGGGCCGAGTTGACCGCGGCCTCCGC
>JBGSKF010000062.1:0-24113 GCA_041741375.1 Gemmatimonadales bacterium | reverse complement strand
CGTATATCCAGGGTCAGGACGGTACAGAACCCGGGGACGGGGACGAGAACTTTCGTGTGACCCCATCGTGAGCGAAGGACTTCAGTCCGTCGCTCACGAAACTCCGTGAACCTACCGGCTTCCAGCCGGTAGTGGTTTAGTCCCGCGCTCGATGTGCACGTGCGGTGGCGGGTGCTCCCGCGGTGGCCCATACACGCGGATGACGAAACCATCCTCTTTCAGGACCGTCGGCATGAGGATAATAACCCAACGCTTGGGTTTATGCAATGCCGGTCAGGAACCTCGGGAAAACGCCTCGTCGCACGCACCGGCAGGGCATCCTTGAAGGAGACCCTCCAGTTTCGCTCAGGACCCTCCGGACACCGTCACCGATTTCGCTCGGGGAAGGTCCTTTCTACCCGGGTCAGCGCCTGTGGGCGAGCTTTCGCGGAGTCTCAGCTACGCGCAAAAGCCAATAGATCGGCAAGGGACCCCTTGTCGGCCTCCCGAAGCGCGTGAAGATACCGCGACCTGGCGGTACCCTCGTGATTCAGGTCGCCCGACCCCCAAGTGAATGGATCTGCACCCAGGGAGGCAAGAAGGAGATCGGCCATCAGTCTGGCATGCCGTCCGTTGCCATTGGGAAACGGATGAATCGACACCAGGCGATGGTGGAATCGTGATGCAATTTCGTCCGCTGGATAGGTGCCATGTTCAATCCAGTGCGTGGTGTCGGCCACCAGATTTCGCAAGGCTTCGGGGATCTGGTGTGGCGTCACGCCGATATTCTTTTCGGTTCGGCGGAAACTCCCTGCCCAGCGCCAGGTATTGTTGAACATTCGACGATGCAGCTCACAGAGGAAGTCTTCGTCCAGCACGGTCTTGCCCCGGCGGGTGCGGAGCCACTCCATGGCAAGGTTGATGTTGGCCTGCTCCCAGGCGTTCAGTTGACCTCTACCGGTCAAATGGGCCGGGAGCAAGTCGGCCGCCTCGTCGACATCAAGCGGCGTGTTCCCCTCTGGTTCGTGCTCGATCGGGTCAGGTCCCATCTCGTGAGACCGGGTCGTCTTCATCCCAGAGATGCCGGGACCAGGTTCGCACGAGCCTCTCCTGGATGTCGGCCACCTGGTTCGCGTATTCCTCGCTTGACACCTCCTGATCCTCCAGCCTCATGCTGTGAGCGACCGGGCTCAGCTGCGCCTCCGCTGTCTTCCGGGCTTGCTCCCGCACCATCTCCGCCAAACCCGCGCGAGGCACGATCGCATAGACGAGGTCGGCATTCAAAGCCTGAGCCGCCTTCTCCAAAGCGGCCAACGTCACTGCTCGCTGGGTCTCCCTTTTCTCAAGATCGGTCACGGCTTGCCGGGTCACGCCCATTCGCCGACCGAGTTGAGCGGTGCTCATGCCCAGGGCCTGCCTGATCGACTTCACCCAGCCACCCCTTGGTGGGCCTTTGCCTCGCAGACCGGACCACGGCCCGATGGACTCATCCACCTGCCGAAGACGCAAGTTCTTAAGTTCCTGTGTCATAATGTGTTGCCCCAATATATATGGCTGACCAGGGGCCATAGTTCGCCGATGGCCATCAAGTGACAAGTGGAACATTGTCATTTCTGTGGTGTTTGTCAAGTGATAGCTAGCTAATATATTGCAATACGGCAAGTTATCGCTTGTCGTATTTTGTCGGGTTTCCCGGGGCTTTCGCCCCTTGCTCGGCTAGGTGAGGTGGCTCACGCCACCGAAAGCAGAGACGAGCACCCGGCCGTGCCAACGGCCCCACGCCGCCGAGCAAGGGGCGTCAGCCCCGGGTACGCCGCGAAAACGCCTCGTCCGCACGCGCCGCCAGGGCAAAGTCGAGGTCCGTCACCCCGCCGGCATCGTGGGTGGACAGCGCCACCGTCACCCGGTTGTAGACGTTACTCCAGTCGGGATGATGGTCGAGCTTTTCGGCGTGCAGTGCCACCTCCGTCATGAAGGCGAAGGCGCGGACAAAATCGGGAAACTGGAACGTCCGGCGCAGGGCGCCGTCGCGATACTCCCACTTCGGGTGTTGGGGTAGTCGCGCGGTGATCTCGTCGTCAGTCAGCTTGTGGGGTCGGGCCATGGGATACCTCCTGTACCTGTTCGGCGGTCAAGCCGTAGAGCGGGGGAGTTGGGATTCCGAGCATGCCGAGCATGAGATAGAGCTGCCCCCGGTGGTGGATCTCGTGTTCCAGCATCAGTTGCAGCCAGCGATCCACCCGGACCTCGGCGCGACCCGGCGTGCGGCATCGGGCCGCCCACCGCTCGGCGGGCATTCCCTCCACCAGCCCCACCGACTCGGCGTGGAGCTGGTCCACCATTGCAAGGATCGCCGCCTTGGTCCGGGGAGGGGGAGTCGGATGGTCCGGTCCCGGCATGGTGGAACGATCGTGGAGGGCAGTCTCCACGAAGAGGTGGCGTTCGCTCGTGGCCAGGTGCCGGGCCAGCGCTCCGAGGGAGAACCCGTCCTCCCGGGCCTGCCATCCTAGTTGGCGCTCGGGGAGGAGGGCGAGTACCCGGCGGGTTCGGTCATGCACCCGGGCCCAGTAGCCCAGGAAATCGGCGCGATCCATGAGAGGCAAGTTGCGCGGGATGGAGCCTCAAGTCCACCACCCTTCGAACTTCGAACTTCAAACTTCAGACTTTCCCGTACCCGGATATGACAAGTACTTGACGGTTTTTCCGCCGTGTGCTAGCTTGGCTCATCCCTTTCAAGGATGAGATTATGAGCGCAAGCCCGTCTGTGATGACCCGGGGGGGGGGCTCACCTGTCTCCTGTCAGCGGTGCTGGTCGCGGGGTGCTTCCAGGATACACCCGTAGCCCCTCCCATCGCCCCGCCGAGCCTCTCTCTGAGCGTGATGCCGCTTGAGGAGGTTGGCGAGCTTCCCCCATTCGTCGAGATCGCCAACGAGGTTCCGTCCTTCTGCGGGTTCTGGTTCAACGAGCAGGACCAGATCGTGGTGGCGGTGACCGATCTGGCGGATTTCGAGCGGGTAGCCGGCTTGATCCCGAGGTACCTCGGTGCCCATCAGCCAACTGGCTACGTCGCAATGCAGGTCGATCGCTCCTTCGCGGATCTGGCCCGTTTTCGTGCCGCCTTGCGCGGTCCGGCCCTTGGCCGGCGCGGCGTGGTCAGTCTGGGGGTGAAGGAATCCGCCAACCGGGTGGAGGTCGGGATCACAGACGCCGGTGTCGAGTCAACGGTTCGAGGACTGGCTCGCGGACTCGGCATTCCCGATGAGGCCCTGGCAGTCGCTCAGGTGCCGGAACCTCGGGCCGCAACGCATACCCTCAAGAACCAGCATCCGAGCGGCGCGATCGAAGGTGGGTGGGAGATTGGGAGCCCCGCAGGTACCTGCACGCTTGGGTTCCCGGCTGTCCGGATCAGTGATGGATCGTACGTATTTGTCACCAACTCGCATTGCACGCCGATACAGCATGGATTGGACGGGGGTGCGATTACCCAGCCTTGGGGTGGACCGACCGTGGGATGGGAGATCAAGGACCCGCCTGCGTGGTCCTGCGGCGGAACGCTCTGCCGCAACGCGGATGCGGCGCTCATCTCCGCAGTTCAGCCGGTGCAGTTCGCTCGCATCGCGCGAACTGTGGAGCGGGTGTTTACCGATATCTCCGGTGGTGATCTGAGCATCAATCACCTCAATCCGACGTTTACCATCTCGAGCCGGCTCAACTTTGTGTGGGAAAACGAAGTGATCGAGAAGGTCGGGAAGACCACCGGATGGAGCTCTGGATCGGTCGAGGACACCTGCACGGACTTCAACATCGAAGGGTGGACGAGGCTCTGCAGCGACCGTGTGGACTTTGCCATTGATCTGGGTGACAGCGGATCTCCTGTCTTCTTCTGGAAGCCCGACGGAACAGCGGAACTCCGCGGAATCGCCTTCGCTCGGCAGGGGTGTGATTTTATATATTCTGTTACAACGATGCGATAATCTCGAATCTCCATCAGGTCGAGCTCGATCTCGGACTTCTCAGTGTTCATGGTGTGATAGCGAGGATCGAAGGGCCCACCGTCGTGCAGCCGAATACGAACTTCGTATGGTCGGCTGTGGTCTCGGGCGGCAAGGCCCCATTCACCTTCGCCTGGTACCGGGATGGCGGCCTTGTCTCCACATCTTCCACGTACGCGGGGAACAGTGAGGCCAGCGATTTCCAGTTGCGACTGAATGTCTCGGATGCCTTGAGTGACGCATCGTCGGACACCGTGTTCGTTCAGATTGTCACGTGCCCTCCTCCACAGATCTCATGTTGACGGCGCCTTACTCCTGCAATGGGGCGCCGATGAACCGTCTTCAGGGGATCAGTCGCGCGAGGGGGCATTGGGGCGCGTGTTGCCGCTTCGTGGCCTGGGCGCACCCAGCTCTCATGGTTGCTGTCACGGTGTCGGCCCTCACGCCTACCCCGGGAAGGGCCCAGTCTCTCGTCGTTTCCCCGCGGGTCTCCCTGATGGGTGGTGACGAAGGGGCGGGGTCCGCCGGGCTGCGCGTGGAGGCTGGCTCATCCACGCTCGCTCTCTTCGGTCAGGTCGGGTGGTTCGGTGCGACCCACAACTGCCAGCTCAGCGACCCGCCCAGTTGCACCACCCCGTCGTCGGGCGGCCTCGAGCTCCTTGGGGGCCTGCGGCTTGCCCTTCCACGACTCGGTCCGATTCGACCCGCGATTTCCCTGGGGGGCGGCGCCCTCATGTGGGACGACGACCAGCCATTCAGGGGCGGCACAGAGAGCGTCTGGGAGGCGGAGCTCAGGGCGGGAGTGAAGGTGTCCTCCTGGGCCGATCTTCTTCTGGGGGCGGTGGTGAAGAGCGCAGGACAAAGTGTCTCCGGGGGGAAAAGGATCGCGAGAGATCGCGGCACATATGGGGGGGTCGTGGTGGGTTTGTTGATACCGGTGAGCGGAGGATAGGCAGGACTGGGCATGGGACGTAGGACGCAGGACAAAGGACATAGGACATAGGACATAGGACATAGGACATAGGACATAGGACGAAGGAGATCTCAGATCAATCGTCATTCCGAGCCGGAGGCGAGGAGCCTGCCCCGAGCCTGCGAGGGGATCCGGGAAAGCGGCAGGTGTAGTACGGGCCGTTCGCGAACGGCCCCTACACCCCGTCGCCTCGATATGGATGCCGGTCTCCTTTAGTCTTTGCGCCCTCGCGACTTTGCGTTGACTCTGTTCTCGCGGAACAACGGACACGAAGCCCGGACGACGGGGAGTACTCCCGCGACCTCCTCAGATCCCTCGTTTCACTCGGGATGACTCCGTACTCCGCGCGGTGAACTGGGTGCTAAACACAGCCCTGCTCACCGCGGCGGTCGGTTCCCCGACCGGCGCAACAGAAAGGCGGTCAGGCGAAGTGCCGTAAGCGGTACTCCCACCCACAGCAGGAGGAGCAAACCGTTCAGCAGCCCGCGCTGCTCTCCCACCAACCACAACCCGACCATGGCGGCCAGAGCGAGAGCCCACAGGCCGAGGAGAACGCGGGACCGGGGGCGGCTCCGGAGCCGCACGGCCCATCCCGGGGCCTCGAAGCGGCGCAGCGTGGGCCGGAGCAGAATGTTGGCCGCGATCACCAGCACGACCATCACCACGATCTCGATCATCATCTCAGGCTCCGGGGGACACTGCCGTCGATGCCGTAGATCCGGTCTCGCCATTGCACCCGTCTCCCACCTCTGACAATCGACCGGAACGCTATCCACGCCGCCATCGCCGCCCCGGCCGGATATCCCGCGGCGTAGGGCACCGGAATCCCCATCCCGGCGGAGACCAGTCCCCACAACACCACCGAGGCGCCGGTGGCGATCCAGGCCCAGGCCCCGGCTCCAGCCAGGAGCGCGATGGGTGGCACCAGCCAGAAGAGAAACCCGGCCAGGAGCGTTACCGGAACCAGGAAGCGCAGCACGGGTTGGTCAGGAAAACTCTGGCGGCCTCCCAAGTAGAGGTTCTTGGACCACCCCTCGACGAGTTCCGCCAGCGACCGGTACATCCGGGTGCGGATGAGGCCCGCCGAGAATCGCATCCGCACCGGGGACCCGGTGTCGAGGAGGCGCTGGGCCAGGGCGAGATCCTCGGCCACGGCACCACGCACCGCCTCATGGGTGCCGGCGTTCAGGTAGGCCTCCCGGGTCAGCAGGATGTACTGCCCGTTGGCGATGGTGTCTCGGGTCTTCGTGGCGCGGTTGATTCGCGAAGGGTGATAGCGGATGCCCAGGAGAAGCCACACCTGAGGCATCACCACGCGTTCCCAGAACGTGAGGCATACCTGCTCGGTGATCACGCTCAGGGCACCGGTGCCCCCCCCCTCTTCCCGCAAGGCGGCCACGGCGGCGGCCAGGAGAGCCGGTTCATGCACCGTGTCGGCATCGGTGAAGCAGAGCAGATCCCCGCGTGCCTCCCGGAACCCCTGCACACAGGCCCACGGCTTGCCGAACCACCCCGAGGGGAGGGGCGCCCCGGAGATCAGCCGGACCCGGGGATCCCGTGCGGCATGCTCGGCGACGATCGCCGCCGTGCGGTCGGTGGATTGGTCGTCCACGACCAGCACCTCGACCGAGCCCCACTCGCTGGCCAGGAGCGACGGCAGCAGGAGAGGCAGGGTGTCCTCCTCGTTCCGGGCCGGCACGATGATGCTCACCAGCGGGTGGCCGTCGGGGACCGGTGCCGTGGGATGCAAGGCCGGTCGCCGGGTGGCCAAACGAGGCAGCGCGAGGAAGGGGAGGAGCCAGGGGAGGGCGGCAGCGAGCGGCAGGGTCATCGGTCCGGTGATGAGACGGGGCGACGGGTCGACATGGCGGGGAATTCTACCCGCATCACGAGTTTGCCGCCCGAAATGTCTCCATGCGCACCGGGGTCCGGAGGGGCATGCCTCTGGTCAGGAAGCTGGCTGACACCTATACTCCGGGGAATCCCTGAACCCGTTGAGGAGCACCCGTGTCCGAGATGCTCGATCGCTTGCGGTCCTGTCTGGCCGATCGCTACGCCATCGCGCGCGAGCTTGGCCGGGGAGGAATGGCAACCGTTTTTCTGGCCAAGGATGTCAAGCACGATCGGGATGTCGCCATCAAGGTGCTGCATCCCGAACTGGCCACGAGCATCGGCGCCGACCGGTTCGAGCGTGAGATCCGGCTCGCCGCCCGTCTCCAGCATCCTCACATCCTCGGCATGTACGATTCGGGGGAGGCCGACGGGCTGCTCTACTACGTCATGCCCTTTGTGGAGGGTGAGTCGCTGCGGGACCGGATCGACCGGGAGGGGCAACTGCCGGTGGAGGACGCGGTCCAGATCGCCCTCGAAGTGGCCGATGCCCTCGGACATGCCCACGTCCAGAACGTGGTGCACCGCGACATCAAGCCCGAGAACATCCTGCTCGCCAACGGGCACGCGCTTGTGGCCGATTTTGGCATCGCCCGCGCGGCCACGGAAGGCACCCAGAAGCTCACCCAGACCGGGATGTCGGTCGGGACCCCTCTCTACATAGCTCCCGAACAGGCGATGGGAGAGCCCGCCGGCCCCACCGCCGATCGGGTGCCGGCGTGGCGCGGGCCTGCTGGACCCTGGGAACCACCGCTGGAAGCAACACGGTGGTGGCCACGGCCCAGAACGGTGGAGACGCCATTCCCGGCACCAACTTCGTCTACAACGGCGACCCCGCGTCCACCGGGGGAATTCGCTTCTCGGCCACGGCCAACCCTCCGGCCCGGCTCGCCTTCACCACTCAGCCGGCCACCGATGACCAGGTGGCCGCGGGGAGCACCATCCCGCTCGTGGTCGAGGTCCAGGATCGCAACGGGGTCCGGGTGCGGATCGCCACCGAGCAGGTGGATCTCTCCCTCAATCAGAGCTCCTTCGCGGCGGGGTCGGTGACCTCGAGGGCCGCGGTGGCCGGTGTCGCCACGTTCCCCGGTCTCTCGATCGAGACTGCGGCTTCGGGATACCGGGTCACCGCTGCGGCCACGCTGGACGGGATTCCGGAAAGCACCGACGGGAACCTGTTCGACGTGGTTCCCGCCCCCTGGTCGCTGATCACGAAGGTGGCGGGAGATGGACAATCGGTCCGGTCCGGACAGGCCGTCCCGATCGCTCCCCAGGTCCGGGTGACCGATCCCTTCGGCAATCCGACGCCTGGTGCGCCGGTCCATTGGCAGGCGGGCGGATCGTCGGGCAGTGTGGTGACCCCGACTCAGACCACGACCGGGAGCGACGGCACCACGGCGGTGACGTCGTGGCTGTTGGGAGACGGGCTCAACGACCTCCAGGCCACGCTCGACGTGTCCCAACCGGCCAACGGTCCCGATTCGGGGGACCCCTCCGTCCTCTTCACCGCCACGGGAGTTACCACCCTCTCCACGCTGAACTCCTGTGCTCCGGGTGGTGCCAAGGATGACCTGACCCGGTTTGCCTTCTGGACCGCGGGGTCCAACAAGACCATCAAGACGGTGCAGCTCTATCTCTCCGCGACCGGGGCGGCCAACCGGGAAACGCCGTATACGATCTCCCTCATCGCGCGACGGGGGAGCTTCGATCCGGCGGGAACCGATGTCCACGTTGCCACCACGACGGCGCTGCTGCGGGGGGACAACGGGAGCAGCAACCTGGAATCGAAGTTGACCACCTTCACCTTCGACACCCCGATCGCCCCGGTGCAGGGCAAGCAGGAGCCGATCACCTACCAGTTCCAGGTTGTCAGCAACCCCGACGGGCGAACGCTCAACTTCAATGCGGGCACCTGCCCCCCGGGCACCAAGTGCAAGGTCCCGCCGTCCTGTGCCGTGACCGAGGTGAGCAACACCACGCCCTTCCCGCTCGGAACGACGTTCCGTCGGAGCGTGGGGCTCATCGTCAAGGGGTTCTAGTCCCTTACGGACAGGATTGAACGCAAGGCGGCAACAATATTTTGGGTGACGGCTGGAAACCCACACCGGCGGCCCGCGGGCCGCCGCGGGTTGGGAGGGAAGGCCGTGTACGGGCCGTTCGCGAACGGCCCGTACACGCCGGCAGTTGGGCCCAGGGGCCGTTCACGAACGGCCCGTACACGTCGGCAGATTGGCCCAAGGGTCGTTCACGAATGGGGATAGTCCCAGCGGAACAGTGACCCAGGTTCGTGAACCCCTTTGGTTCCGGCTCTGCCGGGTTAGGTGGTGGGGACTGGGTGTTGGGTGTTGGGGACTGGGGACTGCGGGCCTAGCGCTTCGCTGGGGTCATGATGGCCGCGAGTTCCGAGGCCATCTGCTCGAACTCCGCCCGCGTCGCCGCGTCGTCGAAATGCGAGGCGGGCGGATCGTCGTCGCCCGGCATCAGGGAGGTGACGAGGGCGTCGGTGTAGCCCACCACCGCCATCGTGACCCCCTGGTCCACGATCCGGTTGAGCCGGAGAAAGAGCGCCATTCCCTGCCGGGGGCGCATGGCCGCGATGGCGGGTGCCAGGTAGCGGATGAGCAACTCCCGCAGGTACTGCATCTCTTCCACGACTTCGCCCGCGGCCAGCCCCCGGGTGGCCGCAAGCCGCCCGTAGTGCTCGGTCACCCGCCGCCAGAGCGGGCGCACCTCCCGCCGCATCGGCCCCACCATCGCATGCAGGACGTCCACGATCAGAGCGAGCTGGTGCTCCAGGAATTCCGGCGGGATGGCCCGGGCCCCGGTGGATCGCTCCGTGAGCCAGCTGGACCACCGCGCCAGCATGGTATCCCGCTGGGCGGTGATGGCACGGGCGGCGGCAACGAGCGTGGGGTGCGTGGCGCGCACGGGGCTCCCTTGTCCAAGGTGGGGCGACAGCGCGTAATTCTATCCTCAATGACACGCCAAATGAAGGCCGCTTCCCGGCCCAGGCCTCTCAAACCCAAGAGCCGCATAGGGTTGGTGGCTCCTTCCGGGCCGCTCCTCGAGCCCGACGACCTTGCCCGCGCCCTCGAACTCTGCCTGGCGCTCGGTCTCGTCCCGGTGGCCGGCGCCCACGTGACCGATGCGCGGGGCTATCTGGCGGGCTCCGATGATGCGCGGGTCTCCGACCTCAACACCGCGATCGAGGATCCCGACATCGATGCCATCTGGTGTCTTCGAGGTGGGTATGGTGTGACTCGTATTCTCGACCGCGTGAACTATGAGGCGCTGCGATCGCATCCCAGGATCATCCTGGGCTATTCCGACATCACCGCGCTCCTGCTGGCCGTCCACGCCCGCACCGGGATCCCCACCTTTCACGGTCCCGTGGCCCGGCATGGGCTCACCGAATTCAGCCGGCTCCATCTGATCCGCTCGATCTTCGATCCCCCGTGCGCCGGGGAACTTGCTCTCCCCGCGCCGCCGGCCGGTGTGCTCGTACCGAGGTCGCCCCGGGTCGTCACCGTGGTGGAAGGGGTGGCCGAGGGGCCGCTCATCGGCGGAAACCTGTCGCTGCTCCACTGCCTCGTGGGGACCCCGTATCTCCCCTCCCTGGCGGGTGCCATCCTCTTCCTGGAGGATACCGGAGAGGCGCTCTACGCCGTCGACCGCATGCTCTCTCACCTCCGCCTCGCGGGACACCTCGACGGCCTGGCCGGGGTGGCCGTCGGACACTTCACCGACCTCCGTCGCACGGCGGCGGATGGCGCCCTCGGGCTGGAGACCGTCCTGCTCGACTATTTTGCTCCGATGAAGATCCCGGTGGTCCATGGGTTCCCGATCGGTCATCTGGAGGATCAGTGGACCCTGCCGATCGGGTGCCATGCGAAACTCGACGCCAATCATGGATCACTGACACTGCTCGAACCGGCCGTCCAGCTTCCAGCCTGAGGACAGACGATGGCAACGCCCCAACTCACCAAATACTCGCTTCCCGGTCGTCTCGGTCCCATCCTGGTCGACGTGCGGGCGAGCCCCCACGACGAGCCCCGGCCGGCGGTGCTGATTCTGCACGGCTTCAAGGGCTTCAAGGACTGGGGAATGTTCCCCCCCTTCGCCGAACGGCTGGCCCGGGCCGGCTTCACCGCCGTGTCCTTCAATGTGAGCGGAAGTGGAGTGGATGATGCGGGAGACGGTACCTGGCCCGAGCGCTTTGGACGGAACACGTTCAGCGCCGAACTCGACGATCTCGACACCGTGCTCGGCGCGCTCGACGCCGGGCGGCTCGGTGTTCCGCGCCCCTCCACGGTCGGTCTGGTGGGACACAGCCGGGGAGGAGGTGTGAGCATTCTCGCGGCACACCGGACGCCCCGCATCGCCGCCCTGGTGACCTGGTCCGCCGTTTCCACGCTCGATCGATGGGGCCCCCACCTCAAGGAACAGTGGCGCCGGGACGGGGTGCTCACCATCGAGAACGCGCGCACCGGGCAGAAACTCCCGATGTACACCGATGTGCTGGACGAAGTCGAGGCCCGCGCCGATACCGACCTCTCCATCACGGCCGCCGCGCGGGAACTCGAGGCCCCGTGGCTGGTAATCCACGGCGAGGCCGACGAAACCGTCCCGGCCCGGGAGGCCACCGCCCTCATCGAGGCGAGCGGAGGACGGGCCGAACTCCTCATCATCCCCCACACCGGCCACACCTTCGGCGCCGTGCACCCCTTCGCCGGCCGGACCCCGGCCCTCGACCAGGTGTTCGACGCCTCCGCCGATTTTCTCATCCGCCACCTGTCCTGACCTTCACCCCGTCACGCTCATGCCCCTTTTCGACTATCGGTGTACCACCTGCAACAACGAGTTTGAGGCCCTGGTCCGGAGTCGCGAGGCGGTGACCTGCCCCGCCTGTGGCGCCACCCGCCCCGAGAAACTCCTCTCCGTGCCGGCACCGCATCGCTCCGGCACGCCGGTCCCCTCCTCGTGTGCGGCGCCCGGCCCGCCGGCCGGAGGATGCTGCGGCGGAGGCTGCGGGCTCAATTGACCTGGGTGGACCGCCTCGCGCGGCAACTCCAGTCCCATGTGCCGCACGAGGTGAATGACCCGGCGCGGGCCCGGGCGGCGGTGGCGCTCATCGTCACCCCCGAGCATCCCGATGCGGTGCTCCTCCTGCGGCGCGCCGAGCATCCGGGCGATCCCTGGTCCGGGCAGATGGCGCTCCCCGGGGGCCGCTGGTCCCCCGGGGATGCCGACCTCCGGGCCACCGCCATCCGGGAGACCATCGAGGAACTCGATCTCGACCTGCGCAACGCCCCGTTCCTCGGCACCCTCGACGATCTGGCTCCCTCCACCCGGGTGTTGCCGGCCATCAGCGTTCGACCCCACGTGTTTCTGCTTGAGGGACGGAAACCTCTGAGGCCCAACCGGGAGGTCTCCATCACGACTTGGACCCCCCTCAGCACCCTCCTCCATCCCGACACCCGGCGGCCCTACGTCTGGCCGCGGGAGGGGACCACGTTTACGACCCCGGGGTATTACCTGCAGGAGGGTGTGGTCTGGGGGATGACCGAACGGATCCTCACGCCGTTTCTCGCCTTGGTCGGGCAGCGTTACCCGTCGAACGAGTCATCCCGAGTGAAGCGAGGGATCTGAGGAGGTCGGGACGCCGACGGCGAACGGAGGTGCCAGATGACCCGTCACCGGAACGGTGTCGCTGATCGCTGCCCCTACACCGCTGGATTCCAGGAGAAGGAACTCGCCAAAATTGGTCGTGGTCGGGAGGAGGAAGCAGAGTCACGGATTTTCGCATTGAATTGAATTGAAATCCCGGGGCTTTCGCCCCGGGCTCGGCGGTGCGGCCGTTCACACGGCCGGGCCCCCCGGTGCCCGCTGATCCCTCCCTGCGCACCCAGGCCACGAGCGACCAGACGGCGCCAGCGGAGTTCATTCGACCTTCAAAATCAGCGCCCCGAATATGTCCGGCGCGTTGACCAATCGAGCGGTTACGAGGACCTCGCCGGGGAAGCGACCATGGGCCCAGGCCGTCGAGTCGGACACGATTGTGAAATCGAGGGCGCTGTCCGGTCGCGCCTCCCAGGTCACCGCAAAGGCGGCTCCGGGGAAGCAAATCGAGAAGGCGGGACGCGAACCTGATACCAGCAGCACCGAATCACCAGTGCCCGTCAGGTCCACTTGACCAGGCGAAATGCCCCAGACCCAAGCCGTCGTATCGGACTCCGCTGAAAGCGATTCGGAGCTCTCGGGTTGTGCCTCCCACATTGCGACGAAGGCAACATCCCGGAAACAGGACGCAAAGCCTGGAGAGGGCTGAGCCCTCACACGCACCGAATCCGACAGAGGGTGTGCCTCTTGTGACTTCTGTGCCTTTTGTGGCCATTCCCCTCGCAGCGGCGCGGCTGATGCGATCGACGTGTCTCTCACCCACCCGACACGGTGAAGAGCCGTTACCAAGCCGTGACCGCATGGCGGACAGGGGGGTTCGGGAGTCGCGCAAGATGTTGTTGCCGTTTTGTGTTCAACTTTGTCGGTAAGGGAAACTGGAGAAGAACCGAAATATGACTCTCGCCCACAACCCCGCCGGGGCTCGTTGAAAAGGGGGGGGCACGAACCGACCCCTAGAGACTTGATTTTTAGGCAAGACTAATTTAACTATTCCGCCAGCACGTCGGCATTTTCGCCGAGCTGGAGGTACTGTGGTCGATCCCGGAATTGCTCTCCTCGTTTTCGCGGCACTTGTTGCGCTTGCTGCCGTGGTGCTCTGGCCCCGGTGGGGGCTGGTGGCGCGCGCGGGCCGACTTGCTCGGAGTTCGGAGCGCGTCAGGCTGGAGGACGCCCTCAAGTACCTCTACCACCAGGAATCACGAAACCTTCCCTTTGCATCCGCCGGCCTCGCGGGGGTTCTCGAGGTGTCGCGGCATCGGGCCGTACGGCTGGTTGAGCGTCTCCAGGAATTGGCTCTGGTCCGGGTCCAGGGCGACCAGGTGACCCTCACCGATGCAGGCCGAGAGTACGCGCTCCGGATCCTCCGGACCCACCGCCTCTGGGAGCGGTATCTGGCCGACCGGACCGGCGTCGCCCCGGGGGCATGGCACGAGGAGGCGGAGCGCCAGGAGCATCTCCTCACCGCCGCCGATACCGAGCGGCTTGCGGCGCGCATGGGACACCCGATCTACGATCCCCACGGTGATCCGATCCCGACGGCGGCGGGTCAGATGCCTCCCGCACAGGGACGGCCGCTGGCAGCCCTTCCCGCGGGATCCCGCGGTGTGATCACCCACCTCGAGGACGAACCGCCCGAGATCTACGACCAGCTCCTGGGCGCGGGGTTGTCGCCGGGATTCGCGGTGGAGGTCGAGGAAGTCGGCTCCAACCGGATCCGCTTCCGCATCGGCAACCGGCCGCTTGAGATCCCTCTCCTGCACGCGGCCAATGTGACCGTCACGCTCGATGCCGAACAGACTGTGGAGGCGATCGAAGCATGGTCGCGGACTCTCGCCGATCTTGCCCAGGGCGAGGAGGCCCCGGTGCTCGGGATCTCCCCCGCCTGCCAGGGGACCCAGCGCCGTCGGCTGCTTGACCTCGGTGTGGTGCCGGGCACGGTGGTGCGCGCCGAACTGTCCAGCGCCTCCGGCGATCCGGTGGCCTACCGGATTCGCGGGGCCCTGATCGCTCTCCGACGCCAGCAGGCGGCGTGGGTCGGAGTGGGCACCGGGGAATCGCACGCCACCCGGGGAGCGGCGTGATGGCGGCCCTTCCCCTGGCTCAGCCCGCCGCCCCCGGGTGTCGCGGCTGCTCTCCTCGCCGGGCCGCGAACCTGGTGCAACTGGGTGTCAATCCCGAACGGTGGGACTACCTGGTGGCCCTCGCCGGCAATCCCAACACCGGCAAGAGTACCGTCTTCAACGCCCTCACCGGCCTCCGCCAGCACACCGGCAACTGGCCCGGCAAGACGGTGACGCGCGCCGAGGGGAACTTCGAACACGCGGGACTCCGCGCCCGGCTCGTCGACCTGCCGGGTACCTACTCCCTGCAGGCCGGCAGCACCGACGAGGAGGTGGCGCGGGATTTCATCCTGTTCGGTGAGCCCGACGTCACCGTCATCGTGGTCGACGCCACGCGTCTCGAGCGGAACCTCAATCTGGTGCTGCAGGTGCTGGAGATCACCGATCGCGCGGTGGTCTGCCTCAACCTGATGGACGAGGCCCGCCGCACCGGAGTGGGCATCGATCCTCGGCGTCTGGAGGCGGAGCTCGGTGTTCCCGTCGTGGCGGCGGCGGTGCGCCGGGGGGAGGGGATCCCGGAACTGCTCGACGCCATCCACCGGGTGGCCACCGGAGCCGTCACGCCGAAGCCCTTCCGGATCGAGCGGCACCCGAGTGATGTCGAGCGCGCGGTCGCGGAGTTGGAGCCGGTGCTGAAGCTGGCCTATCCCGATCTTCCCCATGCGCGGTGGGTGGCTCTCCGACTCCTCAATGCCGACGAACGGGTCGAGCAGGCGGTGCGGACCGGGGAGATCGCCGAGTGGGGAGCGGGGGAGAGGGAAGGGGAGGGAGACGGAAAGGGCGTGGACATCGGGCCCGACCCTGCGGCTTCGGCCGATCACGTTCTCGATGTCGCCACCCGGCTCCGCTGGGGGCTGCGTCCCGACTTCCACGACCGGGTGGTGGAACACCTCCACGCGGAATCCACCCGCATCGCCGAGGCATCCCGCCTGGAGGGGGTGCGGCGGGCCCGGTTTGACTTCGACCGGACCCTCGACCGGCTCCTCACCAGCCGCTGGTTCGGGTTCCCCCTGATGCTGCTGATGCTGGCGGTGGTGTTCTGGCTCACCGTGGCGGGAGCGAACGTGCCGTCGTCCCTGCTGGCCAATCTGTTGATCGACACCGCGCATCCGTTGCTGCAGCAGGGGGCCGCCGCGATCGGAACCCCGTGGTGGCTCAGCGGTCTGCTGGTGGATGGGGTCTACCTCTCCACCGCCTGGGTGGTCGCGGTCATGCTGCCTCCGATGGCGATCTTCTTCCCGCTCTTCACTCTGCTGGAGGACTTCGGGTATCTCCCGCGGGTGGCCTTCAACCTCGACGCGATGTTCCGCCGGGCCGGGGCCCACGGCAAGCAGGCGCTCACCATGTGCATGGGGTTCGGGTGCAACGCGGCGGGGGTGGTGGCGACCCGGGTCATCGACAGCCCGCGGGAGCGGCTGGTGGCCATCATCACCAACAACTTCTCGCTCTGCAACGGGCGCTGGCCCACCCAGATTCTCATCGCCTCGATCTTTCTCGGCGCCCTGGTGCCGGCCCGGTACGCCGGCATCACCGCCGCCATGGCCGTGGTCGGCGTGGCGGTGCTCGGCATTGCGATGATGTTTCTGAGCTCGTGGCTTCTCACCCGCACCGTGCTGCGGGGCGAGGCGACCGCCTTCAGTCTCGAACTGCCCCCCTACCGGCCGCCGCGGATCCTGCGGACGCTCTACACCTCGCTCATCGACCGGACCCTCATCGTGCTCTGGCGCGCGGTGGTGTTCGCGGCCCCGGCAGGGGCGGTTATCTGGCTCATCTCCAACATCCATGTCGGGGGCCCGAGCCTCGCGGAGCACTTCGTTTCCTGGCTCAATCCGGTGGGCATTCTGCTGGGGCTGAACGGGGTGATCCTGCTGGCGTATGTGGTGGCGATACCGGCCAATGAGATCGTGATCCCGACGATTCTCATGCTCACGGTCCTGACCGGCAACCTGGTTGGGGTCGGGCCCGGGGCCGGAGTCATGTTCGAACTCGACTCCACCGATGCGTTAGGAAACCTGCTTCGCGGGGCAGGGTGGACCACGCTCACCGCCGTCAACCTTATGCTCTTCAGTCTGCTCCACAATCCCTGTTCCACGACGATCTATACGATTTATCGGGAGACGGGGAGCGCCCGCTGGACCGTGCTGGCGACGCTGATGCCGGTGGCGCTCGGCGTCACGGTGACGTTCCTGGTGGCGCAGATCTGGCGGTTGGTGGCCTGAGGAGACGAGGGGCCACCCAACCCCGGTCGGCTCATGAACCCAACCGCGCTCCGATCACTCGCGCGAATTCCCTGAAGTCGGCGAGATGCACGGTGGCGATCGCGTGAACGATTTCCCAGTCCATTGCCCGGTAGTTGTGAACGGCGATGTTCCGGAATCCGACGGCGCGCCGCAGTCGGCTGGCGAGGGGGTCGGACAGGATCCCGGCGTGCGCCAGCACCGTGAATGCCTCGCCCATCGAATCGGGGGGAGGAGTGCGCAGGTCGGCGATGCAATGGGCCGCAATGTCCACACAAAGTTGAACGGCTCGGGTGAGATTGACCGTGACGATGTCCTGCAGGTCCGGGTCCTTTGCCAGGGCAGCATGATCCGGCGGGCACCGACTCTCGATGCGTTCCACACACCGGCGAAGCGACTCGAGCTTCTGGCGGATCAGGTTCCCGTCCATGCCGTTCTCCTCGCATCCAGGATGCGGTTCCGCAAGGGGAGAAAGTCGGCCTGGTCCACCAGGTGACGACTGAGGAGGGTGGCAAAGCGCGTGGCTGAACCCCCGATCCGGATGCCGTGTCCCAGGATCTGCCCCAGCAGCGGTTCCCCGATGGAGCACAGGTCGATCAGGTCGACGGGCCGTCCGGTCGCCAACGCGAGATCTCCGATGAGCGAGGTTCGGTCCGCCGCGCTCATAGGGTGCCCCGCGTCCACCGCGAGATCCACGTCGCTGCCAAAGCGTTCCTGCCCCCGACCACCGGACCCGAAGAGAATCGCGAGATGGAGAGTCGGATATCGGGCAAGAACTCCCTGGATGCGCGCGATCAGGTCCTGGCTCGGAGGCATGGGGGAAAGCTAATCGAACGGGTCCTCCCCGGGTCAATCGACTCGGGAATTCGAGGGCCCCGCCCGGGTGGACGTGACCTTGAGTTTTCCAACCCCAACAGGGTTGCGTGTCAGTCCCAGAGATCGAGGAGAGACCCCACTTGGCCTGACCCCGCTTGGCCGATCTTTGAGGGCAGGAGCCGACCCGAGGAACGCAACCCCGTTGGGGTTGTTGGAATCGGGACGCGGCGCCGATCCCCGGGTAGCGCCCACGGCGCAACCCGGGGCTATGAGGACGATGCCCCTTCGGGGCATTCGAGACCACCGTCCTGGACCAATTGCCCGTCACCGGCCCCGGCGGCGGATCCACCCTTCAGGGTATGTCGCGCGCAGCGCGCCGAGCGCGGGCTTCAGCCCGGGAAAGCTGACCTCCGGGTATCGCCCGCGGCGTAACCCGGGGCTATGAGGACGATGCCCCTTCGGGGCATTCGAGGTCATCAGCGCGGGCTAGTCGGATCGTCATCCCGGAATCCACTCGTCGTCCGACTCCCTCGCCGAGGGGATGCCCCTCTCCACGAGAGATTGCCGTCAGGTCAGCGCCGGATGCCGTAGCTGACAACCTGAGGAACTCCGTCGTCATCGGTCGCGATACCGTAGACCGTGCTCCCCTTGACTTCCATGACCTGAAACCCCGCCGGAACGCGTACGCGGTACAGCATCTGGCCCGACATTGTGAAGACAGTCCACTGGGCCACCTCACGGTCCCCCTCGGTCCGCAGCCAGACCGTCCGGTCGGAAGTAGCAACAACCGCGGTGACGCTGGGGAAAGTCGGCGGAATCGCGACCGTACGGGAGATCACCGCGCGACTTACCCCCGTGTTCAGGGCATGCAGGTCGAGAACGCTGTCCCGCACCTCGCGAGGGATGGCGATCGCAGGGGTCTCGAAGGTCCAGCGCTTCTGCGTTCGCCCCCGACCGTCCCCGAAAGTGACGACGGTCACTTCGGCACGTTGCTGGATCTCCCGGCTTCGGGGTCGGCGGACCAAAACGTACCACTCTCCGGTGGCGCTGACCTCCCACAAAAGGTTGGTTGCAAAGGGAGCAGGCACGCGCGTCATTCGACCGCCCGGGGAGGTCATCCGGGATGACGGCGGGCGGTCGTACACGAACAACGTGTCAAACTGCCCTTGCGCCCGCCATGCCAGGAGCGGAATGCTGTCTACCGTGCTGAGCGAGCCCGTGCTGAAATTTACCAATAACGAACCGTCTCCCAGGACTCCGTTGGCGAGGGGACTGGCCATGGGGACCAGATCCTGTGGAAGCTCCTCCCTGATGCTGGCAGTGCCGAGGTGAGTGCCCCGCGACGAGAACCACGACAAGCGCCTCAGAGAGGCGTCCACGACCCAGAGAGAATCGCCGTGCCAACCGAGGTTGATGGGAGTGACGAACTCCCCGGGGCCCGGCCCGGGACGGCCCAGGGTCGCCTCCACGACCCCGCGTCCGCTGAGAACAAAGATCTGCTTACCACCCCAATCCAGCACAAACACTCGGTCCGCAGAATCGACGACCAGCCCCATGACCCAAGTAAGGGGGACTGAAGCGGGGCTCACCACCTTGCGATCCACCAAGGTTGCGGTTTGTGCCTGAGCAGGTGAGGCGAGGACCAAGATGGCGCAAGCCAATCCTGGACTCGTGGTTCCTATACCGATGCCGTGAAGCCATGCCAAGCAGCGAGCAACCCCGTTGCCACCGTCGGTGTGAGTCGGCTCTCTTGCCAGAAGGAGGCCCATTCCGGTCGCCTAGAGTACGATAACCTGCGATAGACCACGGAGTGTTGCGCCAACGGTTGACCCAAAAGCTCGTTGAATGACGACGCCTTCACAGGTTTGGATGGAGCGTGACGTCGTGGCAGCAGGTGGGTGCGAGGCAGACCGAGATCGCAGTGCGGTGAGGCGCCGCTGGTCTGAAAGACTGACATTGGCGAAATTCAAACTCCCGTCCAAGGCAAGGGAGAGGGTCTCGTCCTCAAAAAACCCGTGCAGGAAACAGAAGGTCCATGGCCCCCATAAGGAACAGGGAATCGTAGGGAGCATGGGGCCGAAGCAGTCTTGGAATCCCATCAGGAGCTCGGTCTGACAGAAGAACACCGGCAGCCCCGCTTGAATGACCTCGCCGCAGTCCTTGCAGGTGAGGTATTGAGCCTGGGCGGGGGAGTAAGTACTGACTGAGGTACACACGAGCGTGAACGTGAGAACGAGAAGGTACAATCGGCGTGACATAGCTGCCTCCGTCGTAGAAGTGAGGAGTTCATTGTGCTGAGGCATCCGGAAAGACAGATCTTGGCAAGTGGACGATTCTGAACCACACGACCTCAAGAAGGTCGGAGCGTCGAACCGCGACCAGAGAGGAGTCGCGGCCTGCCGCGAAGACGAGAGGGAGCGGAATGTCGGAGACAACAGAGCCGCCCGGAACCATTCGAAGTACCGCGAACGCACCAGTTCGCTTGTCGACAAGCGTGCGAATGAGGGTCGTACCTGCCACGACCGTCGGCCCACCCACTAAATCGTTCGGGTCATGCTCTTTCCACCTTACTGGGGGAAAGGGCACCTCGTCGATGGCAGGCTTCCCCGCATCCGAGATTGCGGATACATGGAATGGATGGTGATTCCGGACCACGAGGGGCAAGCTATCCGTTGGTGCGAGTGACCAGTTCGTCGCAGGGCCCTCGAGCCGCACGAGCGTTCGAACCTTCTGCTGACCAATGTGGGTAGGAGAGACGTGGGACACGATCGCGCCTCGAGGGTCGGTCGAGAGGATCGACCAGCCCGATCCAGAGCTAGTAGCGGCCACAGCTGAGCTACCCAGGGAGACCGAGGTAGACGAGATCCGGCGCGGCGGATCGAGCTGGGACCATCCAATGATCAAACTGTCCATAGGTGCACTCTGAACAACGTTGAGAAGCAACCTGCCGTTGGGGTCGGCTTGAGTCGTGGCACCGATTACTGGGAGGTGAGGGCGATCCAGCAACTGAGGGGTAACGATCGAGAAAGTGTCCGAGATTACACCGATCCATCTCTGATCTGACGACCAGAGAACGGCATGATTGCCAGTACCGAAAACAGCAAGTCCCGTGGGTGAGAGTGTGTCGGGGATCTCTATAGAATACTCCTCCTGGAGGGTTACGGAGGACGGATTCCGGGCTTGGCAGGCGTTGGCCCCAACAACAAGGAGCAAGAAGGAGAGGTGGCGTTGGAGTAGGTCAGTGCAACGACCTCTCAACCGTTCGACTATACCCCCCCCCTCAACAACCGTGCCAATTCCAGGGTGGTAGATACAGTGTGGAGGGTTCTGGGCATCATCCCAATCTCGATGATCAATTCGAAGTTGGATTAAGGCTCAATCTGCTGAATATCAAGTTACAATGATCCCTTGGGCGACGCAAGAGGCAAGATGGATTGCTGACGGCCGATCCTTGGGGAACGCGTGTGGCGACGCACCCCGGGGCTCTAAGGACGATTCCCTCAAGGGGCGTTCGAGATCATCAATCCAGGTCAATCGACAGTCACGGGCCCCCGGAGACCGGTCCACCCTTCAGCTGTGTCGCGCGACGCGCGCCGAGCGCGGGCTTCAGCCCGGGAAAGCTGACCTCCGGGTATCGCCCGCGGCGCAACCCGGGGCTATGAGGATGATACCCCTTCGGGGCATTCGAGACCACCGTCCTGGACCAATTGCCCGTCACCGGCCCCGGCGGCGGATCCACCCTTCAGGGTATGTCGCGCGCAGCGCGCCGAGCGCGGGCTTCAGCCCGGCCGGGGCTCCGGCGATACCCGGTTGACGGTGTTGCGAGATAGCCGTAGACTGCGACATGCACATCTTCGCGGTGAGCCCCTCGCGGATGGGGCGGGTTCTACTCGCCATGGGCCTTGCCCTGACAGGGGATCTCAGCGGCCAGACGCCAGGTCCTCCTCTGAGCGGGGTCGTGACCGACACCCTGGGCGCTCCGCTTTCCCTGGCTGAGATCATCGCCGTGGGGGAGACCGATGAGACCCGGGGGCCCCATCGCGCGCGGGCGGGCCCGACCGGACGTTTCACCTTCCCGTCGCTGGCACCGGGACAGTACAACCTCACGGTGCGTCGCATTGGCTATATGCCGGTCCAGGTGACAGTGGATCTGCCGGCCGGAACCCCGGTGGCCCTGGAGTTCGAGTTGGTTCCCCGCGCCCAGATCCTCGCCGATATCGTGGCTGAGGTTCCCGCCGGAGAGGCCGCACGGGATGGCCCCCTTCTGTTCGGCACGGTGGTGGACAGCGGTGGCGCCCCGATTCCCGGCGCCGAGGTGATTCTCGGGGGTGCCTCGCCAAAGACCCGTGGGCCCTGGTCCACGGAGACTCGAACCGAGGGACGGTTCGCCTTTCCCGAGCTGGGGCCGGGCAAGTATTTCCTGACGGTGCGTCGGATCGGCTTCCTTCCGGTGCAGATGTCCGTCACGGTGGAGGAGAAGGAACCGCGCAACTTCCGGTTCATGCTGAACGCCCGGCCCTTTGACCTGCCCGACATCGTGGTGGAGGGGATGCTGTTCAACGTGGTCCGGGCCACCCGCCGGGCCCATGCCTATCTCGGCACCTTTGTCACGCGGGATGACATCATGGCCGCGGCTCCGGTGGTGCTCGGCGACTTTGTCGGTACGCTTCTTCCTGCGGTTCACCCCGACACCTTCTCGGAACCGAATCTCGGGCTTCCGCCCCGCTACAAGGATGTCAGCTACGGACTCGGCCCCCCGAACAAGGCCGCAGCGAAGGGAGCCGGCCGCCGTGGGGTCGATTGCCCCCCGGTCATCTCGATCAACGGGGCCAAGCCGCAGGTCGGGTGGGCCGTCAACGATTTCGATCCCCAGCAGATCGAGGCGATGGAGGTCTACGGGCCGGGGGCCGACATCCCCTGGGAGTTCCAGGAGGATCTGCTGATCAGACGAAGCTGCGGCAAGTTCATGGTGATCTGGCTTCGGTACGGGAATGGGGTGGCAAGGTAGCGGCGGATAGGACGTAGGACGTAGGACATAGGACATAACCGCCTATCGCCTACCGCCCCGTCACCCGCTACGGTTCCTCCTGGGAGAAGGGATTTCGCACCCGGATGCCGGGGAATCGATGAAAGTCCCGATCCCCGGTGATCAACTCCGTCACACCGTGCTCGAGACAAAGCGACGCGATATGGGCGTCGTGCATCAGGTTGCCGGTGGCCCCGGACGCCAGGATCATCCGCTCCATGACCTGGGCGTGACGGTCGGTTTCCGAGAGGAGCACGAGAGAGGGAGAGGAGAGGATGGCCTGGATGTCCCTCACAGCGATGGCGTGAGGAACCGGAGGATGGTACACCCGTGGGTGGGTGACCACCCGGAGGAACTCGTAGACGCAGGGCCAGGGGATGGGCCAGGTCTCGGGACCTTCGGAAAGGTCTCGAAGGATGCGTTCCGCCTGGCGGTGCTCCGGGGCGTTGCGGATCTCGGCGAAGACCAGGATGGTGGTGTCCAGGGCCAGCATCCGTCAGCGCCCGTTCATCACATCGAACAGGGTCCCCCGGTCGAGGAGGTCGACTCCGGGCCGCGGCTCGGCCTCCCACCCGGTCAGGCACAGGGTCCATGACTCCGTCGGCCGGGCGGCGAGTCCTCTTCTCAAGAGGCGGTTCGCCACCTCCTGCATGCTGCTCCCCTCGGTTGCGGCCCTCTGCTTGAGTTCGCGGAGCACACTCTCATCGATCTTCAATGTGGTCCGTTTCATAGATCAAAATGTATTGACGATCTGTATGGATGTCACCGATAACCGATGGGGATGGGCCCGTCGAGAACGGCTCCTACCGCCTGCGTTGGCCCTCACCCCCGGCCCCACCCCCGGCCCCTCTCCCGCAGAGCGGGAGAGGGGAGATGAGCATGGCCGTCATCGAGAACTCCGCAGGAGGGACTTCGTCATGAAGGCTACGGTGCGTCACGTGATGTCGACATCCTCTCACGAGATTGCCACGGGCCCTGCGGGCCCTCGCAATGACAGCGTCGTCGAACTTCGACGCAATCGCAAGCCCCTAACACCAAACACCAATACCCAACACCCAGTCCCTATTCGCTACTCCCTACTCCCTATTCCCTATTCCCTATTCCCTACTCCCTACTCCCTACTCCCCTTTCCCTCCCGCCTCCCGCCCACCGCCCACCGCCCACCGCCCACCGCCCACCGCCTACCCCTCCTCCCCCTCGTACATCTCCTTCAGCCGGTTCACCACCGCGGGGTCCGCCAAGGTGGTCGTGTCGCCCAGGGTCCGTCCCTCGGCGATGTCCTTGAGGAGCCGCCGCATGATCTTGCCGCTCCGGGTCTTGGGAAGGTCGGCGGTGAAGAAGATGTCGTCGGGCTTGGCGATGGCGCCGATCTTGGTGCCCACATGCTCCCGGAGGTCATC
>JBGSKF010000061.1:0-12356 GCA_041741375.1 Gemmatimonadales bacterium | reverse complement strand
CGCCCCTTGCTCGGCTATGCGGTGGCTGGCGCCACCGGGGTGCACGGACAAGCATCCGGGCCGTATCAACTTGCGATCGCTATTCTCGGGGGGAGGGCGCGCCACGGCGCGCCCCTACGCACTCCTTGCTCGGAATTCAGGATTGGAATTCTCGGGGCTCACGCCCCTTGCTCGGCTGTGCGGTGGCTGTCGCCACCGGGGTGCACGGACGACGCTCCGGGCCGAGTGAATGGCCCAGGGTCACATCGAGGGGTTCAGGGCCGAGTGAATGGCCCAGGGTCGCATCGAGGGGTTCAGGGCCGTGTCAACGGCCCCACTGCCGAGCCCGGGGCGAAAGCCCCGGGTGCACGGGGACTCCGGGCCGTGTGAACGTGAGATCGCTATTCTCAGGGGAAGGGCGCGCCACGGGGATAGGATGCAACGAAATCACCCGCTAGGCCGTGACCCTCGCTCTGCCGACTGCAAACCGCTCCTTCAGGCGCAGGAAGGGGCGCTCCACCAGGTGGTACGACCCCATCGCGAGGAGGATGCTCGCCAGCACCCCGAGGGCCATCTCTCCTCCTCCCAGCACGTCCGCCACCCTCCCCCCCACAGACCGACCCCACCCGTGGTAGAGATAAATTGCATAGGAGAGGGCGCCGAGGTACCGGACCGCGCGGAAGTTGAGGAAACGCCAGGGGGAGGCCTTCGACCAGACGATGATCTGCACCATGAGCACGGCCACGATCAGGGCCTCCAGGGTGAACCCGGGACCGTAGTGGAATGCACTGCCGACATGAAACCGCACCAGATACAACAGCGCAATGGCGGGGAGAGAATACCACCACCGGGCGGCCACGATCGAGACGAGGCGCTCCATGAGGGGAGTTCCCGCCGCCACGGCAATGAGGCATCCGAGGGCGAGGCTGTCGAAGCGGGTTTCAAAGGCGTTGTACACGTAGGATGGCCCGAGGTTGGTCCCGTAGTAGAGCACGCTCCGCAGGGTGGCGACCACCAGGATGGAGCCGAGCAGGAAATGGATGACCCTCCTCGGGCCCACCACGAACAGCGCCATGAACGTCATCGGCCACAGAAAATAGAACTGCTCTTCGATGGCCAGGGACCAGAGGTGGGACACGGAGGTGGAGGGGTGCCCGTGAAGCGCGTTGTAGTAGTTCACCGTGTATGTCAGGGAGGGAAGCAGGACATCCTTCCACCGGAGGTCGCCCAGGAAGCTGTCGAGGGAAAAGCTGAACGCAAGATAGGCGAAGTAGGCCGGAAGAATCCGGAACGCCCGCCTGGCATAGAAATGTGACAGGCTGTTTGTCCCCGTGCTCGCCCGTTCCTTCAACAGCAACCAGGTGATGAGAAAACCACTGAGGACGAAGAAGGCGAGGACCCCGACATCCGGAGCAGCGGAGCGGACGCCCGCGTGACCGAACACAACCATGAAAACCGCCACGGCCCGGAGACCATCCAAACCGGGCAGGTGGTGCCCCTCGATGGCACCACGCCACGCCGCGATCGGCACACCGGGAGGTGACACTGTCGCTAAACCCATGGTGTGCATTGCCCCGTTTGACAGAGATGATGGGGGAGGCATCAGCAAGCAACATGCCGAGGGGTCACCCTACGCGACTTCCTACCGGAGCCTCGGGGACGATATACGCCCCCCTCGAGTAGACACCCTCATACGCCCGCACCATCGCATCGAGACTGAACTCGGTGATCACCCGTTCCCGTGCTGCTGCACCATCACGAGCACGCGCAGCAACATCCTGGATCGCCTCTGACCACGCCGCGGCCAGGGCGGCGGGATCGGCGGGGGGGACCAGCCGGTGGGCCAGTTCGGGACCGAGCACCGCCCGATTCCCGCCCACATCGGTCACAACAGGGCAGAGCCCGGTGCTCATGGCCTCCAGGAGGCTCACCGAGGTCCCCTCCGAGTGGGAGGACATGGTGAAGATATCGAACGTGGCGAGGAGTTCATGCACGTCATCCCGCCAGCCCAGAAAGTGTACGCTGCCGGCCACACCGAGTGACTCGGCCATCGCTTCGAGCCGGGAGCGCTCCGAGCCGTCTCCCGCGAGGACCAGCGCCACCGGATCGGGGACTTTCTCGCGAAGGTGGGCCATCGCCTCCACCGCCACTTCGTATCCCTTGATCGCCTCGAGCCGGCCGATGCTCCCGAGCACCATCGCCTCCCCAGAAATGCCGAGGGCGGCTCGAATCCCGTCGGAACGACCCGGCACAAAGTGCTCTGTATCCACCCCGTTGCGGACCACCACAATCCGGGTGCCCCGAGGCACCACGGTGGCCTCGAGCCGCTGGCGGAGCGCGTCGGACACTGCAATCACCACGTCGGTGCGCCGGGCCGCCCGACCGTGGAGAAACCGTGCCAGCCAGGGGTCGTGCGTCGGCCGCCCATGATCGGTGTGCACCAGAAAGGGGACGCCCGCGGCACGGGCGGCCAGTGCCACCTTGTACCAGACCCCGCTGTGAGTATGGACCACGTCGGGGGCGATGCTCCGGATGCTCGCGGCGAGGCGCCGGGGCCAGAGGAGCGACCACTTCTCCAGCGGTGGGGCCTGATGAAGCGTCGCGACCTCGGCGAGTCCCTCACCGAACCGCCCGAAGAAGCCGAGCACCAGCACATGCAGCTCGAACCGGGTCGGGTCGAACCGGTGCATCAGGTCGGAGAGGAGCCGCTCCATCCCCCCGTAGTGGAGGTTCTGAATGACGTGCAGCAGTCGGATCCGTTGTGTGTCACTCATCTTCCCAAGCTCCTCACCCATTGAGCCATCTCACGCGCGGCCGGCCCCGGGTCCCGGAGCCGGAACACTTCGTTCTGCCCTCGCAGGACGGAAGCGCCAAGGAAATCCCACAGCATTCGCATTCGTGATGGAGTTCCAGGTGGAAGGTGCAACGCCTCGGCGGAATGCCGAAGGCGGATGAGGACGTGGTCCAGGTCTCCCAGCCACCACCGGGTCCGCACCCCGATGCGCCAGGGCGGAGGCTCCGAAGGCGGGGAGCCGTTGGCGCAAGCCACGAGGAGTGAGGGGAAGTCCACCCCGGCATCCACCGCGAGCTGCAGGGAGCCCCAGAACCGACCGTTCACCTCCATCAGGATGGGGGTGCCGGTGGCCCGGTCCTCCTTGAACTCCACCATCGCCACCCCGTTCCAATCGAAGTGATCGAGGAGCTGCTCGGCCAACCGCTGGAGGGCGGGATCGAGGGCCACGCTCTCGGCGCAGACACTCACCCCCCCCGAGGGGGGCTTTTCGCGGATCCGCCGGTGGGCAAAGGCCGCCACTGTTCGTCCCTCCCAGCGGAGGAGAAAGACGCCGAGACCATCCCCGACGATTCTCTCCTGCACCAGCACCGGCCAGGCGGCGGCGGGGAGTTGTCGCAGCGCCCGGTTCAGGGCCCCGGCATCCTCGGCGTGAGTCACGCCGAACTTGATGGCGGACCCGCTGCCCACCGAGGCGTGGGGTTTGACCACCACCGGGAACTCCCCGGGATCGAGTACCGGAAGGGGAGCGGCAGGGGTGGCGACCTCCCACTGTTTCGGAACGGCCAGGCCGAGTTCACTGGCGGCTCGCAGGACGGTGCCCTTGTCGGAGATGGCGGCGAAGCGATCCGCCCCGGGCCAGGGAATGGTCACTCCGGGCCAACGGTTCCGCTCGGGGAGGAGGGCCCGGAGCGCGGCCTCGGTGATGGGGAGAATGATGCCGGGCGCGAGTCGGGTCACCAGTTCATCGATGGCGGCCACATACCCTGGAGGGTTGGCGAGGGGATCGGGTACCCGCCATGTGCCGGCCGTGTACCGGGAAGCGCCGGCCAGGGGACGCTTCTCGTGGGATGCCACGTGTATCATGTGGCCCCGATGGCCGAGGGAACGAACCACCGCCAGCGCCGAGCGCTGTTCGCCGTCGGTCACGAGGATGGTCCGAGGGTTTATCGGCATCGGAACCCCATGAGGCGGAGTGCGAGGCCCTCTGCGCTGAGGCCGGCGGGCACATTGTAGCGCGGCAAGCCGAATCGGTGGCCTGCACCGTCGGAATCCAGCCACCCCCCATCCACCCGCAGGGCTCCCTTGAAACCCACTTGCTCCGCCATCCGGCGGACCCGGGGCGCCTCGAGTCCGTAGGGGTACGCGAGCCATCGCACGCCGGAGGCCCCGAGCCCGGTCACCCAGGTCAGGGAATCGGTGAGTTCCCGTTCAATGTCCGAGTCGGAAATTGCGGTGAGGTTCGGGTGGCTCCAGGTGTGGGCTCCCAGGGAGAGACCGGGAGTTTCGATCACGGATCGGAGCAACTCCTCATCCCCCGTGTGCATCCAGGGCGGAAGCTCGAGGTCGCCCGCCTTGCCTGCACCGAGCGCCTTGAGGACCGGCTCGTCACGGCCCTGGAGCTCCACCAGGGCCCGGGTCCGCAGTGATTCGGGGAGCGCCCCGCCGTGGTCCGAGGCCAAATGATCCCACCAGAAGGTCTCCCGACCCAGCCGGCCGGGGCAGACGAAGAAGGTGGCGGGAAAGCCGAACCGGGCCAGCTCCTCCACCCCGGCGGTGAGGGCCCCCAGGTAGGCATCGTCGAATGTGATGACCACCCGGGGCCGGGCCCGTCCATTCCCCAGTTCCCCCATCGACTCCGCCAGGGGCACCACCTCGGCGAGCCGTGCAATCTCGGCCAGGTGTCCGCGGAACTTCTCCTGCGGGAGATGGAGGGCATATTCTCCGGACGGCGCCGCTCCCTCCGGAACGATGTTATGATACGCCAGGATCAGCACCCCATTCCGAAGCCGACGCCTCCGGAGGGCCCCGAACCCAGGGAGCCGGACGCCCAGTTCCACAATTCGCTTGGCGACAGATCTCATGGTCTGGACAGTTCCCGGCCCAAGGCACAAGGGAGGAGCACTTTGTTCACGGCGTACAAGAGGGTAACCCGATGCCATCCCTAAGGGAAAGCTGCCGGCCGAGCTGCCGGAGGTCAGGCGTGCAACGATGAGGCCAACAAGACGCACCCTGACTCTTCGAGATCCGGGCATGATGGTTGAAGGGAAGGCACGCCTGCTCCTGATTTCGTACCACTTTCCTCCCATGGAATCGGCCGGTGCTGTCCGTTGGGCAAGCATGGTGCGCCACGCCGAGCGGTTTGGCTACGTGGTGGACGTGGTGACTGCGTTACCGGAGTCGTGGAACGAGGGAACCCACTCCGCACGACTGGAGCGGCTTCCGGAGGGAACCGGGGTAACGGGTGTCGGTGTCGCGCCGCTCCGGTCCGAGGTATGGGAAGCTCGAATCCACCGCTGGTGGTCAGGGCTCCGCAGCCGGCTTCGTAAACAAGGCCGCAATACACGCCATTTCGACGCCGGCTCTGGCCCCACGAAGAACGAAAACAGTGCACGAGCCCTTCCCCACTCCCTCGCACCTGACGAGTCCCGTTGGCTGGGGTCGCGACGGGACCTTCTCCGCCACTGGTGGGTCCTTCAGGAATATCGGCGCAATATCTCCTGGGCTGGAGCGGCCGAAAAAGTGGCGAGGGAGGTCTTCCGGCCGGGATTCCACCGGGCGTTGATCACCTGCGGGCCCCCGCATGAAGTACACCTTGCCGGGAGCCGGTTGGCGCGGAAACTGGGCCTCCCTCATGTCATCGATCTTCGGGACCCATGGGCGCTTCCGGTGCGAACGCCGGAGCATCTCGGCAGTCCTCTGCGGTGGGTTCTTGCCCGGCGGGCCGAACGAGAAGTGGTGGACCATTGCGCGATGGTAGTGGCCAATACTGAACCGTTGCGAAAGGCAATGATCGAGGCGCATCCGGGTGCCGGGGCCAGGTTCATCACCGTCATGAATGGGTGGGACGATGACGAGGAGTTGCCCGTTATGGCGCCCCAGATGCCCGGCGATCCCTTCCGAGTACTGTACACCGGGGAGGTATACCTCGACCGAAACCCCGATGTCTTCTTCCGTGCATCCCGCCGTGTGATAGCTGACCTCGGACTCACCCCCGATTCATTTGAGATCGTCTTCATCGGACCGAGTGGAGCCGGGGCTGAGAGGGTCAAGTCGATAGCCGCGCGGGAGAGCATCGAGTCGTTCGTGATCGTGCAGCCGAGGATGCCCCACGAGGAAGTGCTTCGAGAGATGGCTCGGGCCAGAATGCTGCTAAGCCTGGGACAGGACAGCCCGTATGCCGTCCCGTCCAAGGTATTTGAGTACCTGCGGTTCGCATCGTGGAACCTGGTGCTCGCCACCCCCGACTCCCCGACCGGAGCAATCCTGTCGGCCATAGGTGTTGACCTAGCCGCCCCGGATGATGACGCTGGAATCGCCGATGTCCTGAGCCGGAGAATTGTCGAGTATCAATCGGGCGGCGGACCGCCCATCCTTGCCGGTCGAGACCAGTTGGCGAGGAAAACACAGGCCGGGGTTCTCTTCGAGGAGCTTCGCCCCATTGCCGCCGTTTGACGACAGAGGATCTCGTTTACGTTGCGTCTACGCAACACTTACTATGATGCATCGTCGCAACACCAGGTTTGACCATGGCTGGCCGACGAGCACGGTGCAGAGACCTCCCGTGTGAGAGTAGATCGGCGCGGCACGATGCTCGCTGGAGTCGTGTCGGATCCATGACCCGAGAAGGTGGAAAAAACCATGCGCATGGGGCGACAGTCGGCAGTCTTGGAACGGGGTGGTCTTTCGCACCCCCGGTGGACCGGGACGAGAGTAGAACCCGTGCCAGCCACTAGTGGACCGGGGGTTGCCTCCCAAGACCTCCGAGAATTCGTGGCGATGCCCGACATCACCCGGTGGTTCGTGGCCGGTGCCATCTTCATCACCGTCAGTCGGATCCACGGACTCTTCCCAATCCTTGCCACTCTGCGCGCCCCACTCCTCCTCAGCGTGGCTGGCATGCTGATGCTCCTCGGTTCAATAGAGAGTTGGCGTCCCGGAGATCTTGGCAAGCATTGGATCCCACGACTGGCCGGGCTGGTCTTCCTCATTGCGGTCATCGGAATTCCGTTTGGGATCTACCCCGGACAGAGCTTCAGGCAGGTCTACGAAGCTTTCTCCCGTTCACTCATGTTCGCCATTATGGTGTGGGCCTCGGCGCGAACGCCCGTCGGAATCCGGTTCATGGTCAAGACACTTGCTGCCGCGACGATCGCCGCAGCCATCCTGGCGTTGTTTGTTGGACATCGGGACTCCTCGGGACGTCTTGGTGGGGGATACACCTACGACGCCAACGACATAGCCCTTGTGGCTGTGGTGGGGCTCCCTCTCTGTGTCTGGTGGCTCATCGACAAGGCCAACCGGCATCGCGGAGCCATGGCCGCCGCCATTCCCCTCCTCCTGTACTTGGTGATAGAAACCAAGTCCCGCGGTGGCTTCCTGGCGCTGCTGGCGGTTCTGGGCGCCATCCTCGTCCTCGGGCTACGGGGGAAAAACCGCCAATTCCGCCAGGCCAGCAGTGCCATCGCGGTTCTCGTTGCTCTTTCCATCCCGCTCCTCCCCGGGGGATATCTCGACACAATGCGTACCATCAACGACCAGGATGACTACAACCGGACCTCCCCCACCGGCCGCATCGAGACCTGGAAACGGGGGATGGCGTATGCGTACAGTCACCCCCTCACCGGGGTTGGGATAGGAAACTTCTCCACAGCGGAGGGAACCCTTTCTGCCATCGGGCAGGCGCGGGCTTCGGAAACGAGGGGATGGAAGTGGAGCACCGCCCACAACTCCTTCGTGCTGGCCGCTGCAGAGCTGGGGCTCATAGGCGGATCGGCCTTCGCGATTCTGGTAGTCGGGTCAATCGTGTCACTCCTCCGGCTCGGACGCAGCAACGATGACGGCACTGAGAACCTCCTGCCTCCGCTCCTCGGAATCAGCGTTCTCGGATTCGCCGTGGCGGGCTACTTCCTCTCCTGGACCTACTACGACCTCACCTGGGCCCTCTTCGGACTCGCGGCAGCGGTTCTGATGGCAGCCAAGTCCAATGGGAGGACGGTTAAAACAGCGCCAACTCTCGTGAAACCCCGCCGTCGGTGATCATCGGAAAGATCTGGGACAGCGAATATCCGTGGGACGTTCGGGTGGAGAAGGTCTGCCACACCCTGACGGAGGCGGGTCATGAGGTCCACCTGGTCTGTCGCAATCGAGGCAGGGCGCCGGTCCGAGAAGCCCACGATCGCCTGATAATTCACCGGATGAAACCCCTCCCAGCACTGTTTCGCGCACTCGAGGGCCCCCTCTCCTTCCCGGCCTTCATCAACCCCCGGTGGTACCGCCTAGCGCGCAGAGTGTTCGGGGAACGGGCCGTCGAGATCATCATCTGCCGCGACCTTCCTCTCGCCCCCTTGGCGCTGGCGGTGGGGCGGGCGCTCGGTTGCCCGGTGATCGTGGACCTGGCCGAGCACTATCCCGGGGTCCTGCGGGATCTCTACAACAGGCACGATTTCAGGCTGGTCAACCTGGTGGTGAGAAATCCGTGGCTCGCTGCTCTGGTGGAACGATGGACCCTCCCCCGCGCCGACGGAGTCTGGGTGGTGGTGGAGGAGATGGCGGAACGACTCGCGACGATGGGCGTGCCGGCATCACGAATGAGCATCGTGTCGAACACGCCGTTGCCTGATCGGATCCCGCGCCTCGGAGCCATCCCGCGCAGCGAGGACCAGACGGGTGCCCTCCGACTGGTCTATCTGGGCAATGTGGAATGGAGCCGTGGACTCCCCACCGTTCTGGAAGCCCTGTCTCTCCTGCCACCAAACATCCGGCCCACGCTCGATGTATTCGGGGATGGCAGTGGGCTCGCTCGAGCCAGGCGCTCCGCCGAGAGCCGTGGATTGCAGGACCGAGTCACCTTTCACGGGAGGGTCTCCTATGAAACGGCACTGGAGTCTCTCCCCCAGTTTGATGTGGGACTCATCCCCCACCATGTGACCGATCAGTGGGAGTGGACGGTGCAGAACAAGCTCTTTGACTACATGGCAGCGGGCCTTCCGGTTCTCGCCTCGGCGATGCGGCCCGCAAGGCGAATCATCGAAACGGTGGGATGCGGCCTCGTGTTTTCCGATCGAAACGCCGGTGAGTGCGCAGCGCGGATCGTGCAGCTCGCTGATCCTGTGCTTCGATCCACGCTGGGCACTGCGGGGCCCCAGGCGGTTCAGGGTCCTTACTCGTGGCGGCACGATGCCCGGCGCCTTCTCACCTCGCTCGAGTCGGCGCTTGGAGCATTTGGCAAGAGTACTCCCAGCCAGAGAAAGCTCGACGTAACGGTGAGTGCGCAGTGACTGATTCACGGCCCTTGCGAATCCTCTGGCTCAGTCACTTCGTCCCCTGGCCCCCGGCAGGAGGCGCGTTGCAGCGCTCCTACCACCTGCTCCGAGAGGTGGCTTCACGTCACCGGGTGCATCTCGTGTCCCTGAGTCAGATTCCCCGGCTCCGTACCGGGGACGAACTTGAAGAAGCGAAGCGAGCCCTCTCTCCGTACCTCGCCGGTCTCGACGTTTTCACCCTCCCCTTCCAGGGGCACACGCTCGACAAGGTGCGCACCGCCCTTCGGGCCCGCCTCCGCGGCGAGGCCTACGACGTGGCCTGGCTCCGCCACCAGCCCCTTCACGACCACCTGCGCACCCTGGCCACCACCACCCGGTTCGACCTGATCCATGCCGACACCGCGGGCCTCTGGCCCTATACCTCATACTTTCGCGGGGTTCCGGTCATCGTCAACCACCACAACGTCGAATCGCAGATGATGGAGCGGCGGAGTGTCCAGGCCCGCAATCCGCTGATCCGTTACGTTCTCCGGGGGGAGGCGAAGCGGCTCAGGGAACTGGAGGTGACCACAGGAACCGGGGCCGCCCGCCATCTGGTGGTTTCGGCACTCGACCGGGACCGGTTGCTCGAGATCGTACCCGACGCGGCGGTGGATGTGGTGGAGAACGGCGTGGACCTGGAGTACTTCAGGCCGTCCGATCCGACCGCCACGACCCCCAATACTCTCGTGTTTGTCGGGCGGCTCAACGCTTACACCAATGAAGATGCGGCTCTCTTCCTGCTGCGGGAGATCATGCCGCTCCTCCCCGATCACACCCTCACCCTGGTCGGAGCCAACCCCACTCCGACTCTGATGGGAGCGGCTGCTCGTATGGGGGCACAGGTTGCCGGATTCCTCCCCGATGTGCGCCCCGTGGTCGGTGCCGCCGAGATCTACATCTGCCCGATGCGGGACGGAGGGGGCACCCGCCTCAAGGTGCTCGATGCCCTGGCGATGGCCAAGCCGCTCATCGCCACCGGCGTGGCAGTGGAAGGGCTCGGGCTCATTCCAGGGCAGCACTTCATCCTGGCAGAGGCGCCGGAGGAGTTCGGGGACGGGGTTCGTCGGCTCTCCGCCAGCGTCGTTCTCCGCACAGATTTAGGAACCGCGGGTAGGAAGCATGTTGAAGATCACTTCGGGTGGTCCGCGATTGGCGCAAAGATGCTCGAGGCATGCAATATCACCGCAGAGACGTCGATGGGACAGACCCGGCCATCACAATCAACCGGCAGAGAGTTCACGTGAATGCAACATCCGAAGGCCAGGAAGCACCGAGGTACCTTGTCTGGCTGGCGGTAATCGGTTTTGTCGCAGTGGGCCTGAGGATCTGGATGGCTGCGGCGTTCCCGTTCGAACAGGATGAGCTGTATACCATCATCGAAGCCACCGATCTGCTGGAAACCACTCTCCAACCCGGCATACAGGCAAGACCGCTCTATTACTTCCTGCTCCACGCGTTCCTCCCATACCTCCCGGTCATCCCATTCTGGCAACGGCTCATTCCTCTGATTTTCGGGCTGGCTGCCCTGCCGGTGATCCACGCCCTGGGTTTCCGCGTCGGGGGTCGGCACGGCGGAATAATCGCACTGGCACTGGTTGCCGTCTCGCCTTGGCATCTGTACGTGTCGGGGATGGCTCGTTACTGGAGCCTGGTGTTCCTGTTCTCCGCCCTGGGAATCTTGATGCTGTTGCGCGCCCATGACTCCCACAGACCTCGTTCCTTTGCCCTGGCTGCGATAACCCTCGTCGGCGGTGTGCTGACCCATCCATCCTTTCTGGTGATGTGGGCACCGATCTTCGGGGTGCTCGGGCTTCGATTGCTCATCCCCCGGCACCGCCCGCCGAGCGACGGCGTCAGGACTGAAATCCTCTGGTTCTGGCTGCCCCTCGTGGCAGGCATCGCGGGGTCGGTTACCTTCGCCACGATCTACAACCCGGAAACCGGGATGGGAAACTGGGGGGGCCGCGGAATCGGAGCGTCACTCCGGCTCCTTCCTGCAATCGCCCAGATGATGACCCCCGTGCTGGGCGTGAGCGCACTGGCGGGAGCATTGCTCCTCCTCGGTTCCAACAAGAGCGACTCCAGGCTCGTGGGTGCCATGGGGCTCGGGACAGTTCTCGGGGGCCCTGCCCTTCTCGCCGGGTTGTCGCTCCGCACAAACATCTATGCTGATTACGCCGTGGCCATGCTTCCTCTTGCCATCGTTACGGCGGCAGCTCTCCTGTCCCACTTGAGGATCTTGAGCCGGGATGGGTGGTGGATCGGCGCGCTGCTGGTGGTAGTTGCCAGTGCCCCCGAGACAGCATCACAACTCCTGAATGGGATGCGGTTTGATCCACGTCCTGCTTTGCAGCAGGCAACCAAGGCCGATGCGGAGCGCCTCATCGTCGGGTGGCCCCTCATCGTCCTTCGGCACTACGCGCCAGGTGCCGAAGTCCTGGAACAACCATCGTCTCCCTCAAGCTTGGACAGGCTCGCAACCTCCCGGAGTCCGTTTTGGTTCATCGCATCCCGTTCCCGATTTGGCCTGATGGGACCGGGTGGAAGTTCGCTGGAGGGATGGCTCAACTTGAACTGCAGGGAACGAGGCAGGTGGAGCGATCGCCGTGTTGATTTTCGGGTGTACCAGACGCTGCTCCTGGAGTGCGGCCAACCTGAGGATTTAGCCTCGTCCCGAGGCTAAATCCCGTTCACGGGGAGCCGGTGGTGATACTTCCTCCAAAGGAGGGAGAGGTCGGAGATCGCGCGGGCCATGTCGGTGAGAGTCATCTTTGAGCCGGCCACGTCAACCCATTCGCGGAGGGTAGCTTCGTACATGAGGTCGACACCGTTGGTTCCGGGCGGCTGGGCAAGAAGGAAGCGTGCAATCAACTCCACATCGAAATACCACCGGCTCAGGAAGGGATCCGCGAGTATGTCGCGGAGTTGCGGAGTGGCTCGAAAGATCTTTGCACCACATTGGGTATCGTACACCGGTATGCGAAGCAGGTTGCTCGCCACGGTCGCGAACACCCGTCCCATATAATGCCTGGGCGCATGGCGCTCTATCCTCCGGCCCA
>JBGSKF010000060.1:0-9578 GCA_041741375.1 Gemmatimonadales bacterium | reverse complement strand
CCTTCGCAACAAGGCCCGTGGCGATCTCGTGAGCGGAGGCTAGCGCCGGGAGCGGGTGGCCGGCCTTCATGCCAGGGCCCATTGGCAGAACTCCGGCAGGATGGCCGACCTTGCGTCCCGCCTGGCAGGCATGGGCTCACGAGATCGCCACGGGCCCTGCGGGCCCTCGCGATGACAGCACCCTCCGGGCGCCCTCGCGATGACAGCATGGGCCCTCGCGATGACCGCTGGTGCGGCGTTACTTGTGCCCCTTCCCGCGTCCAATGGGCCATGAGTCAGATCCCGATGCGCAGTAGACTCCGGAATGCGCTCACGTCCCTACTTCGTGTACATCCTCGCGAACACGAGAAACTCCGTTCTCTACACCGGCATGACATCCGATCTCTGCCGTCGCCTCCTCCAGCACCGGCTCGGTACTTACGGCGGTTCCTTCGCAAAGCGATACCGAGTTTGGAAGCTCGTCTACTACGAAACATCGGAAAGCGCTGCGGGTGCGATTGCTCGCGAAAAGCAGATCAAGGCCGGTCGCCGGTCGAAGAAGGTCGCCTTGATCGAAGAGACGAATCCCACCTGGGCTGATCTTGGCGGGAGGCTGTTGCATGACCCACTGGAAGACGCTGGTGAGTGTGGCATGAAGGCCAACCCGGTGTCTCGGGACCCCGGCATCGGCTTACGAGATCGCCACGGGCCCTCCGGGCCCTCGCGATGACAGCATGGCCGACTCCGGCAGGATGGCACGACCTTGCGTCGTGCCAGGCGGGCATGGGCTCACGAGATCGCCACGGGCCCTGCGGGCCCTCGCGATGACAGCATGGCCCTCGCGATGACAGCATGGCAGGCTCCGGCAGGATGGCCGACCCTGCGTCTCGTCAGGCAGGCATGGGCTCACGGGATCGCCACGGGCCCTGCGGGCCCTCGCGATGACAGCATGGCCGACTCCGGCAGGATGGCCGACCCTGCGTCTCGTCAGGCAGGCATGGGCTCACGGGATCGCCACGGGCCCTGCGGGCCCTCGCGATGACAGCATTCCCTTCTCCCTCTCCCCTCCCTACCGCCTATCGCCGACAGCCTACCGCCTGTCGTGCCTCACCCGCACTCGCTGAAGCCGCAGACGTGACACTTCATGCACCCCTCGGCGAACTCGAGCTGGGAGCCGCAGTCAGGGCACGCACCGAGCAGGTGTTCAGTCTGGTGGGGAGTGAAGAGGGTTTCCTCTCCGCCGCGGGACACGGTGCGGACGATCGAATCGGCGGGGGCCGGCGCAGTGCCGGGGAGGAGTTCCTCCTGGATCCCCTGCTTCTCGATCATCCACCGTTCGAGGGCGATGCCGACCGCATCGGGGACCGACATGACGCGGCTGGCGCCGAGACCGATGACCCGGTCGGAGCTGATGCCCCGGAGCTGGCGATGGATCTCCTTCATGGAGATCCCGGACCGGAGGGCGAGGCTGATGAGACGCCCGAGGGCCTCGACGTCGGCCATGAGGGCTCCGCCCGCCTTGCCGAGACTCATGAAGACCTCGAAGGCCTGCCCCTTGTCGTCCTCGGTGATGGTGACGTACATGGTGCCGAGGGGGGTGTCGACCCTGCGCGTGGTGCCCCGGAGCATTTCGGGGCGGCTCCGCTTCTGGCGACGCTGGAGGTTCTCGGATTCGAGCTCGTGGACCGCGCGGCGGAGGCGCTCGTTCTCGGCCCGCAGCTCGGCGAGTTCTCCCCGCAGGTCGGCGCTCTCCGTCCGAGTGCCGTCGGGCGCGGCGGAGGACATGGCGGCGAGGTCGCCCCGGGCCTGGGCGGATCCGGACCCGGTGGCCTGTTCCTGGACCTTCTTCGCGGTGGAGCCGGTGCTCAGGACCTGCATGTCGCGGCTTCCGTCGCGATAGACGGTGACTCCCTTGCACCCCAGGCGGTAGGCGAGGCGGTAGATCTCCTCGACGTCCTCCTCGGTGGCCTCGTGGGCGAAGTTGCAGGTCTTGGAGATGGCCGAGTCGTTGTATTC
Organism: Gemmatimonadales bacterium; assembly: GCA_041741375.1. Classification (GTDB taxonomy): domain Bacteria; phylum Gemmatimonadota; class Gemmatimonadetes; order Gemmatimonadales; family GWC2-71-9; genus OFTM291. The sequence continues at coordinate 7,583 of JBGSKF010000060.1, read as the reverse complement.
CTGGAAGGCGGCCTGCATCCGGATGTGCCACTCGGGCCGGATGGCGTTGGCGGTGACGAACACCCGGCGCCACTGCGCGGGCACCTCGTCGAACTGGAGGTGTCCCGCCTCGGCGATCCGGTGCATGAGGGCCTCGGAGTACCACCCCTCGCGCCGGGCGATGTCGACGAAGTCCTGGTTGACGTCGGGCATCAGCACGCCGGCCTGGTTCCGCATGAAGGCCACCGCGAAGAGGGGCTCGATCCCCGAGCTGCACCCGGCGATGATCGAGATGGTGCCGGTGGGCGCCACGGTGGTCACGTTGCAGTTGCGGAGCCGCCGCATGGGGCGGATCCGGTGGCCCTGCGCATCGCGGGCACAGGTGGCATCGGGCCCCCAGATGCTCCGGTCCCATTCGGGGAAGGGTCCGCGGATCCCGGCGAGCCGTTCGGACTCGTTCTTCCCCTCCTCGTCGACGAAGCGCTGGATCTTGCGTCCCAGGGCGACGGCCTCCTCCGAGTCGTAGGGGATGCCGAGCCGGACGAAGACGTCGGCGAGCCCCATGACCCCGAGTCCGATGCGCCGGATCCGCTGAGCCAGGTCGGTGATGGCAGCCAGCGGATAGTGATTGGCGTCGATCACGTTCTCGAGGAAGTGGGTCGTCAGGTGGACAACCCGCCGGAGATGGTCCCAGTCGAGGTCGGTGCCGGTGCCGGAGACGAAGGCCCCGAGGTTGATCGACCCGAGGTTGCAGACGTCGTAGGGGAGAAGCGGCTGCTCTCCGCACGGGTTGGTGGCCTCGTACGACCCGAGGTGGGGCACCGGATTGTAGTAGTTGGCCCGGTCGATGAAGAACACTCCCGGCTCCCCGGTTTTCCAGGCACCGTGGATGATCCGCTCCCAGACCTCGCGGGCGCGGAGCTGCCCCACCACCTCGTGAGTGCGGGGATGGAGAAGGTCGTAGTGACCGTCAACCTCGACCGCGGCCATGAAGCGGTCGGTGACGGCGACTGAGATGTTGAAATTCGTGATCCGGGTCGTGTCATCCTTGCAGGCGATGAACTCCAGGATGTCGGGGTGATCGACCCGGAGGATCCCCATGTTGGCGCCCCGGCGGGTGCCGCCCTGCTTCACGACGTCGGTGGAGGCGTCGAAGAGGGACATGAAGGAGATCGGTCCCGAGGCCACCCCCATGGTGGACCGCACGATGTCGTTCCGGGGACGGAGCGCCGAGAAGCTGAAGCCGGTGCCCCCTCCCGACTGATGCACCAGGGCCATCGACCGCAGGGTGTCATAGATGCCGCTCTCGCCGTTGCTCAGCGCATCCTCCACCGGCAGCACGAAGCACGCCGAGAGCTGCCCCAGGGGACGTCCCGCGTTCATCAGGGTGGGGGAGTTCGGCATGAAGAGCCGACGGGCCATCACGTCATGGAAGGCGTCGGCGAGGGTGTCGACCGCGCCATCCGAGGCGCCGTACTGCCGATCGGGCGCCGCCACGACCCGGGCCACGCGCAGGAAGAGATCTTCGGGACGTTCGACCGGGTTCCCCGCATCATCCTTGATGAGGTAGCGCTTTTCAAGGACGGTCATCGCGTTTGGCGACAGCGAAATCGGTGCCCGCTGCGGGGAGGCAGACGCCATGGATCCCTCTCTGTGTTCTGTTCAAAAGTAGCGAAGGAAGAGCGAACAAAAAACCACCCCGAAGGGTGCCCGTCCAGCCTCGCGCGGGGAGCTGTGGGGGATGGTCAAGCTAGGAGATCGGGAGAGGGAGCACAATCCCGGGCGAAGGGACGGCAGGGCGCGACGAATGGGTATTCACATCACAAATCTGCTCCCGGGCTCAGCGCCCCGACACCACCAGGTCCCGCCACCGGCGCACCAGACGCCCGTCCGGAGTCCGCACCGTCAGCTCCAGCGAGTACTCCCCGGGCCGGACCCCGCCCAGGTCGAGCACCTGATCCAGCCGGGCCGAACGGGTCATTCCGGACTCGGTGATGACGCGGTTGAGTTCCACCCGGGCGTCCTCTCCCTGGCGGATCAGTACAAGCCGCGCCTCGAGACTCGTCCAGGGGCGCTCCGCGGCCAGGAGAAGCGATACGCCGAGGCGATCCCCCTGGACAAAGGATCCGGTCGGGGAGACCAGGAGGGAGTCGTCGATGGGAGCTCCCACCGCGACCTCTCGTCCCCGGCTGGTGAGCGACCGGAGGAGAACGTCGCCTGCGGAGAGGGAGTCGTGGCTCACCCGGCTCACCTCCACCACCGTGGGTGCAAAGGAGGTCCCGGCCTGATCCCCCTGCTCGAGGAGCAGCCGGGCCACATACCGGCCCGGCGGCACCGGCAGGCGGACCGCACCGCGGACCACCCGGTTCGGCGGGAGAAGGCGCGGGGTCTCAAGACTCACCGTGGTGTCCCGCAGCAGGGCCGGTTCGCCGTCCAGATCGCTCAGCAGGAGACGCACCCGCAGGGGATACTCTAACCCTCCGGAACCCTGCGCCGACTGCATCCCGCTGCCAGGAACGGCAAACGGGACCACAACGCTTCCCGGGGCCCCTTCACGGGCGGCACCATGAGCCACCAGGACCAGAGCCCGCGCGCCGAGGTCGGTCGGGAACCGCCGCCGGTAGGAATCGGTCCCCCGGGCCTGGACGATGCTGCTCCGGCCGACCAGCCGTTCGGCAAGCTGAAGATCCTCCCCACCCCGCCCCTCCGACCCTCCCGCGCCCGAGATCGCTCCATACACCGACCCCAGGGTGGCCCGAGACCGGACCAGCTCGTCCCCGCTCCCGCGCGGCGAGCTGCCGCGAGAGGCGCCTCCCGGGCGACTGGCCGCCCCCGACGCAAGCGTCGTTCCACTCCGCACATCCACGATGTCGAAGACGCTCTCGACCAGACGGAAGTTCTCGGGATCCTGGCGGGCCACGAAATGGAGGATCAGATCCTGTCCCCCTCGGGCATAGCGCCACGATTCGTTGGGCTCGACCCCCAGGGCCTGGAGGGTGGCCCGGTCGTCGGGCTCGCCGTGGCGAATGAAGATCGCTCCCCGTTCGTCCACCCGGGGCCCCTCGCTGACGGCGATCCAGGTGCGGTCGTCCCACACCCGGGGAGGAACCCGGAGGGGAAAGCGACGCCGAGCCTCGTAGAGTCGCCGGTAATGCTCCACCAGACGCTCGCCCGGCTCCCGGAACTCCGCCAGATCGCGCTCCCGCCAGAACCGGGCAAGGAAGGTGGCCCGGGCCTCACCCCGGGTTCCATCGAACCTCGCGAGTTCCGCGGGGGACGCGATCGGGGCGAGATCGCTCCGATACTCGGCCACGGTAGCCGAATCGTCCGATCGCGCCCCGGCAAAGTACGGAACTGCCCCATCACGACGCCCCATCAGGAAGCGGGTCCGGGCCACCTCGAGAAGTGGAAGTCCTGCCCCCCGGGGACCGAGATCGTCCGCCACCTGATCAAATGCCAGCAAGGCCAGTGCAAGATCCCCGAACTCGCGCTCGGTTCGGCCCAGGGCGAGCTTGAGACGCACATCCAGAGAGGCGGTGGTTCCCCGCGCGGTGCGCCGCAGCGCCTCCAGGGCGAGCCGGGCCCGGGCCGGCTCCCGCTCGTGAACGGAACGCACCGCCAGGGCATAGAGCCGATGCGCAAATCCGGGGTCCACCTCCGCGGCGCGCGCAAAGGCCACGACGGCCCGATCGGCGGCGTCCCGCGCCAGCAGCCCGACGGCAACCCGGCGTGAGGCCTCGGCTTGAACCCGTCCGAGCGCAAACTCGGAGAGGCCCAGTCCGTACCAGCCGAGGGGAGCGGCGGGACGGAGCCGGGTGGTCCAGAGGAATTCGCTCGCCGCATCGTTGAAGTGGGCGGTCTGGCCCAATTCACCCAGCCGGAGAGCGAGAAACCCGAGCCGGAGGTGGAGCGCCGGATCGGAGAGGGCCCGGGATGCCTGGAGGATCAATCGCCTCTCGAGTTCCCCGAGATCCACCGTGTCGTTGACCCGGCGGAGGGAATCCTGGAACCGGAGAAGCGCCGCTTCTTCGATTCCCACCTGTTCCTGGCCCCGGAGGATCCCGGCCCCGGGTCCCATCCCCAGTGCCACCAGCGCCAGGCAGGCACACGTCACCTTGCGACCCCAGCCCGGGAGGGTGAGGAGGCGAGAGCGGACGAATGGCATCCCGGGGAATCGCATCGCAGACATACCTGCTTTCATCATGAATCCAGAAGCCCATTGGCCCGATACGGGAAAGCCGTCATTGCGAGGGCCCGAAGGGCCCGTGGCAATCCCGTGAACCCATGCCGACTCCGCGTGACACCACCTCGGCCTTCCTGCCGGAACCCTCCTGCCCAAGTCCCGGCATGAAGGCCGGGCATCCTCTCCCGGAGCCAGCCCCCGCTCACGAGATCGCCACGGCGGGCCTGTTGCGAAGGCCCGAAGGGCCTGTGGCAATCGCCGCCTCGCGATGACGGACTCCGCACTGACCTGGGCCCCGGGCAACGCATGCGTCGCCCCTACGGACTACAGACGACTGGTCCAGCAGATTCTGCACAGGTCACCGGTCCCCCGCCACTGAGCGAAGAAAGGCGATCAGACCATCCCGTACCGCCTCGGCATACCGGGTCTGAACCTCGGGCAGGCGCAGCGCCGCCTCATGCTCGGGAAGCATCACGAAGAGGCCCTCGGTCATGATGGCCGGCATCCCGGTCCGCCGGATGACGGCGAGGTCGGCCTGGGCCACCCCGAGATCGCCCGCGCCGAGACGCCGGACGAGTTGCTCCTGCACCGCGCGGGCGAGGGGGAGGCTCGTGGGCCGGTGATAGAAGGTGCTGCTTCCGCTGTTCGGCCCGGGTGGCACGCCATCGGGCAGGGCATTGTTGTGGATGGAGACGAGGAGGTCCGCCCCGGCCTGGTCGGCTCTCCTCCCCCGCTCCACCAGGCCGACCGGGTGTTCGGTGGTGCGAAGGGAGACGACCGTGGCCCCCTCCGCCTCCAGCATGGCCGAGAGGCGGCGGGCGATGAAGAGATTGGCATCGGCCTCGGTGAGTCCGGTGGGCCCGGTGCTCCCTCCCGGGGGATGACCGGCGTCGACCACGATGACTCGACCTCGCAGGGGATGTTTCTGATCGATCGCCGGGGGGGACCGCAATTCCAGGATCAGGTCCTCCTGGTCCCACCGGATGTGGTACCCCCAGAGCGGCTCGGCGAGGAGGAAATCGATCATGGCCCGATCGGTCGCCGTCTGGCGCCACCGCACCTCCCGCACCAGGTTCCCCCCCGGTTCCTCGGCGCCATACCGAATCCAGTCCACGTCACCCACCGCATTGTACAACACCAACGTGAGACGGTCTCCCTCCTCGATGACCCGGAAGGGAACCCTGCGGCCGACGGGAATGCGGACGCGGGCCGGATGGCCCGGGGTCATGGTCACGGTCCCAATCACCGCGGGACCCTCCGGGAGAGCCCGCGGATCGGGGCGGATTTCCCGGGCGGAGACCCAGGCCATCTGCCCGGTATCGAGGCGCACTCGCTGGTCGCCATTGATCCGGCCAACGGGCGTGACCACGGTCCCCGCCGGGAAAAACCAGTGATAGGCCCCCCCGGGCACCGCCCGCCCCGGGGTGAGGCCATCGGCACCGGGGTCGCCGTTCCCCGCCGGATCGTCGTCGAGAACCACCGGAAGGAGGCGGCCGATCCGTGCCAGGCGGAGGGGCCAGGGAATCTCCAGTGTGTCCCCTCCGCGGGCGACCACCAGCATCGGAGGCCCCTCCCCCGCCCCGAGCGGCTCCCTCTCGATCGCGACGCCATAGATCCCGTCGAGGGTGTCCCGCCGGAGCCGGAGCGGATCCCGGTCGAAGTTGCGGATCCCCTCGGAGACCGGAGTGAGCTGCACTCCCTCGAGGAAGGGGATGAGAGTGCCATCGGCCAGGCGGAGGGCCACTCCGGCACCCGGGGTGGCACGCACGGAAAGGACGAAGGGCTCCCCTTCCGGCCAGTCCGCCTCTCCGCGCGGCCACATCGACGTGGTATCGGCCCAGAGCGATCCGTTGCGCGGGGGGCGGTACCGGAACTGTTCCCGGGTTGAATGCGTCACCCGGGCGGTGTCACCCCCGAGAACCGCAACCACCTCGAACACGGCCTCGCCGGGGCGACCGGTCCGGGGGAGCGCCCAGGCAATCCACCCACCGTTAGGCCAGACCTCGGCGACCGCTCCATTCACGGTCACGGTGGCGCGGCCGTGGCCCGCGGCTCCGTAAAGGAAAGTCGAATCGGCGGGGTCGAGCGACACCTCCGGCGCGGGATACACGACCGTGAGCTCAAGCGGCCCCCGGACCAAATCGACGGCGGGGAGTCCTTCCTCCTGCGCGGCCACTCGGGCACCCCCAGGGCCCCCTCCCCCGGCGGGACTGGTCGGCGTGATCGCGCGCACGGGTTGTCGGGCAGGCGCACAGGAGGGCACGCCACCGGCGAGGAGAAGAATCCCCGGGAAAAACCACGCTCTGCGCATGGCCGCAAGATACATGTTTGCTGCAACTTAGGGCAATCGTGCTCGTTGACCCAACTTCACCGGAACGGTACATTTGACACCGTTCACCCGGATGCGGCGCGATTGCCCCCGTGCCCGCGCAACCCTTGGGGGATCGGGATGCAATGAAGACCTGCCCCACCTGCGGAACCGAGTACGCCGACGACGCGCACTTCTGCTCGCGGGACCGTACCCCCCTCACCGGGACGGCGGACCTGACGGGGGAGGTGCTCGACGGCCGGTACCGGATCGAGAGCAAGCTCGCCACCGGAGGCATGGGGGAGGTGTACCGGGCCACCCATGTCCACATCGGGCGGGTCTCGGCGATCAAGGTGATCGGTCCGGACCAGGCGGCCCACCCCGATTCGGCGAGCCGGTTTCGGCGCGAGGCCCTGCACGCCTCCCGCATCACCCATCCCAACGTCTGCGCGCTCTACGATTTCGGCGTCACCCCCACCGGTCGTCCCTATCTGGCGATGGAGTACATCGAGGGAGTCACGCTGCGCCAAGCCCTGGAGACGACCCCCCGATTTCCTCCCGCCCGGGTCGTGGCCATCGCGCGGCAGTGCGCGGCGGGGCTCCAGGCCGCGCACGCGCTCGGAATCGTCCACCGCGACCTCAAGCCCGACAACATCCTGCTCACGCCCGGCGACATCGTCAAGCTGGTCGACTTCGGCATTGCGAAGGCGATCGATGCCTCGGTGGCACCGGAGATCACCCGGGGCGGCCAGGTGCTGGGCACGCCGGAATACATGGCCCCCGAGCAGTTGGCGGGCGACCCGGTCGATGCCCGCACCGATGTCTACGCCCTGGCGCTGGTGTGCTATCGGATGCTCACCGGCACCCTCCCCTTCGTGGGGGACACGGCCCAGGAGGCCCTCACCCGGCGTCTCACCCATCCTCCCCGGCCCTTCACGGACGCAGCCCCCGGGCTCGCCGTCCCCGGAAACATGGAGGCCGTGTTGCGTGAGGGTCTGGCGCAGCGACCGCAGGACCGCCCTGCGTCCGTGACGGCCTTCGCGGATGCGCTGTCCGCCGCCGTGACCACGGGACATGAGGCGCCGACGGTCCGCATGGCCCGCCCGCCGGGCC
>JBGSKF010000059.1:0-6033 GCA_041741375.1 Gemmatimonadales bacterium | reverse complement strand
GGCGGGCTGGCCCGCTTGCGCGGCCGAGTCGGCTCGGGCCTTGGCAATGGCGAGTTCCACGGCCCGGGCGAGACCGGCGCGGTTGATCTTGCCCCCCCGGTCCTCGCGCATCACGATTCCGAGCACCCCGGGAAGGGGCTGATACTGGGCCGCCCCGGTGAGGAGGTTGTCGAAGTAGGTCTCCACCTTCGCGGCCGCCGCCGCCCTTCGATCCGACAACGGGTTGCTGGTGTCCGACACTTCGGGGGCGTTGAGCTGCATCGCGTTGATCATCTGCGTCGTGCCGGCGTTCATGGCGAGTCGAATCGCGGCCCAGGTTCCCTCGGGAAGCTGCACGTTGGCGGAGTCGGCCTGGCGCAGCAACAGCTCCTGCTGGGCGATCGCGGTGGCGAACCGCACGAGGTTCGAGTCCGGCTGGATCGACACCTGCTGCAGCTGCCCTGGCTGAAGGGCCGTCATCCATTTGGCGAACTGCCCGACCGTCAGGTTGCCTGACTTGAGGTCCACCAGGACCCGGCTCGACTTGAGGGAGCCCTGGATGTCCATGATCGCCGCCTTGATGCCGGCGGGGGCGTTGTCGCGCACCTTCAGGTCGTTGGAGGACGTGAGCGCGGCGAAGTAGGACGAATCGGCTCGCGCGCCCTCCCGGCCGCTGGCGAACTCGTAGAAACGGCTCCGGACTTCCTCCAGCGGCGGGCGGCGGATCAGGTGGAATCCGAAATCGGTCTGGACCACGTCGCTCAAGGCGCCCGGTTCCAGGGCCCAGGCCGCGCTGTCGAAGGCGGGAACAAAGGCACCGCGAGGGCTCGGGGGGAGATACCCGCCGTCCTGGCGCGTCGCATCGGGATTCCGCGCTTCGGCCTGGGAGGCAAAGGAGGTTCCCCTCCGCACCCGGGCCAGAACCTGCTCCGCATCACGCCGGGCGGCCGCGGTGTCGGCGGGGGTGGGCCCCGCCGGGGTGATCAGGATGTGCTGGAAGAGCCGGATGTCCCCCTGGCTCCAGACCGAGTCCACCGCCGACTCGGGCGGGGCGGGGCGACTGGCCAGCATCGCCTCACGGAGGGCACCGATCCGTTGCTCGGTGATCTGCGGCCACATGGCCCGGCGAACCAGGCCCGAGTCGACGGGGAAGGTGCCTTCTTCGGCCACGGTCTGGGCGAAGAGGGTGAGATCGACCCAGAGATTCGACACGAACTCCGCCGTTTCGACGTCAGCCGCCGTTCCGCGGATCGTGGCGAGAATGTCGGCGACCCGGGAGGCGGGGAGTTCCTGCCCCCCGGCGGTCGCGGCCACCTCCGCCCGGGCCGAGAAGAGGTCGCCCAGATTGGAACATCCAGCCAGGGAGAGGAGAAGGACGGGAAGCAGAACCAGGCGGCGCATGCGTACTCCGGTGAAAGAAGAGAACTGCTTTTCGTGTTACCCGGCCTGCGGCGACGCCGATCGGGCGCCTGCCTGCGCGGCGGCGGTCACGGCCCGCACCAGGGCGGGAATGATGTCCACGCCCCCGAGCCGGATCAATCGAAGCGACAGCGGGACCGTGCGCCGCACCTCGACCGAGAGTTGGACATCGTCGAGAGCCACGGTGAGCCCGGCCAGCCGGGGAGCGGTGCCCTCCCGAAAGGTGAGGCGCGCCTCGTCCCCCCGCACCAGCACATGCTGAAGTCCCACGCCGACGCCGAGCACCCGCAGCCGGGTCATGTCGAGGAAGTGCTCCGCCTCGGCGGGGAGCGGTCCGAACCGTTCCCGGATTTCCCGGCCCAACTCTCCAATTTCATCAATTGTGCCTGCCCGCGCCAGTCGCCGGTAGAGATCCAGCTTCCCCTCGTCGTCCGGAATGTAGTCATCGGGGAGACGGGCCGGCCGGTCAAAGACCACATCCGGCGGGGCCGGAGGGGCGGGCGAGGCGTCGCCCCGGCGGTTCCGCAGGGCCCGGACCGTCTCCTCCAACCAGCGGAGATAGAGATCGAACCCGACCGCCTGGGCATGCCCCGACTGTTCCGCGCCGAGCAGATTTCCCGCACCGCGGAGTTCCAGATCCTTGAGAGCGATCCGGTAGCCGCTCCCGAGTTCGGTGTTGTGCTCCAGCACCTTCAGCCGTTCCTCCGCCTCCGGGTCCACGGTGTCGGGGGCGATCAGGTAGCAGTGTGCCCGCCGGTGACTCCGGCCCACCCGGCCCCGGAGCTGATAGAGCTGGGCGAGTCCGAACCGGTGCGCGTCGTGGACGATCATCGTGTTGGCATTGGGGACATCGAGTCCCGATTCCACGATCATGGTGGAGACGAGAATGTCGACCCCCCCATTCACAAAGTTCCCCATGACCTCCTCCAGCCGGTCGGCCTGCATCTGTCCATGCGCCACCGCCACCCGGGCCTGGGGAACCAGGCTTCGCACCCGGGCGGCAATGGTCTCGATCGTCTCGATCCTGTTGTGAACCACGAATACCTGCCCTCCCCGGTCGAGCTCCCGGGTGCAGGCTTCCTCGATCAGGGCATCGTCCCACGGTTCGACGAAGGTCAGCACCGGGCTCCGGTCCTGCGGCGCCGTCTCGATCAGGGAGAGATCGCGGAGCCCCGCGAGCGACATGTGCAGGGTTCGCGGGATCGGCGTGGCCGTGAGCGTGAGAACGTGGACCCGGAGACGAAGTTCCTTGAGGCGCTCCTTGTGCCGCACACCGAACCGGTGCTCCTCATCCACCACGAGCAGCCCCAGTTCCTTGAAGATGACGTCGCGGGAGAGGATCCGGTGGGTCCCGATGATGATGTCGGTTTCGCCGGTGGCAAGACGGGCCAGGGCGGCCTTCTGTTCCTTCGGGGACCGGAACCGGGAGAGCACCTCCACCCGCACCGGAAAATCGGCCAGCCGTTCGGTGAAGGTCCGGCCATGCTGCTCCGCGAGAATGGTGGTCGGCACCAGGACCGCCACCTGCCGCCCGCTCTGGACCGCCTTGAACGCGGCGCGCACGGCGATCTCGGTCTTGCCATACCCCACGTCACCCACCAGGAGCCGGTCCATCGGATGCGGGCGCTCGAGGTCGCGCTTGACCTCCTCGGTGGCCCGGCGCTGGTCCGGGGTGTCCTCGTAGAGAAAGCTCGATTCGAGCTCACGCTGCCACCGGGTATCGGGGGGACAGGGGTCGCCCGCACTCAGGGTGCGCTGGGCATAGAGCTCGAGCAGCTCCGCCGCCATCTCCCGGATCCCGCTCCGGGTCCGGTCCCGCACCTTCTTCCAGGCGGTCCCGCCGAGACGGTGCAGGCGCGGCGGCGGCTGATCGCCATCGTCCCCCCCGGCCCGATACCGTTCGATCTGGTCCAGCCCGTACAGAGGAACATTCAGCCGATCCCCTCCCTCGTACTCCAGCACCGCCACGTCAATCGGTCCCCCGTCAAGGGTGATCGCGTGCAAGCCGCGATAGATCCCGATGCCGTGGTCCAGGTGAACCACGTAATCGCCGATCGACAGGGTTCCCGTGAGGGAGGTGGGGGCCGCGGTGCGGAAACGCCGGGGACGCCGGAGGCGCCGCGCCCGCCGGAAGATCTCGTGGTCGGTGAGCACCCGCAGCGTGGGCAGGACGAACCCGCCATCCAGCGATCCGACCGCCAGGGTGGCCGTGCCCGCCACGGGGGGACCGTCGTGGAGCAGTTCCTCCAGTCGCTCGCGCTGCCCCTCGTTGTCACACAGGATGAGAGTCGGCTTTCCGCTCCCCAGAAGTCCGCGCAGCCGGGCCAGATCGCGATCGACTCTCTCCGGCGGGAAGAATCCGAACTGCCGGTCCACCTCCTCCTCCCGCACCAGGAGGCGCGGAAAGAGGCCCAGCATCCGCCACCACTCCCCCGGTTCGACCAGCATGTCCTCCCGGGAGGGAACCGATTCGCCCAGGCGCCGCGCCACCTCGATGTGATGCTCCGCCTCGCGCCAGCCGCGGGCCACCTCCTCGCGATCCGCTCCCTCGCGCTCCTCGACGACGAGGGCATCGGGAGGGAGAAGTTCGAGCAGGGATCTCCGTTCCCGCTGTCCCGTCTCCCCCTCGCCGGCGTTCAGCACCGCCTCCGCCGACACCGGAAGGATCCCGACCTCGGGGAGCGACTCGCCCGATCGCTGGGTCGTCAGGTCGAACTGCCGCAGGCTGCTGATGTCATCACCCCACCACTCACACCGGGCGGGGGCCGCCATCCCGAAGCCGTACACGTCCACGATCCCTCCCCGCACACCGTACTCGGCCACCTCGGTCACCGAGGCCACCCGGCGATACCCCATCCGGTCGAGATCGGCCACCATCGTCCGGAGCGGGTATCGTTGGCCCGTCCGAAGAGTCACTCGCAGCGAGGACAGGGCGGCCGGGATGAGGGTGCGTTCGGCCGTGGCCCGCGCCGTGGTCACCAGGATGCGGAGATCCCCCCCGAGCAGCGCCGCCACCGTCTCCATCCGCTCCCCGGCGATCTCGTAGTGCGGCTCGTCCTCCCCCAGGGACTCCCGCTGGGGATAGAGAGCGACCGGGGCCCGGCTCAGCTGGTTCAGGTCCGCAAGCCACCGATCGGCTTCGGCGGGACCGGGGGCCACGATGACCAGAAGCCGCTCGGGAAGGGAATCAGCGAGCCAGCTGGCGAGGAGAGCCGCGCTCGAGCCGGGGAGCCCCCCCAGCCGGGTGGCGGTCCCCCGGCGCGGCAGGTCCCCCGCCAGTGTCAGAACGGCGGGGACCCTCCCCAGCGCTTCGAAGACGAGGTCCAGACTCATCGGCGGCGGCGGATCCCGCCGGCCAGGAGCATCTCGGCGAGTGCCAGCACGGCCAGGGCCCAGACCAGGGGTCCCCGAAGATCGGCCCGGGCCGCCGCCGTGAACACCAGCCCGGGCACCTCCCCCAGGGTGGTGATGCGCACGCCGGGCCACAGGGTGCGGAGTTCCCCGTCGGCAATGCGTTCGAGCCGCGATTCCCGGGGATCGGGCGAGGCCTGGATCACTCCGATCGTGTCGGAGCGTTCCAGGAGGTAATGAACGCCGGGGCCGGAGATCCGGAACCGACTCCCGCCCTCCACCTCCTGCACCGTCCCCTCGGGGTGCGCCACGGCCGTGGTCCGATCGGGAAGAGAGACCTGGTCGCCGGGGTGGCCTCCGAGCCGGGCCAGGTCTCCCGCCATGACCCGGCCCAGCACGCCATCGAGAAAGGGGAGAAACCCGGCATGCACCGGGAGCCCGGACCATTCGGGGTCGAACCGGGATCCAACGAGGATGACGTTTCCGTCGCGGACGAGCCACGGCTCCCCACCGGCCCGCGCCAGCACCCCGCGAGGGACCACGGCGTCGGGCACCAGGCGGTGACGCCGCTGGATCGGGACCCCGGCCGGTGCAACTCCCCCGCTGTCCAGAGTCACGGCATCGTCCGTCCCCTCGCCGAAACGCCACGAGATTCCGCGCTCGGCGAGGGCCCGGTTGAGCGCCCCGATCCGGGCCGGATCCTCCGGGGGGAGCACGACACTCGGGCCCGGGCCGAGCCGGTCCAGGGTGATCGTTCCCGGTTGGCCATCGCCGGCGACGATCCGTCCGTTCTCGGCGAGGACCTGGGCCGCCGCGGAGAGGAAGGGATCCTCCGGCGGCCAGGACACCCGGGGGGCCGGCATGATCCTCACCGCTTCTTCCCGCACGTCATCCCCGCGGAGTTCATCGGGCGCCAGTTCCGCCCGGAGCAGGTGCCAGCCGGGGCGGGCCGTCAGGCGGATGGCCGACGTCATGGGCCCGGCCCACAGCAGTGCATGGGGGGGGCCGTCGCCCAGGCGGAGAGTGACAGGGATTCGCCGGGCGGTGTCCGCATCCACCCGGACGGACACCAGACCTCCCTCGGCATTCCACGGCTGCGGGCTCAGGTCGAACCCCGCCACCGCCGCATTGACGGGCGGAGCGCCCGCGGGGCGGCCCACCAGCACCGGATGCGTGAGATCCACGGGACCGATCGCCGACCGCTGCAGGTCGCTCAGCACGACGATCTCTCCCGGAAGCGAGGCCGCCTGCAGCAGGGCGTCGGCGGTGGCGACCGCCTCGGCG
>JBGSKF010000058.1:0-6168 GCA_041741375.1 Gemmatimonadales bacterium | reverse complement strand
GCCGCGGCCGCCACCAGCAGGAGGCGCAGCGCCAGGCCCGGGCTCCAGAGCACATGGCCGACCACCGATGCCAGCCGACGCCGGAGGACACCGAACTCGATCCAGGCCGCCACGGCACCGGCGCCCGCGAGGAAGGCAGCTCCCCACTTCGGATCGAGTCCCACCCACCCCGGCAGGAAAACGGCGCCGACGTAGCCGAGGGTGATGCCGGTTCCGACCCGGATCACGGCGCCGCGCAGGGGAGTGCGCGTGTCGCCGCGGGCGTAGAACGCCGAGGCCCAGAGGCGTCCCGCGGTGGCGGGAAGGAGACCGAGGGATGCGCCGGCCAGGATCATCCAGACGTAGGCGGCGTCCGTGGGCCGGAAGGCTCCGGTCTGGAAGAGGGCCGCGACGAGGTCACCTCCCAGCCCCAGCAGGAGGACGGTGGAGGGGATGATGACGAGGAGGAGGCGTTGCCACCCGGCGGTGAGGCGTTGCCCGAGTGTCTCGGCCTGGTCGGCGCGGTTCCGGTCTGCGGCCATCGACGGAAGCTCCGCCGCGGCAATGGACATCCCGAAGAGACTGACCGGAAGGAGATAGAGAGTCTGCGCGTTCATCATCGCCATGACCGCCCCGACGGGGAGGAGAGAGGCGAGGAGGGTATCCACCCAGGCGCTGATCTGAATCACTCCGCGGCCCAGCAGTGCCGGGCCGAAGGTACGGGCCACCTCCGTGACCTCGGCCCCCGCGTCCATGATCCGCAATCGGATCGCGCCGGCACTCCGGCGAACCGCGGGCCACTGCACCAGCACCTGGAGCGCACTTCCCGCCACCGCTCCCCACGCCGCGATCATGGCCGCCCGGGCGGGGTCCCCCGAGGGCCAGAGGACCAGCGCCCCGATGATGGAAACGTTCCACACCACCGGGGCGGAGTAGCTGAGGAGAAAGCGATGGTGAGAGTTCAGGATGCCGAGACACCAGGCCGACACCACCAGGAGCCCCGCCCCGGGAAAGAAGAGCCGCACCAGGGACACGGCCAGGTCGCGCCGTTCCCCGGCGAATCCGGGGGCGATGACATCGACCAGCAGGGGGGACGCCAGCATTCCGCCGACCACGAGGACGCTGAGGACGAGAGCCAGGAGGGCACCGACGGCCCCCGCCACCCGCCGGGCCGCCTCCTCGTCCTTCTCCGCGACCAGGCGGGCATACACCGGGATGAAGGAGGCGGAGAGGGCGCCCTCCCCGAGAAGGTTCTGCAGAAAGTTGGGAATGCGGAAGGCGGCGGCGAAGGCGTCGGCCGATCCGCTCAATCCGAGGTAATGTGCCAGCACCCGTTGTCGGACCAGGCCGGCGAGCCGACTCGCCAGGATCCCGGCGCCCACCATCGTGGCGGCGCGGCCGGTGGATCGGCTCAGGAGGACGACCGCGGGGGGAGTTGCGGCCGGTGGGCTCCGTCCTCCAGAAGCTGCTGCAGGAACTGGTTCTCCTCGCGCAGCCCCTGCACCGACACGTTGAGGTCGTCCACTTCGGCCTCGAGTAGTTCGACCTTGCGGGCCAGGTCGGCCAATCCGGGAGGGGCCGGGGTCTCGTCGCCCCCGAGGCGCCGGGCAAGGGCGCGTCCAATGGGCGAGTCGACCACGATCCCGAGAATCGGAATCATGAGGGCAACGAGGAGGATGACCCAAAGATAGATCATGGGCGGAGTCTAGGAGGGGGACCGGGCAGGAGCAAGAGCCTCGCGGTACCAGCGCTCGATCTCCTCCGCGAGACCGTGAAGCACGGCAAACCCGTAGCGCGCCAGGAAGGGTGCCACCGTCAGCCGCCGTTCCTGCGCGACGCCTCCGGGCTGGAGGGCGTCGCGCGCCCGCTGGATCTGGGACAGTTCGGTCGCCTCCCGCTTCTTTTGGTGGGAGACGAGCTTCTTTTCGATGTCGTCCGCACCGGAGAGGGCGTGGTGCAGGGTGCTCCCCACCGGACGGGCCAGGGTGGGGTCGATGGCGGTGGCGACCCGGGACACCGTGTCATACTCTCGCTCCAGGCAGTCCCGGATCCGGGTCAGTGCCTCCAGCGCCTCGCCGGGAAGGTGGGCCCGGGCGATGCGCGCCTCGAGTTCCTGTCCCGGCGCGAGCACCTCGCCCAGGGAAATGTCAAACTTGCGCAGGATGCGCTCGACCCGGGGTTCCACACCCAGGCCGCTCCACCGAGGAACAGGGAGTTGGCGGGGCACCTCGAGAAGGGAATACACCGGGGCGGCCATCGGGAGGTACCGGAGCTCCCCGGGTCCGGCCACATAGGCCACGGTGGGGAGAAGGCCACTCTCCACGACCGGACGGAGAAGGACGTTGGGAGAGAAGCGCTCGGGGGCGTCCTCGAGGAGCTGGTCGATCTCATCCCGCGACCACCGCTCCCCGCTTCGTCGGGCGTGGAATCCCTCGTCGTCGAGAATCACGCGGTCCCGGCCGGCGGCCCCCTCGATCATGACCAGAGTGGCCCCGTGCCCCACCGACACGGTGACGGTCGGTCCGTCGCGTTCCAGACGCTCCTTTTCCTCCAGCAACCGCGCCTCGATCTCCGGTGCGCGGTGGAGCGCCTTCCGTACCATCGGCATGGCGAGACGCTTGACCGCGGGGTGGGTACTGTCCAGACAGACGATCCCAGCCGGAGCGAGCAACTCGGCCAGGGCACCACCGAAGGCCTCGGCCACCGTGCGACCCGTCCGATACCACCGCCCGAGCCAGTCGAGGACCGACTCTCGGAACTCGGAGGGGGGGATCGCGGCGCCCAGGGCCTCGAGCCCGGCCTGCACAGCTTCGTCGAGAGGTTCGCGGTACATCGGAGTCAGGGGAGCATCCCCCGGTCGTTCGGGGAGGGCCCAGGTGATCGGTGTCCCGTCGCTGTCGAGCCAGCTGGCGGTGCTGGCTTCGGCGAAGTCGTGGTCGTCGCCGGCGAGCCAGAAGACGGGGGCGACCTTTCGTCCCCACCGATCGGAGAGCACCCGGGCCAGGGCTGCGGCCGACAACGCCTTGTGCACCACGTAGAGCGGGCCGGTGAAGAGGCCGGGCTGCTGACCGGTGGTGACCACCAGCACCTCGGGGTCGCGCAGGGCCTCGACGAGGGGAGCGATGCCGGGAGCCTCGATCAGCGCCGGGAAAAGCGCCGGGTCGATCCCTCCGGCGGACCGGATGCCGGGAAGAAGCAGGGGGGCGTCGAGGGGAGTCGGAGTCCAGGTCAGCATCGGCAGCGCTCCCCGATGAGGAGCGTCCGGGCCCCGGTGTCATTCTCCTGGACGGCGGCGGAGAGGGGGGTCCCCCGGTAATCACCACACCGATGGCGCACCTCGGCGCCCGCCGCGCGGATCATCTCCTCCAGCTCCCCGGGTGTGAGCAGCCGCACACGTTCCACGAAGGTCCTCCCATCAGCCATGTGAAAGGTCTTGAGCACGAAGCGATTCTCCCCGGTGAGCTCCCGGGTGATGGTGACCGGCTCTCCGTTGAGAACCTGATGCTCCTCCGGAACCAGACCCGTCACCACGGCCCGGGCGTCCAGATAATCGAGCACGAACCAGCCTCCGGGCCGGATCGTGCCGACCATCTCCCGCAGGGCACGGGCGTGCTCGGTATCATCGGCGAAATATCCGAAGCTGGTGAAGAGATTAACGGTCAAGTCGAAAGCTCCGGATCGAATGGGGAGAGCCCGCATGTCGGCGCGGATGAGCGGGGCATCGGTCGCGCGTTGCGCCAGACGGAGCAGCGTCAGGGAGAGGTCCACTCCGATCACCGACGAGCCCAGTCGATCGAGGGCCCGGGCATGCCGGCCGGGGCCGCACCCCACATCCAGAACGCGCCATCCCGGCTGCCACGGGAGCAGTCGGCGCAGCAGGTCCACCAGTTGGGTGGCCTCGTCGTCGTCCCGATGGGCGTAGAGGGCGAGGTACTCCTCGCCGAACCAGGTCTCGAACCATTCCGCCATCCGTCACGCGCCCTTGTGATAGGGCTCACCCCGAAGGATGGTCCCGGCCCGATAGAGTTGTTCGACCACGACCACCCGAGCGAGTTCATGGGGGAGAGTGAGGGGTCCGAGACTCCAGCGGAGATCCGCCTCCTCCATCAGATCCGCATCCAGTCCGGTGCCTCCCCCGAGAAGCACCACGACCGGCCGGGACCCGGCCTCCCACGCCGCGACCCGGTCGGCGAGGGCCCGGCTGCTCCAGGCGCTCCCTCCTCGAGTGACAGCGACCCTCACGGCCTGATCGGGAATCCGAGCCCGGAGCCGACGGGCTTCCTCGCGTCGCTGCACGAGCGGAGAGCCCGCCTTCCCCGCCTCGCGCACCTCCTGGACCACCCAGGGTCCCTGGCGCGCGAGCCGGGCGGTGTACAGGTCACAGGCGTCGCGAAAGCAAGCCCGGAGCCGTCCCACGGCCAGGACGGCCCGTGTCGTCACGGGTACATGCCGCGCAGCCGATGTACCGCGGCGACCCGCTCGATGGCCAGCATGTAACTCGCCACCCTCAGCGTCACCTGGTGCTTCTCGGCCATCGCGCAGGTTTCCTGGAAGGACCGGTCCATGATCTTTTCGAGCCGCTCGTTGACCGTGTCCTCGTCCCAGAAATACCCCCCCCGATCCTGCACCCACTCGAAGTAGCTCACCGTCACTCCCCCGGCATTGGCCAGGATGTCCGGAATGACGAACACTCCGTTGGCTTCGAGGATGTCGTCGGCCCGGGCGGAGGTGGGCCCGTTGGCCCCCTCGCAGATCACCCGGGCGCGGATCCGGGGCGCGTTCTTGCTGGTGATCACCCCTTCGAGCGCCGCCGGCACCAGAACCTCGCACTCCAGCTCGAGGAGGTCGGCGTTGGCGATGCGGTCGGCGTGGGGATATCCCTCGAGCACCCGGTGTTCGGCCACCCAGGCAAGAAGATCGGACACGTCGAGGCCGCTGGGGTTCACGAGACCGGTGGTGTGGTCGCTGACCCCGATCAGCTTCATTCCCTGCTCGGCCATCAGCTGCGCGGCCACCGATCCCACGTTCCCGAACCCCTGGACCACAACCTTGGCCCCATCGATGCGGTGCCCCAGCCGCTGCAGGGCCGCGCGGGTGACGATCATGCACCCGCGGCCGGTGGCTTCCCGCCGTCCGAGGGATCCCCCCATGATGACGGGCTTTCCCGTCACCACGGAGGTGACGGTGTGTCGCTTGTGCATGGAGTAGGTATCCATGATCCACGCCATGACCCGTTCGTTGGTGTTCACGTCGGGGGCCGGCACGTCGGAATCGGGGCCGATCATGTCCAGGATGCCGGAGGTGTAGCGCCGGGTGAGGCGCTCGAGTTCCCCGCTGGACATCGAGTAGGGATCACAGACCACTCCCCCCTTGGCACCCCCGAAGGGAATGTTGACGACCGCACATTTCCAGGTCATCCAGGCCGCCAGGGCCGTCACCTCGTCGAGCGTCACATCGGGCCGGAAGCGGATGCCCCCCTTCCCCGGTCCCCGTGAGGAGTTGTAGATCACCCGGTGGCCAATGAAGACCTCGGTGGCTCCCGAGTCGAGCTGAATGGGAATCGACACCGTCAGCTGGCGCTCCGGATGCCGGAGCACCTTGTAGAGTCCGGGATCGAGGTTCAGGCGCTCGGCGGCCACGTCAAAGCGCGACATGAGCGCCTCGAGCGGCTGGTCCTCATGGGCAAAACGGAGGTCGCGATCCTGCCGAATGATCGGTTTCTGTCCCGACGGTGTCCGAGTGGACATGGCTGCGTCAATGCTCCCAAGTCAAGGTCAGGGCGACGCGACAGTCGCGTCGAGCCCACGGATGATGTCCCCCTCCCCCCGTTCCCACACCAGGTCCAGCACGGCCACCAACGGTTCCGGGATCGAGGCGGGCCACCGATGCCGGAGCTTCACCGCATCCTTCCGGGTGACGACGACATGATCGGACTTCCGCGCCGCCGTGGCGAGCCACGCCACGTCCTCATCCCGGAAGTCATGGTGATCGCGCCAGGTGGCCACCTGCACCCGGGCGCCGGTGGCCTTCACCTGGGCCACGAACGCGTCCGGATCGGCGATTCCCGACGCCGCCACCACCCGCTTCCCGGCCAGCAGCGGAGCGTCGACCGCCCGGCCCGAGACCAGGCCCTCCAACCGGTAGAGATGCAGGTGCACCACCCCCACCGGGCCCCGCACCCGAGCCGCC
>JBGSKF010000057.1:0-24670 GCA_041741375.1 Gemmatimonadales bacterium | reverse complement strand
CAGGTGAAGATGAAGCCCGGCCAGCGCAAAGGCCAGGCCGATGGGTTTGCCCCCGGGCTCTGCGCGCTGGGCCGTCCAGGCATCCACCACGTGCTGGTGGATGAAGGTCCGATCGCCGAGCGTGAGGGTGTAGCACTGGAGTTGTTCGTGGGCGGATCGCTCGTCGAAGGACCCGGAAGACGGGATGTTCATGGTTCGAAGAATGAAGGAAAAGGCCGACAGTGGGAAGTGGGGCGGGTGATTGTTGGAAAAGGGCTCACGCGAAGCCGCGAAGGTCGCGAAGGAAGTCGAGGTTTCGGCCGCATATCGGAGCGTCACCCCGGCGGACGCGGGGTCCAGGGTCGAGTATGCAATGACTCACACGAGGACACGAAGCCACGAAGTCACGAGGAGCAACGACGGTGTGTGGAGGATGAACCGAGGTGGGGTTGTGGTGGGGTGAACAGTGCATGACACGGCCGGCGGAGCGGCCACAGGGCATGGCCCACGGCTTCAGCCGTGGGGATCTCGTGCGATCGGGAGTGTGCGCCCCATGGGGGCGCAAGTCGGTCCCTCGTCCTCCCAGAAGGTTCACACGAAGACACGAAGACGCGAAGGAAGTCGGGGTTCCGGACCGTTCATCGGAGTGTCATCCCGGCGAATCTTGACCCCGCGAAAGTAGTGCTGAAGATGAGGTGAGAGTTGAGGCTGGTAGAGGTGTGTCCCATGAGCGCGTCCCGCGGTCTTGCGCCCCTACGGGGTGCGGGAAAGTGTGGATGCATCCTGCGCCCGGTCTGGCAGTCGGGGGTCCGAAGGCATGGCCCCTGGTTTCGCGATCATCTATGCCTCGAGGCCTCCGCCGTGGGGATCCCCGAGGCCCGTATGGGCTCATCCCGGAGGAAGGCGAGCCGCCCCTTCCACCCGCAGAGATCCCACGATCCGGTCCGCAACGGGCTCCAACAAGCGCGCCTGAGGCTCCCAGTACGAGACGGTCAGCGTAAAGGACCTCTGGCCGGCCCACACGTGGAAGACACGTACTCGGAAATCGCCCTGTAAGGCCTTCGAATCCCGGTGGTACTCGGATACGAGTACCCTGAAGCCATTGAGATCCTTGCGGGTTGTGCTCCTCCACGACGTCACCGACATCCCCGCATCTGCCAGGTCGCGACGGACCTCTTTCTCGAGCTCGACATCGAGCTGGTGGAGTTCGCGGGTGGAGATGGCCCGTGCGTCAGCGTGGGAGAGATCCAGGTGGGGGAAGTAGCGGGCGCTCACCATCCCGATCGTGTGGCCGGCCTCATCGGAGCGGCTGGCTTCGAAGGGAGGCCGAGGGTGATCGAACGACACGCGCGACAGATCGAGGCGCGACGGAAGAGAGGAATCCGGGGTGACAGGCTGATTGCTGGAGTGAACGACCCAGGTGCCCGGCAGCTCGACCGACACGCCGTGTGGCAGCGTCACCGTGACGAACGATTCCGTGGTCTGTGGCGGTTGTGCCTCAGGAGCCGCCAGGGCGACCAGGATCACAGCAGCGAGCAAGCGCATTGTGAACCCCCCTCTCCGGAAAGCCTTCTCACTCCGCCGTCGTCGGATCGATGATCGACCGAATCTCCGACACGGAGTTCGCGGGAAATCCCCCCATCTCAGCATGCTTCCGCACCGCGGCCTCGTCGGGAGCGATGTACACGCAGTAGATCTTGTTGTCCGTCACATAGCTGTGGACCCACTGGACCTGGGGCCCGATCTCCCGAAGGACGCCACACGACTTCTGCGAGATGCCCTGCAACTCCGCGGACGAGAGCTGGCCGGCACCCGGGATGTGACGTTCGATCACGAACTTCGGCATTGTCCTCCTCCTTTCCGGCTCTTCAGGGGTTTGGTGGGCTGTGACTTCGCTCCGTCCGGACCCACGCGAGAGCCGGAGAAGCGTCAAAAACAGTACAGCGCGCGGTCAGATATGGGAAGCCCACAGGGCTCCAATCGCATCCAGCAACGGTCGCTGGGCTGGGGCCCAGAAGGGGCTCACGCGGAGGCGCGGAGGGTGTGCGACTTCTGCTCCACGCACTGCCAGCCGGTCAGGGGCGTGGACCGCGAGGTGTCCGGGTCGCGGAGGGAAACGCACGTGTTGAACCTCGGGGCTGACGCCCCGGGCTCGGCGGCGAGAGGCCGTTCACACGGCCCAGGTTCCTCGGTGGCGCGTAGGGGCGGTTCGTGAACCGCCCTTCTCACCTCCCCTGGCCGAGCAAGGGGCGTCAGCCCCGGGAAACACGAAACGCCTGGTCACGGCGTGCTCCGCAACGCGAACACCCAGATACCTCAAAGTTGGATGCCCCCCCAACCGTCTTCAAACGCACTGCCAACACGGGTTTTCGGGCGTCGTCCAAAAGATTGTTATCGGTTTGTGTCCAATTGTGTCCGTAAGGGACTAATACCCAACACCCAAACCCAAGACCCAATACCGCCCCTCGCCCCTACCGCGTGGCGTACACGTGCGAGGACCCGCCCTTCTCGAAGGCCATCACGTTGTACCGATCCTTCCGGGGGCCCTCCATCCCCGGCGAACCGGAGGGCATGCCCGGAACAGCGAGTCCGGCAATCGCCGGGCGTTCCCGAAGCATCTTCTTCACGAGGTCCGCCGGCACATGGCCCTCGACCACGTAACCATCCACCAGTGCGGTATGACAGGAGGCCAGGGAACCCGGAACTCCGCTCGCAGCCTTCATCTCCTGCAGGTTGTCCACGTCAACGGAACGCACCGCGAAGCCGTTCGCCTCGAGGTGCTTGACCCATTCGTTGCAGCACCCGCATGTCGCTGACTTGTACACCGTGACAACCGGTGCCGGGGCGGCATCGGATCGGGTGGCCCCCACCACCAGAGCCGCCGAAACCGCCACGCCGACCGCAGCCATGGCTCCCAAGGTCATCTTGTTCACTCGCATATCGGTTCCTCGCCAAGTCAAGGTCAGTCGATTCCGTCACTGCATCTTCGCCCGTTCACCCGGGTGGCGCAAGCCGAAAACAGGGAAATGAGCATGAAATCTTTTTCATGAACCAACCCCTTCAAACTTCGGTTTTTCTCCAGTTTACGTGATCTTGGGGTTCTTCTCCAGTTTACGTGATCTCTGTCCAGCCGTCATCCCGAGTGAAACGAGGGATCTGAGGAGGTTCCCGGTGTACTTCCCGTCGTCCGGGTCTTGATGCCCATGGAACTGCCTCAACGCAAAGGCGCCGGGGCGCCACGGTGCCTGGAGCCCGTGAAGGGATTCCCATCGGACGCGCACGGGGGTGGAGCCATTTCGATCCCTGGTGAGGGGGCATCTCCGCGCTTCGGCCATGCCGTGTGCACAGGAATTGGAGAAGAACCCAAACTTCAAACTTCCCCGGGGGACGAATCCAATGCCATCCCGCTGACGTTTCCCGTCGTCCGCTCACACTCAAACACCCACGACGAGAGTCCCCATGCGCCGCACGGTCGGTGAACCCGCCGCACCCTTCCGTCTCCCTGCCATTGACGGGTCCACCCTGGATCTCGCCGCGCTCTCGGGCCGCCCCTTCCTCCTCTCCTTCTTCCGTTTCGCCGCCTGCCCATTCTGCAACCTGAGGCTGCATGAGTTGGCCACCCGGTTCCCGGAAATCACCCAAGCCGCCGACGACTTCACCATCGTGGCCGTCTTCGATTCCCCGCTCGACAATCTTCAGCGCCATGCGAACCGTCACACCCCCCCCTTCCCCGTTCTCGCCGACCCCGACAACACCGTCTACCGCGCCTGGGGAATCGAGCACTCGATGCTCGGCGTGCTGAAGGGGATGATCTTCCGAATGCCGACCCTCCTCGATGCCATGTTCGGAAAGGGATACCTGCCGTGGCGCATCCAGGGAAGCATGACGACCATGCCGGCCGATTTCCTCATCGATCGAGGCGGGGTGATTCGAGCGGCCCATTACGGAACGGACGAAGGAGATCACCTCCCCTTCACCGAAATCCTCTCCTTTGCGCGGACGGTACCCCCCAGACCCTGACCCGGGACCGCTATCCCCCAACGACGTACCGACCCGTAAATCGGGCCGCGACAGCATCGGGGTTGTCCCGGGGGGAGAGATGGGCCGCCAGGGAGATTCGAGCGGGCCGGTTCCGGGCGGCTGTTCGCAGAATGCGCTCCCATTCCGCGGGCTCGGGTGCCTCACACGTGGCCAGGAAGTCTCCCGGCACCGGGGCCAGGTATTGGATCGCGCTGTCCTGGAGAACGATTCGTGATGGCCATCGTCCCTCGGCACAGAGCAGCCGGTACAGAGTGAGCCACCCCGACAGGACCAAAACAGTGTTGAGACTTCCGGCAAAGGCAATACCGAGCCCATTCCGGTTCCGGGCCAGCGGTGCTGCCAGGACGATGTTCGGAAAGCCTTGATGGACCGACACCCCCAGAACGGCGGCGGCAGGGATCTCGCGCTGCAACACATCCTGCAAGTCCGGGGGACTCACGCACACGGACACACCCATGTGGCACCTCGCACTGTCTGTGTCAATCGATTGTCGGACCACCGAACCCGGTGGTGGGACTCGATACGCTGTGACTCCGGCTCTCTGGTGCCGGTCATGGAATACGTCCGGAGTCGTGAAATCGGTTCCCGACCCCCGGAATGCAACGGGGGCCGAACCCACTGGGCCCGGCCCCCGCGCGTGACTCGCTCGGGCACTTCAGCTGCTGGTCACCGGAATCTCCCGGGGCCGGGCCCGCTCCACCTTGGGGAGCGTCACGGTCAGCACGCCCTGCTCGAAGTTGGCCTTGATCGCCTCGGCATCCACCGAGTTCGGCAGACTGAAGCGACGTTCGAACACCCCGTAGCTCCTTTCGTAGCGATGAACCCTTTCCGTCTTCTCCTCGGCCACCTGCTTCTTCTCCCCACGCACCATCATTGTGCCGTTCTCCAGGGAGAGCTTCACGTCCTCCGGCTTCACCCCGGGAAGCTCCAGGACCAGCTTCACCGATTCCTGGTTCTCGAAGATGTCGCACGGGGGAACCCAGGCGGAAACCAGCCCTGCCGAAGCGTCGTCGAAGCCTCCCGTTCCGAAGGCATCGTCGAAGAACCGATTGAGGCGCCGAAGATTCCACGGGGCGCTGTGAAGATTCCACGGGCTGGCGCTGTCCAGGGGCCGTTGAGTCGTTGTCACCAGCATGGTCATTCCTCCTGTGTGGTACGTTGGCGTTGAAATCGGGGATCTCCATGTCCCCTCTGCGCCCGTGTTATGCATCTGGTGTGCCCATGAATACCTGCCAATATGGCTTTACGCCGGACGAAAACCAGCCATTTCGGCATATCGATTAGCGGTGTGCTGGACACCCCTCTGCGCTCCACAGCTTCCGGTTGCGAAAACAGCCGGGGCCATCCAGCTTTCGCGAGCGGAACCAACTCCTCACCCCGGAATCGCAGTGACCGACCCTACCCCCTGGCGCCTGCTCCTCTGCGACGATGATCCCGACATGCTCCGGCTCATGGCGGGCCACTTTTCGCATCTGGGCCACGAGGTCCACCAGGCCACCAACGGCCGGGAATGCCTCACCACCTGGGACGCGGTACGGCCCGACGTGACCGTTCTCGACATCGACATGCCCGAAATGACCGGCATGCAGGCGTTGCCCGAACTGCGGCGCCGAGGGGCGTCGGTGATCATGCTCACCGGTCGGAGCCAGATCGAACTAGCCCTCTCCGCACTGAAGGAAGGGGCCGAGAACTACCTGATCAAACCGACGGAGATGACTCACCTTGAGGTCATGGTACGCCGCGCGGTCGACCGGATCCGCCAGCGATGAACCGCGTGGTGGCTGAAACGTTTCCCGCATCTCGTCCGTAGCATGTACTGAGACTGACGATGCCGATTTCCGGAATCCTGAGCCCGCTCCGCCGGGCCACGCTCACGGTCCTGCTGGCGGCCTTCACGGCCACCGGGCAGGGACTTTCCGCTCTGGAGGTTGTGTTTCACCTGGCCGCCCCGGAGCAGGCGGAGCACGCTCGGACACCGCACTACGAATCCCCCGACAGCGGCTCTCACTCGGACCACTGTCATCTCGGGTTGCACCTGACCGACACCCGCCTGTTCACCGGGCCCCCGACCCGGGTCTCGGCGCCGGTCATCACAACACAGCCCCCGCCGGGTCACGCCGTCCCGCTCCTCGTTTTCCGTCCCACTCACGCGGGTCTTCCCCGCGCTCCACCCTCGGCCCTTTCCATCGACTGACATCCGCGCCCCCGGTGACGGGAACGCGGCCCATGTGAAAACAATGCGATGATGTCTCCGTCCATGGCACGGGGGCATTCGAAAGGGAACACAGGTCATGCACACGTTCATTCTGGCGGCTCTCCTCGCCGTCGTACCGACCGGAGATCAGGGTGATCTGACCGGCCGAGTTCAGACCGCCGAGGGCCAGCCCCTCGCCGAGGTTCGGGTGGAAGTGGTGGAGGTCCACCGCCATGCCACCACATCCCGGGAGGGAAGCTTCCGCATTGGTGGGCTTCCCAATGGCACCTACACCGTCTCGTTCGCGATGATCGGATATCGGCCCGAGGTACGGAGGGTGGTCGTGGGAGACGGGATCGCGACGCTCGATGTCACCATGTCCATATCCATCGTCGAGGTCCCCACCCTGCAGGTCACCGCCTCGGCGTTGGCGACTTCGGCGCTTGAGTCCCCCCAACCGCTCAGCGTGCTCAACGCCGAGGCGCTGCGCACCGCCAATCGGGCCACCCTCGGCGAAACTTTGGCCCTGGAACCGGGGCTCCGCAACCTCAGCACCGGCAACGGGATCGGCAAGCCGGTGATCCGCGGCCTCACGTCCAACCGGGTCCTGGTGCTCGCCAATGGCCAGCGTCTGGAGAGCCAGCAATGGGGAGACGAACACGGCCCCAACGTGGAGACCGCGGACGCGGAGCGCATCGAGGTGATTCGAGGACCGGCCAGCGTGCTGTACGGATCCGACGCTCTGGGCGGGGTTATCAACGTGGTGGAGCGCCCCCTCCCCGACGCGATCGACCGGAACCCCTTCGCCCTCTGGTCCCTCAAGTCGGGATTCGGAACCAACGGCTCGGCGCCGGAAGGAACCCTGGGTCTGGAGGGAGCCACGGGCGCAGTGGGATTTCGCGGGAGCTTCTCGGCCCGCCGGGCGGGGAACATCGAGACCCCCACGGGAGACCTCTCCAACTCGGCCTATCGCTCCTTTGGTGGCGATGTCACCGTGGGAACCCGCGGCACCTGGGGCAACACCAGTCTCCACTACGCCCACCGGAATGAACGGATCGAGATCCATGAGGATCCCGCGGAGGAGCCCGATTTCTCCGGCTTCCAGCGGATCCGGGACGACCGGCTCCGGGCCGAGCTCAATCTCCCCGTGCGTGGCGGATCCCGGCTGGAGGTGAACGCCGGATTTCAGCGCAACTTCCGACGTGAATTCGAGGCCGACGACGATCCGGTCGCGGCGCTCGTTCTCGACGCCGAGACCTGGACCGGCGATGTCCGGCTCCGTCACACCCTGGGTCCCGCCGCGGGCACCCTCGGAGTCTCCGCCATCCGCAGCACCCTCGACAAGGGTGGCGAGGCGGACCTGGTTCCCGGGTCCGCCACCAACGGCATCGGTATCTTCGCCTTCGAGCAGCTTCCGATCGGTCCCTGGATCCTCAGTGCGGGCATCCGCGCCGACCACCGCCGCCTCACCGTGGATGACGACGCCGGTCTCGGCGTCACCGCCCAGGCCCAGTCGTGGAACTCGGTCACCGGAACCCTGGGGGCGCTGGTCCGGGTGAGCGAACCGGTGGCCCTCGTGCTCAACGTGGGGCGGGGCTTCCGGGCCCCCAGCGTCTTCGAACTCTTCTCGAACGGGGTCCATGAGGGCACCAGCCGCTTCGAGATCGGCAGCCCGGACTTGAGCAACGAAACCAGCACCAATGTGGACCTGGCGGTCCGCATCCAGAGCGGCCGCATCCGGGCCGAGCTGGGTGGCTTCGTGAACCGCATCAACGACTTCATCTTTCCGGACCCGACCGGAACCTTCGATCCGGAATCCAATCTCGAGATCTTCAACATCGCCCAGACCGATGCGACCCTGATCGGATTCGAGGCCGCAGCCGAGTACCACCCCACCTCCTGGCTGCACTTCCGGGGCGGCAGCGACTTCGTGCGCGGGGAGGACACGGCCCGGGATCAACCCCTTCCCTTCATGCCCCCGCTCCGCGTCACCTACGGGGCCCGGCTGGAGGCGGCGCAGCAGGGCCGGTCCGTGCGGGATCTCTATCTCGATCTGGGAGGCGAGACCAACCGGCGTCAGACCCGGCTCGACCCCGAAGATTTTGCCCCGGACGGCTATACCCTGGCGTCACTCGGCGCGGGAGCGGTCGTCGGAGTGGGCACCGCGGAGGTGCACGTGGATGTGAGCGTGAGGAATCTGTTCGACAAGACCTACACCAACTTCATGAGCCGGTTCAAGCGGTTCGCCGTCGATCAGGGACGGAACGTGGTGTTCCAGATGTCGACGCATTTTTAGGAGAGAGGAGAGAGGAGAGAGGAGAGAGAAGGGAGGACGTAGGACAATAGGACAATAGGACAATAGGACATCGGGAATCTCTGATTCGTCATCCCCGCGGAACTTGTCCCCGCGAAAGCGGGGAGCGGGGATCCATGTGAACGAGGGCGTGAGGAAGAGAATGGATTCCCGCTTGCGCGGGAATGACGGGCATTGGTTATCCCGTCAATTGATCAGGGTTCCCCCAAGCCGACAGAGCCGGAACCAAAGGGGTTCACGAACCTGGGTCACTGTTCCGCTGGGCCTATCCCCATTCGTGAACGACCCTTGGGCCAATCTGCCGACGTGTACGGGCCGTTCGTGAACGGCCCCTGGGCCGAACTGCCGACGTGTACGGGCCGTTCGTGAACGGCCCCTGGGCCAATCTGCCGACGTGTACGGGCCGTTCGTGAACGGCCCCTGCGCCGAACTGCCGACGTGTACGGGCCGTTCGTGAACGGCCCGTACACTGCCTTCCCCGCCAACCCGCGGCGGCCCGCGGGCCGCCGGTGTGGGTTTTCAGCCGTCGGCAACAATATTGTTGCCGTTTTGGGTTCAACCTGGTCTGTAAGGGACTAAGGTCCTACGTCCTGTGTCCTACGCTCTACCCCTCTACCTCACCCCGACGACTCCTCCGTGGCCACCGCCGTGGCGCGGTCCTTGAGCCACACCACCACGAGGGAGCCGCAGCTCCGCAAAAAGACCAGATCGTCCTGGAACTCCCAGGGAGCGGTCCGATCCCGCCGCCGGTACACCTCGAGCGCCTCGATCTGCTGGGGATCGAAGTCGTTGATGGCCCACCTCACCTGGGCCGGCGCCCCGTTGATCGAGATGACCGGGGGACAACCTGGACCCTTGAAACGCGCCATCGCCTTGCTCGCGTTCAAGCGCGGCCGAGGTCCGGATGAATTGGTGCGAGCCAGCCCGCCGAGTGGAGGGAGCATCCCGTGGGGGATGCTCGGGATGGAGAACCCGCCCGGTGGCACGCTCGGGAGGTAGCGTGACATGAAATCGCCGAGCGTCTTCGGGGCCGCCGCCTCGATGTCGTCCCGGGTGAGGAACTTCCCGAAGTACGCCGACGCCCACCGCACCCCGCGCAGGATGTCATTTCGCCGGGCCACCACTTTCAGCTCCGGCAGCTCCGACGGCCACGTCGCCATCACGAACTCGATGGCCCGCGGCGTCTCCTTCAGCGACAGCGACGCCCGGATCGGCACATGTGCGATTGCGGTGAGAAGCCTTACCATCGACAGCATTGGACCTTCCCTGATCACATGTGCAGTTACAGCTCCATGGATACCACCTACGAGGACCTGGTCCTCCACACGACCTTGCTCTTGTCCCAGCACATGAACGCTGCGACAACCAATCCCCTCGCTCGTACCCCGATCGGCGAGTAATGCCTATCGCGTCACCGCCTCAACCCTGCGCCGGAGCCCCCAGCGCATGACGGTCTCCTCCCCTGTGGAATCGCGCTGCAGACTGAGCAGGTAGTCGGCGCCGATCTCCAACTCCAACAACCGGGCCGGCGGCTCGATCTCACACCGGAGGACACCTCGTTCGTCGAATACGAGCCAGAGTGGTGGTTCTTCCCAGCCGCCCGAGTACCTCTTTACCCAGATCCACCCCATGTGGTCGGTGATGATCGAGGTCAACCGTGGCCGTTCCCGTGCGAACTCCGCATCGGGGGGAGGCGCGAACCGAGGGGACTCCGCGGCATAGTGGACCGCATAGTCCGTCCGGTCCTGTGCCGTCACCGGGATCGGTGGTGAAGTCCACCGAACGATCCGGCGAACCTGTCCATTCAGGTCGTGGAACCGAAGCTCGGGTTCGCCGGTGTCCGCCAGAATCAAATGGTCCCGGTTCGCCGCCACCACGGTCGCTCTACCGAACGGCAGGCCATAGCGCCCACTTGTCTCACTAAGAGCCATCTCCCGTGACTTGCCAGCGGCCAGAAGCGTTGTGACCCCGGTGGATGGGTCGTGCCTTCCGTAGGTTTCTTCCAGTCGAACCACGTCAGACGTCCGGGGAAAGAACGCCGCCCCACCCGGACGCATGAGGAAAGAGCCATCCCCGAACCTGCCCCCGATGTCGGGATGCTCCGCTGCCCCGTCCACCTTCTGTGTCGTCAGGAGCGTCCCGGTACCATCCAGGATGGTCAGTCGGCGCTGGCTGGCATCCCAGATGAACAGCGTATCCCCCCTCCCCGAACCGAGCCAGGTGGGCCTGATGAACTCTCCCGGGCCCTGGCCATTGCGACCGACGGCATGTTGGAAGCGGCCCTCCGCATCGTAAAAGAGGATCTGCCATGTGCCGGCCGCCAGAACCACCGTCCGCCCGTCCGGCAGCAGGGTCCCTCCACGAACCTGGATCAGCGGCGGGAGGGACCCCGGGTTGGTCCCGTCACCTGAGCGAATGACCACCTCCGCCGGGGTCGCGATCTCAATGCAGCCCCGGGCAGGTTCCAACGGGTGATTGGTCACAATGGTGACACCGGCACTGTCGCGAACGGTCCAGTCCTGGGCCCCGGATGGAGGCGTCTCACATGCTGCGAGAACAGCGGCCGCAATTGCTGCTGCCGACCACCGGGGGTTCATGATGGAGGCTCCCTCGGACTTACTCTCCGCTTCGCCACCCACCATCGGTTCGGGTCATTGTTGCGCGGATCCCTGAAGAAAAACTCCTCTCCCCGCACGGCAACGAGCTTCGGGGAGGGCGCAATGGCCCACGCCCTGACGCCAGTCGTATCCATCTGGAGGATTCCCACATCGGCATCCAGCCCGTTCTCCAGGGCCTTTGCCCATTGGACGAGAATCGCATTGTCATCGATCCAGAACAGGTCCATGACCAACGTGAACTGCGCCGTCCAGGCATACCGCTCGGCCGCCGATGTCACGTCCTCCGGGAGGGGCCCTTCCGGAGCTCGAAACGGATCGATGGGAATGTGGACCCGCTTCTGCTCCCTTCCAGAGAGATCGAAGATCACGAGCGTGTCCGACAGCATGTGAACGGCGGCGATCCGGTTTCCCCGCCGAGCCGTCCGGACCGCAGACATGAAGGTCGTCACCCATTTGTCAAGATGCGCTGGGGGTGCGAAGTACCTCTCTGAGTAGTAGCCATTCGCCACGTTGAGCCGAAACAGCGTGGCCGCGACGGGATTCGAATCGGAGCCGACCATGAGCACTTCGTGGTCGTTCAGGATCTCGGCGTGGCGAGCCGTACGGAGGAATCGCGGAATGAAACGGGATGGTTCCTCGTGACGGGCCGGGAGGATGGTCAGGGGGCCGGTCAGGTTGACCACGAGAATGTCCCCCTCGGGCAGGCGAAGAGCACGTCCCGGCGACTTGATCGAGTCCACCCGTTCGGTCCCCTCACCGAATACCTCGCGGAGTTTCCCTTGGGGTGAGTACACCCGCACCTGGTGCTCAGCCCCATCCGCCACGAGAAACCCTCCCCCGGAATCGAGAGACACGAACGGGGCGACAGTCAGGACGCCTCGGGGTTCTTCCAGTTCCAGCGTATCGTACACCGCGAAGACCTCATCGAACTGCTGCCCATCCACGACAGTGATCGGATCGCCGGCGACAAGGTCGTCTTGAGTCTCGCGGTGGCGACGCCCGTCGTCGCAACCCCCGAGACCAACCAGACCTGTCAGCGTGAAGACCAACCACACCAAATGATGATGCATCGGGAACCCTCATCCTTCCTGTCAGTCAAGCGGAAATCACCACAGGTCTTGACCATGAGCGGCGTGGGCACGACATCCACAACGGGGAGGCGATGCCTCTTGTGAACATGACGTACTTCTCGTTGTCAATGACCCGGCTCGCTGCTGACACGGCTCTCGATCAGTCCTAGGAGCTCATCCCGTTCGATCGTCACGATTCGCTGTTCGATCGAGGGTTCCCACGCTCCCACAATAACACCACTGCCAACAAGATACATCGCTGGCAGTCTACCTGGCACGAATAGCTTCGCCGCCACCCGGGGAAGTACTGACGTGATCCTCCCCTTCACCCGTTCTCGTCGCATCGTCTGTCGAAAGTACAGGGTGTCACTTGCGCGATTGGATATCGCGAGAAAGAGAACCTCCGGGGCTGGGGTTGGTGCCTGCGAATGTTGCAGGGCACGGAGTGCCACGAATAATCCCAGAAGGTCGCAACTCAGGCAGTCATCAACGCTTCCTGCGATCACGAGAGCGTCCTGCCCATCGGCCCTCATGACTTCGGGCGCGAGGGAACCCACGCGGAGTTCACTCCCTGGTTCAGAGCCGCCCCAACAGCCCCCCAGCAGTATAAGAAGGCCAAGCCATAGCCCCCTACGCAACATTGCCTCGGCCCGCACACCACTCATCTGTGCTGTGATCGACCGGCTTTCGCGACCTGCATACGGCAAGGCATGCCACCCCGGGGGTGGCCAGGTGGACGTACCAAGAATAGAATGCATGCAGACTACCTGGCCAACCTCGGATGCCGGACATGGTTACCTCAAGGCACGAGCTGTTCGCAGATCAGGCAGCACCAACCCTGTTTGCAGGTCCCCCCGAGGCAGTTTTGGGGGGTTCCGGTGCCCGGTCCCTGATAGTCCGTGTTCTCCGTACGACAACCGTCAGCGACGGCCCGGGTGGGAGTGAGGGCGATCGCCGCGAAACCAATGCCTGCGGCGAGCATGACTGCGGAGAGGATCTTCGCGATCGACTGCACCGTGCCTCCTTGGTAGTGTGTCCATGTGACCCGAGCTCATTCCCGGCGTCACGCACAAGATAGGGCACGCGCCGGACCCCACCATACCACAGCGTGCCAGATCTGTCGCATGACGGTAGGTCGCTTGCGTCGCTGCGGGCAATATGCATCCCGAGCGGCCCTCGATCGTTACCGGGAGGTTGGTTTCCCCTGTTTCAATGCCATGATGGAGGCGATGCGTGGACGATCCGAGCTTTCTTCTTCCCGGGACCCGGACCTGGCGCCCGGCACCCTCCTGCCCGCACCCCCACTTCGGATGGATCCTGACGTGTCAGGTGACCGACATCGAGTGCTTCCCACTCGTGGCCACCCACGCCGAGTCTCTCCCTCCCTGGATACCGCTCGCCATCGTGACCCCGCCGCACCTCATTCCCCGGATCGAGGCCGGAGTGCGGCTCTTCGACACCGCCCGGCACGGCCAGACGGCGATGATATCGCATACCGTGGCCTCCCCGCCTTCGCCTGAGGTGGTGCTGCAAGGCATCAACACCCGACCCGCCCCCACCATTGCGCTGCTCGCCGAATGGCTCGCCCACCGGCTCGGCCACCCCGAGCATCTCCCGCTCCTCCAGGCCGCCATGGCACCCGCCGGAGCATCCACGAACCACTCCGGCAGCCGCCGCACCATCCAACGCCTGGTCCAGGCCGAATTCGAGGCCCACGCCTCCGACTTCCGTCGCGTGGTCCGGATCGCCCGCCAGGAGAGGCTCAGTCCCTCGGTCTCCCGGCTCGCCGACCTCGCGGGCACCACCGAGGCACGGCTCCGGCTGCTGGTACGCACTCTGCTGGGTGTCAGCCTGTCTTTCTACAACCTGCATCCTGGATGGGAATGGGTCCTCGAGGCCGCCTGCCGCCAGGGGCTGGGGGCTGGGGGCTGGGGGCTGATCGAAGATAGCTGCCCACCGCCCCGACACCCCGGGTTGCGGGTAGTGGGTACTGGGTAATGGGCCCACCCCCACCGTTCCCAATACCCAACACCCAACACCCCTATCGCCTACCGCCTATCGCCTATCGTCTACCACCGGCAACCCCGCCAGTTGCCAGGCACCAAAGCCTCCGGTCAGATTCCGGGCCTCGAAGCCCCGGCTGGCCAACACGCTCGCGGCGATCGCCGAGCGTCCCCCGCCCTGGCAATGCACCACTACCGGCCGGTCCCGCGGGATTTCCTCCAGGCGGGCCAGGAGCTCGGGTAGGGGAACCAGGGTGGCGTTTGCGAGATGCCCCGCCTCCCACTCGGAGCGGCCGCGCACATCCAGAATGGTGTGGCCCGCCGGATCGATGGCGGCGAGTTCGCTGGCCGACATCTGGGGAATCGTTCCCTGCGCCTCGGAGGATCGGGTCACGTCACCCCCGAAGTAACCCCGGACGTTGTCGAGGCCGATCAGGCTCATCGCTCCCGCGATCTCCTCCGCCAGGGCCGGCGTGTCCTCCGCCAGCACGAGACAACAATCACGGTCGGCAGGGACGAGTGATCCAGCGTGGGTGAGAAAGCCCCGGTTCCATGGGATGTTGATCGTTCCGACCACATGCCCTACCGCATAATCCGCCGCGGGTCGGGTGTCCACCACGAGGGAGGTGTCGAGCATCTCCCGGAGGCGGCCCGCCCCGAGCCGCTCCGGCGAGGGATGACCCCCGAGCAGAGGCGGACCCGCCCGGTTCACGATCTTCATCCGGCCGAAGTAGGCGGGGGGTTCGGGTTGCCCTTCCAGAACGGCGCTCACAAAGGCCGATTCGTCGTCGAGCTGAAACGCCCAGTTGGCCAGGCGTTCATACCCCAGGGTGGACTGCGGCACCGCACTCAGGCCCTTTCCGCACGCCGACCCCGCCCCATGCCCCGGCCAGATCTGCACATGATCAGGAAACCGGCTGAGCCCCGCCAGGCTCCGGTAGAGCATCCGCGCCGAGGTTTTACTCTCCATCGCCAGGTGGGCCGCCTTTTCCAGCAGGTCGGGCCGTCCCACGTCTCCCACGAACACGAAGTCTCCGGTGAACATCCCCATCGGCTCGGCGGACGCGGCGGTGTCCGTCAGCAGGAACGAGATGTGCTCGGGAGTGTGTCCCGGGGTGTGCACCACCTGAAAAGCGACCCGTCCGATCGAAAACTCGTCCCCGTCCCGGACCAGGTCCACGTTGGGTTCATCGCGGAAGGCGTATTGCCAGTCGGGGGGCCCGGCATCGGAGAGGATCATCCGGGCGCCCGTGCGCGACGCAAGCTCCCGCGTTCCGCTGACGAAGTCGGCATGGATGTGCGTTTCCGTCACGCGGGTGATCCGGAGTCCCTCCCGTTCGGCCGCGGCGATGTACTGGTCCACCGCTCGGCTCGGATCGATCACGATCGCCTCGCCGGTGGCGCCACAGCCCACCAGGTAGCTGGCCTGTGCCAGAAGGGGATCATAGAATCGGGTGAAGATCATCGTCGGTAACTCCTGAGGAAGCTCTGATCAGTCGTCATCCCCGCGGAACTTGTCCCCGCGAAAGCGGGGAGCGGGGATCCCTGTACACGAGGGCTCGCGGAGGAAAATGGATTCCCGCGTGCGCGGGAATGACGGGCCTTGGCTGCCCCCATCAATTGTCAGAGTCTCCCCAAGGGTCATCCCTCTCCCTGCCAGAACACGATGAGACTCATGGCCAGAAGGAAGAGGGCGAACCCCTTGCGGAGCCCGGCCTGCGACGCCCGTTGCGCCAGGCTCGATCCGACCACCACGCCAATAAAAGCCAGCACCGTGAAGATGCCGATGATGCTCCACTCCAGGGAGACGGCGCCAAGATATCGCGCCAGACCCGCCGCGCAACTCAGGGCAATCAGCACCAGCGAGGTGCCCACGGCCCGCCGCATCGTCACTCCTCCAAAAGTGGCGAGGGCCGGTACATAGAGAAAGCCGCCCCCCACGCCGACAAACCCGGTCAGAACTCCCACCGCACCTCCGAGTCCTCCCATCACGACCGGATGTCGTGGTTGCTCCGAGTTCCCTGGCTCGGTGAGCCCGAAGATCCGGCGGCCGAAAAGCATGGCGAGGGAGGCGAGCAGCATCACCACGGCGAAGACCGAGACCTGCAGCGCCCCGCTCGTGCGGAGCGCCAACGCCGCCCCTCCGAACGATCCCACGATCGCCATCGGCCCGAACGCCAGGGCGGCACGGAAATTCACGTTCCCCGCCCGATGATGCCGCGTCACGCCATACAGGCTGGTGAGCCCCACGACCACGAGACTCATGGGGACGGCCTCCTTCATGCCGAAGCCGAAGAAGTACATGAGCACCGGCACGGTGAGGATCGATCCTCCGCCCCCCAGGAGGCCAAGGAGGACACCGATGAGAACGGCGAGGGCGTATCCGAGAACCAGGGGAGCCTCCAGCGGGAGGAAAGGAGATGACAACTACTCAACCATCAAGTTATATTTGGGGATCGGCACGGGCAAGGGGTCCGTGCCTGCACTGGGGAAACTCCATGCCTCCTGCACGCCAACCCGCCCACCCGGTCCTCACCCCGGAACGGGCCCGCATCATCGCCGAGCGGTTTCGCGTCCTCGGCGAGCCGATGCGCCTTGCGCTCCTGCACGCACTCCAGGCTGGCGAGCGTTCGGTCGGCGAGCTGGTCACCACCACCGGCGCCGGGCAAGCCAACGTGTCCAAGCATCTGCAGCTGCTCTATCACCAGGGGTTCGTGGAACGCAGGAAGGAGGGGGTGACGGCATTCTACCGCATCGCCGACCCGCACGTGTTCGACCTGTGCGAGATGGTGTGCGGCGGGATCCAGGAGGGCCTCCGGTCGAAGCAAAGGGCGATGAAGGAAGTGTGAATGTCGAAGTGTGAAGTGTGAAGGAGAAGCTGTCATCGCGAGGAGGCGATTGCCACAGGCCCTGCGGGCCTTCGCAACAAGCCCGACGTGGCGATCCCGTGAGCCGATGACGGCCTCCCCTGCCAGGAGCGGCGGCGGCACCCTTCAAACTTCGAACTTCACACTTCTCCCCCCTCCCCACCGCACGATCGCCTCGCGGCGTTCACCGTGACTCGGCTCGAGTCGCCGGTGCTCCGATACCAGCCGGTTCCCTGCATCGCTTCTCCGCTCGGGTCCACGCCGAACCGGATCTCCAGGCGCAACGCCTCGGGAATCGCCAGGATGAGGAGGGCGGAGTCGCCGGGGAGCGTGTGCCACCCTCGCTCCAGAAAGGTATCTGGCCATGATACTGCCGCGGCGAAGGGAGAGGTGGACGTGTCCACCACGCCAGGTGCCTTCTCCACCTGAAACCATTCCCCCGGGCCGGGAGTGGCGCCGGTGTCTACCTCCAGATCACCGGTCAGGTGGATGTGTGCGGGCAGGAGGGGACCGATCTGCGGCGCTCCGTCCCGAAACCAGAGGAGGTCCCAGCACCCCGCGGCCCGGGTCACCGGCTCAGCGGAGCAGGCGCTGAGGGTCAGGAGGACCGGGAGCCATCGGAAGAGGTACAGACGAGTCATGAGAATCGCTTGCGGTGGAGAGCACAATGAACAAGAACAATGAACAATGAACAATGGACAAGAACAATGAACAAGAACAATGAACAAGAACAATGAACAAGAACAATGAACAATGATCAGGGAACAGGGGACACGGAACACGGAACACGGAACAACCGCAATATAAGGGTCGACAACCTGTGGTTCGTTCAGCTCCTCACACCGGCGGCTTCTCCGTCTCAGGGACGCCGGGGTGCCAGGTGACGGCCGAGGGCGGAATCGAGGGTGGCGGGATGGATCGCGTCATTCACCAGCATCCAGTAGTCCAGCGCCTCCGGTTGCCGGGCCATCTGCAGGAATCGCGGGATGGTCTGGGTGATCTGGGTGCTGAAATGCCCGGGGAGGCTGGTGGACAGCATCATCCCGCGACCGAACCAGCTCCGGACCATGACGCTGTTGTCCCGGACGGGGAGAGTCCTGACATTGTCGACGAATGCGGGAAAGGTGCCTCCCCGGAAGAGGTATTGCTCCACGTTCGACACATAGAACACCGACACTGTCTGGCGGATCTCGCGCAGGTAGTCGCCGATGGCGCGGACGGCCCGGGGGCCGGCCAGGTCCCCCATGACCGGTACGATCCGGTTCCGAAGGTGCAGGTTCCGCACCCGCCGCCAGCGGTCTTCGCTCGCGAGGTAGCTGCCGGGGTTCCCGGCGAGGTCGGTTTCCAGATAGATCATGCGGTTGGTGGGGAAGGAAAGTCTGGGGCCCCGCCCCCGGGTGGAGTACCGGATGTCGAGTCCGGTGTTCACGAACTCATCATGGAAGTACTGCAGCGTGGCCAGATCCTCCGGTGACAGTGTCATGCCATACGACGCGATCCGGTCGAGGAGACGCTGGTGCGTCGTGCGGTGCCGGGGAAGGTTCGGAGGAGTCTGATCGATGTAGTCGAGGAGAGCTTCCAGGTCGAGATCGGTCCAGAGATAGAGGTCCTCGGGCATCGGGCGACCGTAGAGCAGGCCGAGATATTCGAGCCGGTTCCGCGAGGTTTCGAACATCGCTTTGAACAGGAGATGCAGGAGCAGGTTGTCGCGCCGGATGTCGATGAGAATCGCCACCTCGGGCTCGATCTCGGCGATGTAGCTGAAGCTCTGTTCCGGTCCCACCCCCAGGTAGGCTCCCCCGCGCACCTTCAGGGCCCGGAAGGTGTCCAGCGCGTGGAGGTAGGAGGTTTCATTGGAGACGAGGTTGTCGCTCTGGAAGAATCCGGGCCCCTCCGACAATCGAGCCACGAGCCGGGAGAACTCGGTCTCCTGGGCTGGCGCCACCGGCGACACCAGCAGGGGCACCGCCAGCGCGAGCGCAATCAGTCGAAACATCGGGGTTCCCTCCGGGTCGGATCGGCGGCCTGATGCAAGAAACGCTCACGCCGCGTCCTCCGCAACCCGGGCCCCTCCGGGGGAAGTGTGAAGTGTGAAGTGTGGGTGGAAGACAGAGGCGAGAGGGCTCACGCGGAGACGCGGAGGCGCGGAGAGAATCGAGATCCCGAGCGTATATCGGAACGTCATCCCGAGCGAAGCGAGGGATCTATGGAGGTTGCCGGTGTACTCCCCGTCGTCCGGATCTTGATGTTCATGGAACTGCTTCAACGCAAGGGCGCGGGGACGCAAGGGCCCTGATCCTACGTGTGAAACATCCCTGGGTTCTTGCGGATCAAGGGAGCGACGTCCCGACAACGGGAAGGAGCCAAGGCGAACGCCGTTCGCCCCTACTCCCTATTCCCTATTCCCTACTCCCTATTCCCTACCTCACACTTCGAACTTCAGACTTCTTTCGGCCTGCATCCGAAGAGCCGGAAGTGCCCGAGGACCCTCTCCAGCGGACACCACCCGGTCACGCTCGACTGGAACAGATTCACCCCCACAAACGCCGTGAACAGCAGCCAGGCGGGATGAACCCACCAGCCGAGCGCCACGGACAGGACCACGAAAACACCGGCGATCCGGCGGATCAGTTGTTCGTCACACATGGTCATTCCCTCAGATGGAGATTCGTTCTTCCTTGCAATTGGACCCCGGCATTCGCCGGGGTGACGTTCCGAGAGAACGCCGAGGCCCCGTTCCCTTCGCGGCTTCGCGTGAGCCTTCCTTCCCACTTCCCTTTCAAACTTCACACTTCAAACTTCTCCTCGCCTCTCCAGCTCCCAGTAGAGAAGGGGCACCACGATCATCGTCAGAGCCGTCGCCACGATGGCGCCGCTGATCAGCGCCACTGCCAGGCCCTGAAAGATCGGATCGAGCACCATCACCAATCCCCCGATCACCACCGCCGCCGCCGTCAGCGCGATCGGCCGGAACCGGACCGTACCCGCCTCGATCACCGCCTCCTCCAGCGTGCGACCCCGCGACCGGGCCAGCTGGATGAAGTCCACCAGCAGGATCGAGTTCCGCACGATGATCCCGGCCAGCGCAATCATCCCGATCATCGAGGTGGCCGTGAAGAAGGCACCGCTCAGGGCATGTCCCGGCAGAATTCCGATCAGAGTGAGAGGGATCGGGGCCATGATGACGAGCGGGAGCCGGAACGACTGGAACCACCCCACCACCAGCACATAGATGAGCAGGAGGACGGCGGCAAACGCCAGACCGAGATCGCGGAAGACCTCGATCGTGATCTGCCACTCGCCGTCCCACTTGATCGCCGGCTCCGTGAGTGTTGCGGGTTGGACCGCGTTGTATCGGTTGACCGAGGCCCCGTCCACCCGTACCGTGTCCAGCGTGCGGTTCATGCCCAGGATCGCGTACACCGGTGATTCGATCTCCCCGGCCACGTCGCCGGTCACGTAGATCACCGGCCGGAGGTTCTTCCGGAAGCGCGCCGGTTCCCGCACCCCCGAATCGACCGTCACGAATCGAGCCAACGGCTTCGGTCCCGTGGCTGTGGTGACCGGCAGGGAGAGGAGGTCCTCCGGGGTGGTTCGTTCGGTGATCCGCATCCGGGGGACGACCAGCACCGGCTCCCGGCTCAGCGGATCCACCAACCGCCCCGCGGCGGTACCCGAGAGCCCGAGTGCCAGGGTTCGGGCCACCTGCTCCACATCGGCCCCGGCCCGGACCACCAGGTCGCGATCGATCCGGAAGGTCCGACGCGGTTGAGGCGCCTCGGTGCTCCAGTCCACATCGACCACACCCGGCGTTCCTTCCATCACCGCCATCACCCTCTCGGCGAGCTCGCGGCGGGCGCTGTCACTCCCCGCATAGACCTCGGCCACGAGGGTGGAGAGCACCGGCGGCCCCGGCGGGATCTCGGCGATCACCGCCCTCGCCCCATGTCGCCGCGCGATGCTGTCCACGGCCGGCCGAACCGCCACGGCGATCTCATGGCTCTGGCGCCGGCGCTCGTCCCGGGGCAGGAGGTTTACCTGCACGTCCGCCACATGACCTCCGCGCCGGAGGAAATAGTGCCGGACGAGCCCATTGAAATTGAAGGGAGCCGCCGTGCCCGCGTATGTCTGCGTGCTCACCACCTCGGGTACCTGGCGCAGCCAGGCAGCGACCTCCTGCGCCACCCGGTCGGTGGTCTCCAGAGCGGTCCCCTCCGGGAGATCGAGCACCACCTGGAACTCACTCTTGTTGTCGAAGGGGAGCATCTTGACCTGCACGGAGCGGATCACGAGCAGGCCCATCGACAGCAGAAGCAGGATCCCCACACCACCGTAGACCATGGACCGGCGGAATCGGCCTGTCGCCTCCCGCGTGAGGAGGGGACGGAGCGCCCCGGCATAGAACCGGGCAAACCGGCTCGACGGCGCCGCCTCGGCATCGGACCCCGGCTCCGGCTTCACCGCGGCGGGAGTGACGTGTCCCCGGAGCAGCCGGAGGGCAAGCCAGGGCGTGATCACGAAGGCCACGCCGAGGGAGGCAAGCATGGCCGCCGAGGCGCCGACCGGGATCGGTCGCATGTAGGGCCCCATGAGCCCGGAGACGAACGCCATCGGCAGGATCGCGGCGATGACCGTGGCGGTGGCGAGGATCGTGGGATTGCCCACCTCGTCCACCCCCTCCACTGCCGCCTCGTCGGGCGCTTCGGGTCGGAGCTGGAGGTGCCGGTAGATGTTCTCGACCACCACGATGGCATCATCCACGAGAATGCCGATCGAGAAGATCAGGGCAAAGAGCGTGATCCGGTTGAGGGTGTATCCGAGGGCGTAGTAGACGAACAGCGTGAGGCCCAGCGTCACCGGCACCGCCACGAGCACCACGAGAGCCTCCCGCCAGCCGAGAAAGATCCCAATCAAGACCGTCACCGACAGCGTGGCGAGGAGCAGGTGGAACATCAGCTCGTCGGCCTTTTCGCGGGCCGTTTCCCCGTAGTTCCGGGTCACCGTCACCGTGACATCCGCCGGAAGGATCCGGCCGCGCGCTTCCTCCACCCGGGCGAGGGCGGCGTGGGCCACTTCGGTTGCGTTGGCTCCCGGCCGCTTGGCCAGGGCCAGGGTCACCGCCTGGCTCGCGCGTCCGGACGCGTGATGGGTGACGTACGCCTCCGGCTCCCCATGGGTGTCCGTTATCGTCGCCACCGCACTCAGCGGCACCGTCCCTCCCTGCCGGCGCGCCACCAGGATCCCCGCCAGGTCACCGGCGGACGTCACCGGGGCTCCGATCGCGATCTGGTACACCATGTTCCGGCCGGTCAGCTCCCCGGCGATCATGCGGGTGCCGGCACTCCGCAGCGCCAGGGCCACCTCACCGGCGGTAACACCCTGGGCCGTCAACCGGGCCGGATCGAGCGCCACCTGGAGTTGGCGTGGGGCACCCCCGGTCAGGAAGGTGGCCGCCACGTCGGGAAGGGTCCGCAGGTCGTCCTCCAGGAGGCGAGCGATACTCCGGAGGTCGTTGGATCCATAGACGTCGCTGGAGAGAGTGAGGGTGAGAATCGGGACATCGTCGATCGTGTGAGGTTGCACGAGCGGAGGAGTGGCACCCGGGGGGATGCGATCCATGGCACTGAACAACTTGGCGTGCACCCGGGTGACGCTGGTCTCCTGATTCTCACCGACCCGGAACCGCACGGTCACCAGGGCGAACCCCTCCCCCGAGGTGGTGTACACATACTCGACCGCGGGGATCTCCCACATGAGCTTCTCGAGCGGACGGGCGAGGAGGTTTTCCACCTCGGTCGGTCCTGCTCCGGGAAACGACGCAAAGACATCGATCATCGGGACCGAGATCTGGGGCTCCTCCTCCCGGGGCGTCCCGAGCACCGCAAGGACACCCACCGCAAGCGAGGCCAGCGTCACCAGCGGCGTGAGCTTGGAGTGGAGGAACGCGCGGGCAATCCGGCCGGCGACACCCATCACGGCACCCGCGCCGGGTTGGCCACACGATCCCCGGCCGCGAGACCGGAAATGACCTCGACCCGGTCACCCACGGTCCGGCCGAGCCGCACCCAGCGGCGATCGGCCGTGCCATCGGGAGCAACGAGAATCACCCCCGTCAAGTCACCCTCGCGCAGAATGTGGGAGACGGGCACCAGGAGCGCCGCACGGCTCCGGGAAGTGTCGGCCAGGTGGAGCATGGCGCTCGCGCCGCTGGGCAACCGGCCCCCGGGGTTCGGCACCAGGGCATTGACGACCTGCAGACCACCGGTCCCCGCCGGCACCACCCCCTCGACGGTGGCCGTGACGTCGCGGCCCTCCACCGACCCGGCGAGCGACATCCCCGCGCGGATCCCCACCGCCGCATCCGGCGGCACCTCCACCCGAATCCGGAGGGAGCTCGCATCCTCCAGGTCGAGCAGCGGTGTGCCGGGCCCGACGAAGGCCCCGGGATCCACCCACCGCCGAACCACCTGCCCGCGGAAAGGGGCAGTGAGTCGGGAGTACTGTTCCACGGCGGCCAGTTCCGATTCGGTCCCCTGGGCTGCGCGGACTCCCGCCTCCGCCCGGGCCAGGTTCGTTTCGGCCGCATCGAGCATCGCCCGGGGTGCGGCACTGTCGGCATAGAGGCGCCGGATCCGTTCCGCGTGCCGCCGGGCCTCGTCGCGTTGGGCAGTGGCCTCGGCGAGCCCCGCTTCCACCTGCTCCCGACGGGCCAGGAGCTCCCCCGGATCCATGCGGAGCAACAGTTGGCCGGCCTGTACCCGGTCTCCCTCGTCCACCAGCACCTCCCGCACCGAGGCCATGACACGGGTACTGAGCGTGGCTCGGCGTAGCGGCTCTGCCATGCCGGTCGCGCGGAGTCCCTCGGGAAGAAGAGTGTCGAGAACGCTGACAATGGCATCGGTGGGGACGGGGATCCGTTCGTCACCCTGGTCGGGTGCATCCTCCGCGGAGGATCCGCAGGCGATGACAAGCGCCATACCCAGTGCAGTGGCCCACCGGCGGGCCGGTCTCGAATGTGTCATCACAATTCTCCCAGAAGGCGGGCCAGGGCACTCAGATCATCGCCCCGTACCAGGCGCCAGAGCGCCTCGGACCGAACGGCATCGAACAGAGCCGCCGCGAGAGCGAGACGGGAACGGGTTTCCGCCGCGGACGCATCCAGCAGCTCCAGTACGGTGGCAATCTCTCCTTCGTACTTCCGCGCCACGATGCGATGGGCCTCCGCGCTCTGGGTCACTGCGGCCTCCGCGATGGCCAGCCGAGCCTGCGCCACGCCGCGTGCCGTTTCCGCATCGCTTACTTCCATCTCCGCCCGGGCTCTGGCCCCTTCCGCCATGGCCCGCGCGGACTCCCGCCGTCCCCCCGAGCTCCGCATGTCTCCCAGTTCCTTTCCGCCCCCGAACAGCGACAAGCTCGCCATCACCCCGATGGTCCAGCTCCGGTCTCCTCCGAAAGGTGTGGTTCGGTCGTGCCAGTCCACCCTGGCAAACCCATTGAGGCGAGGAAGCAGGGTGGCCGCCGCTCGCCGATGATCGAGCCGTGCCGCATCGGCCTGCCACTCTGCCGCCCGCACGTCGGGGCGTG
>JBGSKF010000056.1:0-2517 GCA_041741375.1 Gemmatimonadales bacterium | reverse complement strand
CTCCCGCCTCGTGTCCGCAGCGATGACAGTGCCGGGCTCCCGGGGACAGGGTGGTCTGGCACGCGGCGCAGGTGCCGGCCCGGGCGGGGGCTCCGCACTGCCCGCAAAACTGCCCGAGGACCGGTTCCCCGCAGGAGGCGCAGAACGGCACCGGTGGGACGCTGGATCCGGACGGGGGAGGCGGAGGAGTCATGGTGGGCGGCAAGATAGCCCCGGAGGGCCCCTCCCGGGAGGCAACGGGTGGCGCGAAACGAGGAGTTCGCTTAGCATGAAGGATTGGAGGATTCGCCTATGGACGCACAACCGTCGGTGGTTCCCGATGCGCCCGTGGTCGGACGTCATCTGGGAGACCTCGCCCGGGGGGGGACAACGTGGCAGGTGCACCTCGAAACCCGGTGCGAGGGGGACCTCGTCAACGGCCGGATTCACTTCGTGTCACCCCAGGCTTCCCGGCACACGGGATGGATCTTCGTGGAGTGGAG
Organism: Gemmatimonadales bacterium; assembly: GCA_041741375.1. GTDB lineage: Bacteria > Gemmatimonadota > Gemmatimonadetes > Gemmatimonadales > GWC2-71-9 > OFTM291. Next base: position 2,035 of record JBGSKF010000056.1, on the reverse strand, counting down.
TGAACAGGAAGCCATCCAACGCTTCACCGAATTCAGCCCCGTCGAGCTCTGGAAGATCTTGGAGAGTCTCGCCTGAGGGGCATGTCGGCAGTTTTCGCGTTCGTCGCTTGACCTCTTCCCCCGCCTCCCGCAGGTGGCGTCTCTGGATCGGGCTCCTCCCGGCGCTGGTCCTGGCACGCACCGGAGCGGCCCAGGGCTCAGGGCCCTCCACGGCTCCGCCCCCGGCCGATCTGACCATCCGCGCCATCGAAATCGACCGGGAGAACGTCTTCCCCGCGGAGGAGGCGACCAGTTTTGTCCCGCGGGTCACCAACGCGCTTCACCGGACCACCCGCGCCTGGGTGGTGCGCCGGGAACTCCTCTTCAGCGTCGGGGAGCAGTACGATTCCGCCCGGGTGGCGGAAACGGCTCGCAACCTTCGGAGCCGGGGAGTGTTTCGATTCGTGTCGATCGACACGGTCCGGTCGGACAGCGGCCTGGTGGTGAAGGTGCGCACCGGAGATGGGTGGAGCACCAAGTTTTCGCCCACGATCGGCCGGAGTGCGGACCGGAATGTGTTCTCCGTTTCCCTGACCGAGGATAACCTGCTGGGGACCGCGATTCTGACTTCGATCGCCCTCCGAAAGGATGTGGACCGGTCCAGCGTCATCTCCCTGGTGAATGCGCCGCGCATCATCGGGGGAAAGCTCGACGTTTCGGGCCTGGTCGTCGCCTTTACTGAAGCAGGCGACGGCCGAATCTTCGGGGGGCAGATTGCCTCTCCCTGGCGCACCCTGTCCACCCGTTCCGCCTGGTCCCTCAATGCCCGGGATGAGCGGCGGCGCATTCTCCGGTTCTTCGATGGGGAGCGGATCGCCTCCGACACCAACCAGCGGAGGTTCACCTCCGTGATCGGGGCCTGGGGGTTCGCTCCCCGTGCCAGCGCCACGGGATACACCCGGGTCGGGTTCTGGGGAGAGTTTCGCCGGGAGAACTTCACGACGGAGCTGGGGGCCGACACGGCGGGTTTCGCTCGCTCGGAGTTCGGGACCTTCGGGGCCACGGTGGAGTGGCGGAGGGCGCGCTTCGTGGTCACCCGGAGCTTCCAGGGGGTGGACCGTGAGGAGGACGTGGACGTGAGCACGACCATCCGGTTCGGCCTGGCGGTCACGGCCGAGGCCCTGGGCTACGACGAGGATGGGGTGGTGCCGAGCATCGGGTTTCGCACCGGATTCGCCGTGCCGGGCGGTTTCGGCTACGTCGATGGCCTGGCCTACCGGCGCCTCAGCTCCGCCCCCGACTCGGGAGCGGTCCACATCGGCGCCACGGTGGTGCTGCAGCCGCGGCCCCGCCACGCCGCCGTGTTCTTTGCCGGAGCGGGGTGGCTCGAGGGGTCACGGCCCGGGGGAGAATTCGACTTGGGGGCGGACATCGGACCGCGCGGGTTCCGGCCCCACGCCTTCACCGGGGAGCGCGCCTTCTTCACCTCGGCGGAGTACCGGATTCTGGTGGCGGAGAACCTCCTGAACGTGGTCGGGGTCGGCATCGCGGCTTTTGTGGACTACGGGGGGGCCTGGTACCCCGGCGAGGAGCGGCGGACCGGCTGGGACGCCGGGATAGGCCTTCGGACGGGCACGAGCCGCTCAATCGACCTGCAGGCCAACCGGTTCGACCTGGTCCGCTGCTTCGGGGCCAACCGTTCATTCTGCGGGTCGGAGGGAGGCTTTGCCCTGGTGGTGGCCAAGGGGTTTCCCTTCTCCACGAGCGGCCGTCTGTTCCGATAGCGATGCCCTCACCCCCGGCACCCTTGTCGCGAGGCGGCGCCAGTCGCCGTGGCGATCTCTACTCCCGCAGGGCGGGAGAGGGGAGTCACCTCCGGAGTCCGCGCACACCGGAATCATCTCGAAGCGTTGAATCCTAGTGTCCTGTAACAGAAGTTGACAGCATAACTTATACTACGTATATTGGGGTACCCCTGACCGAGGACACGCATGCGTACGGGTCGCCCCAAGGCCGAGTTGCTTCTGAGTGTGGAGGAGCGTGGTGAGCTGGAGTC
>JBGSKF010000055.1:0-15424 GCA_041741375.1 Gemmatimonadales bacterium | reverse complement strand
GCGGGTGACACGCTGTGGATCACCCTTCAGCTGGCCAAGAGTCCCAACACGATGACGGGGGAGACGGTGGGATACGCGGTCTCGTGGATCGGACCCGACCTCGTGCTGGCTCGGCGGTCCGACGCCACCGGAGAACACCGGATCACCCGGCTGCGACGACTCGATGACGCGAGGTAAAGACGGTATTTGACATTATTTCACATGGATGGACAGGATGAACAAGGATGCCCCCCCCCACCCCTCCCCGACAGTAACTGTCAGGTCGTCAATCCTGTCCAAGGATCTGCCCTCCACTCCGCTTGAATGCCAGGAAAGCGCGGGATCGGTACCCGGCCGCGGGACCACATCCTGTCAATCCTGTGCATCCATGTCCCCGAGTTCTCGATGCACAGTCGGTGCGCGAAGATCACCTTTCACATGGATGAACAGGATGTCAATCACGCCTGAATGTCCTCTTCCATTGTGGCGCGTTTGTTTCTTGTGAAGCGCCTGTATTCGAGCTTCGGTTTCCCGAAGTTGATCAGCAACCCGACCTCAATCCCCGTGGCATTCAGGTAATTGATGACCTGGGCTTGATGTTCTGGCGCAATCGCCTTGACGGCTTTCAGCTCGACGAGAACTATTTCCTCTACCAGGATATCCGCATGGAAGTCGCCAACATTGTCCCCCCTGAACAACACCCTGACCGGATGTTGGGATACCGCAGACAAGCCCTTTTGCCGTAAGGCCAGCAGCAAAGCCCTCTCGTACACCGATTCAAGAAACCCCGCGCCGAGTTCGTTGATCACTTCGAAAGCACACCCAATCACACTCCTGGTGATCCGCTCATGCTTCAGGCCCCCATCCTGTTCATCCTGTTCACCCATGTTCTCATTCCCCTCTATTCCCCATGGAAAACCCTGACTTCTTGTTCACTCCGGTCTCGCTCTACCAAGAAAGCACATTCGATCACGCTCCTGGTGATTGTCTCATGCTTCACGCTCACATCCTGTTCATCCTGTATATCCATGTTCCCATTCCCGACGGGGGTGGCCCCTCGGGCCCGGGGGAGGGGGAGGACTGGTCATCCCCGGAAGGTGCGCCCGTCGTCGTGAAACGACAATCGGCGGGTGCAGGAGCGGTCCGTGGACCGCCCTGGTCAGGCGTGCAGGTAGACGCCGCCCGTGGACCGCCCTGATCCTGCAGGCACCCGTCGCCCCGTAGCCTACGACCGGTTGGCCACCCCGAACGTCCCAGAATGAAACCTGGCACGGGTCCCACCCGTATACCTGCCATGCCATCACTCCTCTCCCTTGCCGATCTCCGGCATTCGATCCGGCTCCTCGCCCGGACCCCCGCCTTCTCCCTTCTGGTCGTCACCGTACTTTCCGGCGGTCTGGCGGTCAGCATCTTCACCTTCGGCTTCCTGCATCGAGCCATGGTGGCGCCGCTCCCGCTCGACGAGGGAGAGAGCATCGTCCGGATCTCCGGCGCGGGTGACGCGGGGCAGTCCTTCTCGCTCGACGCGAGCACTCTGGCGCTGATCCGTCCGACCGTCAGCACGCTGACGGACATCGGAATCTTCGTGGAGCGCGGAACCACTCTGGGCAGCGGGAACAGCGTGCGCCCGATCGCCGTCACGGCCACGGAGCCCTCGCTGTTCACCCTCGCGCGGACTCCGGCGCGGCTCGGGCGCGTCCTCGTCGCAGAGGACATGGCGCCCGGGGCCGAACCGGTGATCGTCCTGAGTCATGCCCTCTGGCAGGGGGCACTGGGAGGAGACTCTTCCATCGTCGGACGCACAATCGAGGTGGGCGGCGCCCCGACCCGGGTGATCGGAGTGATGCCCCCGGGCTTCGGCTTTCCCGTAGCCTCCGAGTCGTGGGTACCGGCCGAGGGTCACCTCCTCGATCCGGTCGCGGCGGACCTCGCCCCGGTCGGCGCGTTCGGCCGGGTGACACACGGCGTGACCCGCGCCCAGTCCGAGGCCGAGCTCAGTGTGCAGGTCCGTCGGGTGCGGGCGGAACACCCGGCACGCGCGGATGAGAGTCCGTTGGCGGACGGGGTTCTGCTCCGCAGCTTCCCGATGGCGCAGATGGGTGAGGAGGGGCCGCTGGTGTTCGTGGTGCTGAACCTGCTTGCGGGGTTGATCCTTCTTCTGGCCTGTGTCAACGCGGGAAACCTTCTCCTCGCCCGGGCCGATGAACGGAGCCGGGAAATGGCTATCCGGCAAGCGCTCGGCGCCCCGCGCGGTCGTTTGGCGATGCAGGGAATCTGGGACATCGGGGTGCTCTGCCTGGTGAGCGGGCTGCTCGCCGCACTCCTCGCCACCGCGGGCCTGCGGATGGTCGATGGCTGGGCCGTGTCCAATCTCACCGGCAATCTCGCCTTCTGGTGGCGCTGGGGGTTTGACCGCACGGTGCTCCTGGCCACCGCCGGCTTCGTCGGCGGCGCGATTCTCCTGGTGGGCGGCCTCCTCTCGCTGCGGGCGGGGCGCGAACGGATTCTCGACACGTTACGCGAGGGGGGGAACGGCTCGGTCGGCCAGTCCGGAGGCCGCCTGGCCCGGACCCTCGTGCTCGCCCAGGTGGTGATCGTCTCCCTGGTCATGTTCGCCGGCGGCCTGGCCGGAATCGTCGGTCGGCGCGTGTTGACGGTGGACCTGGGATTCGATCCGACGCACCTGCTGGGAGCGGGTGTGTCCCTTCCCCAATCGCGGTTCCCCGAGGAGGGCCTCTACGCAGCCCACCTGTTGCTCGCCACCCGGCTGGAGGAGGAGCCGGGGATTGACGGCGTCATCATCCGTTCCACTCTGGCGGATCGTTCCGGCCCGGAGGGAGCCGTGGAGGTGGCGGGTCGTCCCGCCGAGACGGTAGCCCTCCCGCGTGCTCATGTGCAGGCCGTATTGCGTCCGCTGGGGCTGGTGGGCGCATCGCTCCGGGAGGGACGGGACCTCCTCCCCGGCGACGACCGGAACGGTGCCCCTGTGGCGGTGGTGAGCCAGGCGATGGCGCGGGAACAGTGGGGCGACACCTCCCCGATCGGGCGGCAGCTTCGGCTCACCGGAATCGAGGGACCCGACGCTCCCTGGCGCACGATCGTCGGGGTCGTGGCTGATGTCCCGCTGGGCAACCCGTTGAGCCGGGACCGGAGTCCGCTCGCAGTCTATGTACCGTTGGGTCAGTTTCCCTCCCGCTGGGTGGACGTGGTGACCCGCCATGCGGGCGGTGAATCCGCCGGGCGCGCCGCCATTCTGCGGGCCCTGGCGTCGGTGGATCCGTCCCTCCTGCCGAGCTCCGTCTCCAGCATGGACGAGATCCTGCGGAAGAGTTCCCTCATCGCCACCTCCACCGCGCGGATGTTTGCCGGTTGCTTCGTCTTTGCCCTGCTGTTGTCCATCAGTGGCACCTACGGGTTGATGGCCCGAACGGTGGTGCGCCGCACTCGCGAAATCGGCGTGCGACGCGCCCTCGGCGCCACCGATGCGATGGTGGTCCGGATGCTGGTGTGGCAGGGAGGAAGGCACCTGGGCGTCGGCGCGGTGATCGCCCTCCCTCTCACCGTGCTGGCGGGCGTGGCGTTCGGCCGGGTGTTCCCGATCGGCACCGGAGTGGCGATCGCAACCGCGGGCGTCGTGGCGATCGTGGTCGGGGCGACGGTACTGCTGGCGAGCTGGTTGCCGAGCCGCCGGGCCTTGCGGATTGCGCCAGTCGAGGTCCTGCGCGGGGAGTGATTCGGTCAGGGCAACACCGCATCACCCGGCCGCGGCGGCTGGGTGATGCGGGGAATCAACATGGATGGGCAGGATGAACAGGATGTCGAACAATCCGGTACACCGTGCACATCCGTCGTGACAGACTGGCGCCTTGTGGACGGTTCGATTCCGATGGCCGTATGATCAACTCGAAAGCACAACAGATCACGCTACCGGTGGCCGACCCTCTTCACGCTCAAATCCTGTTCATCCCGTGCATCCATGTTCTCCTACCGGGACGGAAAGAACAGTCCTTGTCGGGCAGGTCCCGCCTTCAAGGTGCCGGTGTCCGGCATGCGAAGGCCGTATGCAACATGAATTGACAGGATCAACAGGATGTCAATCACTCCTGTTGTTCCTGTTGGCTCTTCCAGGTTTTGCGTGGGCTGGGAGGGGGCGAGGTGGGGCACTCCGCCCCGTGGCGGCGACCCCACACCCACCATCACCGGTCTGCTATCGGCCGTATTGCTTGGGACAGAGCGGCCGCAGCTTCGATGGGTACTCGGTGGATGCTGGAATCGGTGTAACGATAGACCACGACGGGGCGCCCCACGACCGCGGCATCCGTGCCCAGACTGTCGATCACGACATTGTGCCACAGGCCACGAAGCATCAGCTCGCGTTGCTCCCGCCGTGTCGGCGTGCGGGTCAACCGCAACTCGAAGAGGTCCGGGTGCAGACGGTACGTGTACAGCATGGACTGGATGGTGGGATCACAGGCCAGACATTGGCCCGGGTCCAGGATAATGGTGGCGAGCCGGCCCGCGGGCGGAACGACCCGGAGGCTGACCAGGTCGGCCCGGGTCGTGGTGGCATCGGCGCCTGAGGGTGTGCCGTGAAACAGCAGCGGCAGTGAGACCGCAATCACCAGCGAGGCCCCGAGCAGGAAGGAGGCGCGGTAGCGTCGTATCGGGTGCATGAGATGCCGCTCTGTCATGGTTCCCTCCGAGTTCAGGTCGTTCCCGGTCCTACCGTACCCTGTCGACCACCCCTCCCGTGGGCTGCCACTCACACCCGCGATCACTGATGACGTATGAGTACAACACCCTCCGCACGGCGCCCGCGTCCGACACCTGCCGGGCCAGCATGCGAAGGGTGTCCCCCTGGAACTCGGGGATGGACATCCCATCACTCACGAACGGGACGCGGGAGTCAACGCATACCCGCTGCAGGTCGGGGGAGACCACCGAGACATCATACCCGAGAACAGTGAATCGTGGGGGCGGGACTGCCGTGTGCGTCACCTGAAGATCGACCGTCAGAAGGGCGATCTGGCCGCTGGGCATCAGATGGACGGCCACCGGAGTGGAGGCCAGGGGCACGAAGGGTTCCCCCCGTCCGTCCCGGGCTCGATGCTGGGCGACGAGGTCCGTCGGGTTGCCGAGCCGCCGGGCCGCCGGGATCCGCACCTGGCCCAGGTACCGGCCATCCCGGTGGAACAGATCGAGGCCGGGTTCCGTGGGGATGAGTGCCAGGATCATCGAGTCGCGAACGGCGGCCTCCGGCCATCCGTACGACGAGGCCACATCGTCCGCCTGTCTGATCCATTCGGGAAAATCCACCGTGGTGGTGAGCGAATCGTCGCGCCAATTCCATTGCGCGAGGATCCTGGCCCCTGGATATCCCGTGAAGAAGATCGTGTCTCCCTGACGCGACCAGGAATGCCCCGCAATCGGGAACGGTATCCTGAGGCCCCGGACATATCGCCCGCTTTCGGATTCCAACAGGGACAGATACGTCCGCCGGACATCCACCACCGCCAGCAGCGAATCGTTCGCCACGAGGCCCAGGGTTCCCGGGCCCAGGAACTCACCCGGGCCATTGCCGCGCCAGCCGATCACGTGTCCCGTTCCGGAACCTCCCGGGTAGCGAACAATCACGCCCGTTTCCGCATCCGCCAGAAAGAGCACACCGGTCCGGCTGCGGGTGAACACCAGCCGCGCGCCCAAAGGGACGGTGTCGGGATCGGAGAGTTGCAGGGAGTCGACCAGCCGAACGTCCGGCCCGGTCACGGATGATGGAACCCGGTTCGTCGTGCCCGCATGACCGCCTGCTTCGGAAGCGCATGCCGCAACGACGACCAAAACAGAAAGCAGACCGGGCGCAACAGGAAGGAACCCCGAGCTTGGAGCACCGCCTCGACACGTTCTCATCGGTAATGTCTCCTTCCCATCGGGATGTGGCTCGACACCGGGCCCGGCAGCTCTTCAGGTACCGGATCGTCGGCACCGCAAGGCATCAGGATCCTCGCACCTGAGGGATATTGGTCGACCTACGGACGACTGTCAACTACTGAGGTTGCTCATATTTCACACTCATCTCCTGTTCATCCATATTCTCACTCCGGATCACTCCGGGTGTCCTTACTGATTGCCCACACCCCGGGGCCCCAGGAGATCTCGGGACCACTCCTCCAGCAGAGCAATACCCGGCGTGCCCGCAACCATTCTGCCGTTGAGGACGAAGGTCGGAGTTCCGTCGACGCCGACAGATCGCCCCAGCTGAACGTCCTGTGAGACCCGGTCATTGTAACGCCCTTCCGCAACGCAACGATCGAAGGCCGGGAGATCATGAACGCCGGACAGGACCGCCCAATCGTGCCATTGCTGGAGGTGCAGCGTATTCTGTGACGCGAAGAGCGTACCTTGGTACTCCTCAAACCGGTCCTGCTCCGCCGCGCATTCCGCTGCGACCGCCGCCGGCCGAGCGTATGGATGTATGGATTCCAAGGGGAAATGGCGGTAGATCACCGCCACCCTTCCCGGATACAGCTCCCGAAGCCGAACAAGGCCAGCGTGGGACTCGGCGCAGAATGGGCACTGGTAATCAAGGAAGGACACGATCCTGATCGAAGCCCCGGGTGGTCCGACTACGCTCCCACCTTGGACAAGCGGCTGCCAGTCGACAATGGTTTTGACGGTGGTCTGTTGCGCGGAGGGGGCGGACGGGAACAGTTCTCTTCGCACCACAAGTCCCGTGATTGTCACTGCACACACGGCGAGAACGAGGGAGAGACCGTTGGACGAGAGCCTCGTCATTGGGCATCCTTCCCCGTGGTCGTCCCTACACCCGCAGGCTGATCAGTCTTCACCGGTTGATTTCTCCTGTGTTGGCAACGCCGACTCACGGTGTTCTTGACGGTCCGCCACCCTGAACGGTGTACACGACGATCGTCTCGATGCCATCGTCATCACGGTGGACGCCGTATGCCTTCCCGTTGCGCACCACCCGGAGGTCGACCTCCTCGGGCAAGGATACTGTCGAGCGTCGGTCTCCATCCAACACCTCCCAGATGGTCTTGCCGGTTGGTGACGCGTAGGAGAGGCGCCCACCCCGCATGACCACCCAATCGCTCGCGGTGATTCTGCCCAGCCAGATCCGGGAGAGATCGTCGATCACCATAGCCCGGAACGCGGGCTTCGTTTTCGGAAGTTTCCCCTCGCGAACCGCCTCCCGAAGCTGCCTCTGTGCAACGGAATCCTCATAGGATGCGATCAGACGATCCAGGTCCCGCCGGCTGACCGGATGCTCCGCGCTCTGGCCGTCAAGGATCCGCGTCGACGCACCATCCAGGCGAACGGAGGCCACACGAAGTGCGTCGTTCCAGCTCCAGAGAACACGATCATCCGCACTCAATCCATAGAATGGTTCACGCCCGTACGGCAACGGCCCCACGCCTATGCTTTTGCCCGACCTTATGACAAGGGCCTCCGCGGCCGGTGTTGTGAACAGTGTATCACGGGCAAGTGTTCCGTTCGCGAGCAGGTACCGGACGGACACCGACGGGTTGGTCCCTCGCCCGACTTGAAACGCCTCCTCGTACCCGACAACAAAACCCCCTGCCGACGGTGCCTGTAAGAGGTTCGCAGGGCTCTCCCCCGGCATCCTGGGCATGGAAAGCGTGTAACTCGGCACACTCCTCTTTCCCGGCGCATAGGCGGTGATCTTTCGAAGGGCAAGGTCGAGGGTGAAGAGGGTGTCTCCTCTCCCAACCACGATGGACCCAATTCCCGAATACTCTCCCGGGCCTCTTCCCTCGCGACCGATGGTGTCGATCGGGACTCCTGCGGATGAAAAGACTCGGATGTGTTGCGCCATGAAGTCGGTGGCATAGATCACTCCCTGCCGGTCGACCGCAACCGAACCCAGTCCTCCGAAGTTCCCGTCGATAACGCGTTCATACGCGAGCGCCAGAGGGTGGTTCTGTGCAACGAGGCTCTCCCGTTGCGTGCCGAGAAACCCCACCAGTCCCACGATGATCGCGCGCGCGACCACAGGCGTTCTTCTCACCGAGTGCCGGAGAATGCGAGGCACGCTCGCCCGTTCGCTGTGGGCCATCATGAGCTCCTTCAAGGTGGCGTTGCCTACGACTCGAGACGGAATGCGGCGTGGGGAGAACGCCATGTCTCCCCACGCCGACACCAGCTTACGAGATACCCCGCGTGGCCGGCAAAAGCCGTGGCCCCCGCATCAGGGCACGAGTTGGTGATCCGTGAAGGTGCATCCGGTGGCGCTGGACGTACAGCTGTCCCCTGTGCACTTGAACTTTCCATCACCCGACGTGCAGGTGCAACCCTGCGAGCCAGCGGGTCCGTCGCAGGAGCCGGCACTTGCGGGTGCCGCGTTCAGCATCATGGCACCCAGGCCAATGATGACGAGCGAGAACGCATTCAGTACAAGCTTCTTCATGATTTTGTCTCCAATCCAGGGTGAGGGGTTGACCCCATCTCACTGTGGCACACCTTCAAGATGGCGTCATCAATAGAACGTCTGAACTCACAATTCTCCCTCACCGGCCCGAATGGCCCCCCCTACGGTGGAATTCCGCAAATCCCCAGATCCTTGAATCGCCGCAACACACCGCAGGGAATCCAGCCCCGCTTTCGGTACGTTGTCCTCAGGGATGCATCTCCGGTGGGAGCCCGGCATGTCACTGCACCATCTGAAACAGCGGTTTTCCCCTGGTGCGCAGGCAACTACCTGTTGTGCAACCGTTGATTATGTCGGCCAGCAGACACGCGATCCTCACATTGTGGTGACATGCAAGGTCAGTGTCCAGTGTGATGTGCAGGAAGTCTGGCGTGAGTCGTCAGGGGAAGTATCACCTGCAGACAGAGAGGCCCGATGGGCGGGAAGGACAATGAGGGAGAGGAAGATCCATCCGCCAAAGAGAGGGAGGAGGACACACTCCTGGAGTGCCTCTACCGGATGCACCACAACGCTCTGGTGCGTCACGCTCTGACCTTCGTGCCGGATCCCGCTGCCGCCGAGGACGCCTGCCACACCGTATTCCTCCGGCTCCTCCAGCGCGAGGACCGTCCGGCGGAGATCACCCTCGGCTACCTCCGGACCGCCGTCCGGCACGCCTGTTTCGACCACCAGAAACGTATCCGTCGGCTGACACCCCTCCCGCCCGGCTGGGATCATCCAGCCCCCCCACGAGCCCCAGGGTTCCCGGGCCGAGGAACTCACCCGGGCCATTGCCGCGCCAGCCGATCACGTGTCCCGTTCCGGAACCTCCCGGGTAGCGAACAATCACGCCCGTTTCCGCATCCGCCAGATACAGCGTACCGGTCCGGCTGCGGGTGAACACCAGCCGCGCGCCCAAGGGGACGGTGTCCGGATCGGAGAGTTGCAGGGAGTCGACCAGCCGAACGTCCGGCCCGGTCACGGATGATGGAACCCGGTTCGCCGTGCCCGCGTGACTGCCAGCTTCGGAAGCGCATGCAGCAACGAGGACCAGCAAAGACAACACACCGGGGGCAACAGGAAGGAACCCCGAGCTCCGAGCACCGCCTCGACCAGTTCTCATCGGCCACTTCTCCTTCCCATCGGGATGTGGCTCGACACCGGGCCCGGCAGCTCTTCAGGTACCGGATCGCCTTCACCGCAAGGCATCAGGATCCTCGCACCTGAGGATGTTCGTCAATCTACAGACGATTGTCAACTACTGAGGTGGTTCATGCCTCACACCTCACATCCTGTCCATCCTGTATATCCATGTTCTCACTCCTTGGCCTCTCGCCCCCGGATCCGGTACAAGCGGACCTGTTGTACGTCGAGTTCATCGCGAGAGAGTCCGACGATGTAATCCCCGCCGATGTCGGTGATTTCGAGTGAGGCGGGGGTGAACACCACACCCTGCCAGACCCCGGAGCGATCGAAGACGAACCACTCCTGCGCCCCGCCGTACCCAGCCCAGGTGCGGACCCAGAGTTCCCCCTGTGTGTCCACCACGACTCGATCGAACCAGGGATGCGTGTCGCGGCTGGGTGGCTCGGCCTCTTCGCCCGGATCTGCCGGACCCCCGATCTGGGCCAGGAGCGCGCGCCGCCGTTCTCGACGCGCGCGGGCCTGCTCCCGCACCCACTTCCGGTCGGCGATGCTGACCGCACGCGGCTTCGCGGCCCAGCGAACGATCCGCTGCAGGCGGCCGTCGGCCGACCATACCCGCACTTCCGGCAGATCACTCGGGCCCCCGTAAAGCGCGTTCTCCGCGGCGAAGACATGGCTGTCATTCCCGTAGAGAACGGGTCCGATGCTGACGGTGTTGCCATGCCGGCTTACGACTTCCTCCCGCCCAGGAAGCACCGTGAGGGTATCTTCCGTGCCGCCTCGAGTTGCCCGCATCCAGGTCACCGGCTCCCGGCGGTCGCCGGGCAGGGCATTTCTCGTTCCGGCCACCGAGAGGCCGGGGGTTATCAGGACAGATCCGTCCGCAAACCAGCCATGGTCGGCAACCACAAGACCGGGTACGTCCCGCACCGTAGTGACCCCGGTGAAGTCGCCCTGCGGATCGAAGATGGTGATCCGCCGGCTTCTGGCGTCCCACGCCGCGATGGAATCACCGCGAATCCGACCCACTGATCCCAGCATGCGGAACTCGCCGGGGCCATCACCCCCGCCGCCGATGTCGCGGAGATGCGAACCGGTTTTGTCGTAGATCCGGATCCGGTTCGATCCGCCGTCGGCCACGGCGATCACACCGTTCCCCAGTCGGACCGCGTTCTGAACCTCGTTCAGCTGGTACTCTTCGGCGCCTCCCACCGTCCCGATGGTCACTTCCGGATCCGCCGCCACCGTCCACGGTGTCCTGTTGCCCCACTCTGGACCCGCGTTATCGCTGATTGTGATCCCTGCACTGTCGCGGATGCCGGTGGCCACGTCCACGACCGGTTCCCCGCCATCGGCGCACGCTGTGGCCAGCAGCAGGAGTGCTGCGGCTGGCAGGTCCAGCCGTGCCCCCCTATTCCCCCACCTGGGGTGCTGGCGGCTCGAGTTACCTTGCCTGACCCGCCGATCGAAACGCAGCTTCAACTTCGCCTCCTCCAAAGAAGATTCCTCCGGGCGTAACGAAAGTCGGTGTACCGCGTACACCCAGCGCATCCGCCAAGCGGCGGTCGTCCTTCAGCCGCCGTTCTGTGGATTCAGACATCAAGCAACTTGCAAAGCCCTCTACGTCATGGATGCCTGCGCTGACAGCGACCGCCACCCAATCTGGGGGGCGAGACCAGTCCGAGAGGGTAATGAGCTTCTGATGCATCGACTCGAACTTCCCCTCATCCTCCGCGCATATCGCTGCCCGAGCAGCGGACTCCGCGTAATCGTGGATGCTGAGGGGAAAATGCCGTATGATAACTCCACGGCGAGCATCCCCTGCAGCGGCCTCAACCTGTGGCGCCACAGATTTGCAGCCCGGGCACTGGTAATCGATAAACTCGACCACCGGCGCGATCTCCGAATCGACAAACCGGAGGAGGCTTGGCCCCTCCGCAAGCACATTCCATACCAACGCGATCCTGCGCTGTGACTCATGTGTTTGTTTCCGCTCGGCGACCCAAGCTCCAATAGGACCAGTGGGACGCAGAAGCATAACTGCGAGCGTCGCTATTATTGCGACGTTAGCTAGGACATTTAAACGGTCACGCATCGGGGCAGCTCCTCCTATCAACTGATTACGGCTCCGAGCTTGGCCATGCCAACCCGGTCACTCCAGCAGGACGAAGGGTGCAGTGCTCTTGGAGCACCGCACCCCGGTCGCACCATGGGCTGACTCTCAGGGTTCAAGACAGGTCGAAGTGGTTTCCCCGTTGCAGATGGTAATGATGCACGACGTTTCCGCGTCCCAACACGAGAAGCAGCCTTTCACGCCGACGCACTTGTCGCCCTCATCTGCGGCCTCTGCGGGAGAGTGGGAGCCAGCGACGAGCATGATCGCGACGATTCCAATCGTCCTTGCCAACAGACCCTTCATTAGTGACCTCCGTGTGCGTGTGAGTGACATGACATATCTACTGGACAACTGCCCGCTAAATGCTGCGAAGACCTTCGGTGAAGCGTGCCCGCCCCCTCTGGCCTTCCCCTCACGGCCCACTTCCCATTGCCTTCCCGTCCTGATAGAACGTCTGACCTCGTGATTCTCCCTCACCAACCCCGACCACCTTCCCCTTCGTCCGGGTACCAGAGATCCCAAGGCCCTTGAATCGCCGCAAGAACCCGCAGGGAATCCAGCCCCGCTCTCGATACGTTGTCCTCAGGGATGCATCTCCGGTGGGAGTCCAGCATGCTGCCACAACACTCTGGGGCAACCGCTTTCTCCCGTCGTCAGGGAACCACTTGTGGTGGGACCGTCGACCACTGTCGGCCAGCAGACACGCGATCATCACGTCGTGGTGACGCCCGAGGTCGGTGTTCGATGTGATGGGCAGGAAATGTTGTGTTGTTCGTCAGGCGAAGTATCCACTGCAGACAGGGAGGCTCGATGAGCGGGACGGAGAATGAGGGAGATGCATCCGGCAACGAGAGGGAGGAGGACACACTCCTGGAGTGCCTCTACCGGCTGCACCACAGCGCACTGGTGCGTCACGCCCTGACGTTCGTTCCGGATCCCCAGGCCGCCGAGGACGCCTGCCACACCGTGTTCCTCCGGCTCCTCCAGCGCGAGGACCGTCCGGCGGAGATCACCCTCGGCTACCTCCGGACCGCCGTCCGGCACGCCTGTTTCGACCACCAGAAATGTATCCGTCGGCTGACACCCCTCCCGCCCGGCTGGGATCATCCGGCCCCCCCGGCGGACGATTTCGAGGAGGCTGCCGCTGTCCACGAACTCGTGGCACGGTTGCTGGACCTCCTCCCGGAGAAGGCCCGGGACGTCATGGAGCTCCGGCTGGACGAGCTGTCGTACCGGGATATCGCCGGGAAGCTCGGCATCCCCTCCAAGACCGTCGACACCATCCTCACTCGTGCCCGGGAGCTGCTTCGCCTCTACCTGATGGCCGAGAGAGAGAGAGAGAGGGAGAGAGAGAAAGAGAGTAGTTTCAGATGGGAACGCCCGGAACACGCTGTTGCCCTCCGGAGGTTCAGTCGGTCCTGCCGGAGGCCCGCCAGCCCTGTCCGCGCCTGAATCTGCTCACGGGATCGCCACGGGTCCCTGCGGGACCCTCGCGATGACGAAAGCCCCGGGTCTCAGCACCCCGGCACGCGCTCGATGCCGGGGATCCCGTCGAAGTGACGGTCAAAGCTCATGATCCGCGACACGCCGTGGCGCTCCATGACCGCGGCATGCACAGCATCCCGCGCCGAGACCGGCCGGCTCAGGACGATCGACTTGGCCCGCTCGACATCTTCCGCGTCGACGGGGAAGACGACGTCCACGATGCCCGTGATGACATCGAACGCGGGCTGGATGGCGTCTCGACGTGCGATCGCCACGTAGCGGTGGAGGATCTCCTGCAGCACCTCGGCGCTGGTGACCAGGCGCTCCTGGCGGGCCACCGCCTCCTCGACCAATCGGCGCGCGGCGGCCTGGTGCGGCGCGGAGTCGCCGACCAGGTACATCGGGATGTTCGAATCCACAAAGATCACGCAGGATCCTCGAGGTAGCCGCGCTCGATCTCTTCCAGCATCTGCTCGATGTCCCCCGCCGGATACTGATGCCGCACCGCGTCGCGCACCGCCCGGAGCTTCCGCTCGGCGGGCCAGACCGGTTCCGCGTCCCGCGCGGCTCGCAATGCGCGCCGGACCCATTCCGCCACCGTGACCCGCTGGACCCGGGCCGCCCGCTTGATCTCGCGGAGCTCCGCCTCGTCCAGCAGAACCTGAAGTCGCTTACTCATGGATATGAGTATAAGATACTCATCTGCATGAGTCAATTTCCTGGAGATGCGACCCACCCCGGGGGAAGGCGGGCCGCTGGCCCGCCTCCCGAAACGTTTGGGTCTGCCGCCGGTCCCGGGGTAGCGCCTGCGGCGCAACCCCGGGCTATTGAGGACGATGCCCCGTTGGGGCATCAGGTCTCGGCACCCCTGTTCATGGCCGCCTCCACCGGTCCCTTGCTGTTCGGGAAGACACCCCGATAGCGGACGGGCTCCGAGTTTGTGCCTTCGTGTCTTCGTGTGACCCATCCCTGTACAAGACGCAACCCAGAGTCACTCACGAGGGCGCAAGTCTCTGCCTGCTCGACCATGGACCCCGGCGTGCGCCGGGGTGACGTCCCGTGGGCGTTTTGGGGCCCCGATTCCCAATCCAGAAATCCCATCGTTGGCGGGGTGACGTTCCGATGTACACTCGGGACCCGGCTCTTTTTCGCGTCTTCGCGTCTTCGCGTGACCCCTTCCGGATCCCGCCCCAGCGACGATGGCCGCCGGACATGACCCACAGGAAACCGGATAACCCACTGTTCATTGGTCATTGGTCCTCGATCCAAGGCGCCAGGACGCAAGAGATTCCCGTGCGTCTCTGCGCCATCGCGTCCTTGCGTTGAATCTGTTCCTGGCCCAAGGAATGGACAGGAGACCCGACGACGGGAAGTACACCGGCGGTCTCCTCAGATCCCTCGCTTTGCTCGGGATGACGGTTCAGGGTTCATTTCATTGTCCATTGTTCAGACCGCCCTTCAGGACAAGTCGGGCGAAGCCCGCCGAGCCGGGGCTTCAGCCCCGGAGCCACGGACCCTCGCAATGACGGCATTCCCTACTCCCGACCCCCGACTCCCTATTCCCTCCTATTCAACCATCCGCCGCCTCGCAGCGTATCTTCTCTCAGGGGCCGTGCCCCTGGTGTGACCTCGCAACCCGATTCACTCCCGCATTGAGGCCTGCATGACCTTCTTCCGGCTCCCCACCCGCTCGGCGGCCCTCGGCCTGGCCCTGACCGCCATCCTAGCCGGCACCGGCACCCAACCGCTTGGTGCTCAACAGGATACCGAATCACGCCTGGCTCAGGCCCGCGCCACTCTCGCCACCGAATCGTATGCCAAACCGGCGCCCGAAGTGGCCTCGCTGGTCACGGCGCCCCGGCATCTGAATGTCTCCCTCACCAACCCAAGCCCCGACCGGACCCGGTTTCTGAAGGAGCAGAGCGAGGGCCTGCCGAGTGTGAACGTCTTCGGCAAGAAGCACTACTACTTTGCCGGCCTCCAGGTGGATCCGGCGGCCAACCGGGCCCGGACGCTGACCACGCGCGGAGCGGCGGGTCTCCAGTTCATCGACGCCACCACCGGCGCCACCACCACGGTGCAGACACCGGACGGTGCCACCGTCAGCAGCGCCACCTGGTCCCCGGCGGGCAGGCAGCTCGCCTTCATCGCCAATTTCGAAACGGCCTCCCACGTCTACGTGGCCGACGCCGCCACCGGCCGCTCCCGCCAGGTGACCCGGACCCCGCTCCTCGCCACCGCCGTCACCTCGATCG
>JBGSKF010000054.1:0-23419 GCA_041741375.1 Gemmatimonadales bacterium | reverse complement strand
GGGTGGCCCGGTCCCTGGGGGGTCGCTGGGCCGGCGGAGCCGCCGGAGTCGCGACCAGCGCGGCGTTCACCTTTGCCGCCACCTACGGGATCGGCCACGCGAGCCTGGCCTATTATGCCGGGGGGCGGACGCTCCAGGCGGTCGAGTTGCGTGCCCTGTACACGCGGCTCACCGGGGATGGAAAAACGCTGTATCCTCGGATGGAGGGAGAGGTGCGCGCACTGGCGGAGCGGATCGACCTGAATCAGTTGATGCGGGCGCTCAAGACAGGACTCGCGGATCTGTCGGGAGTGGGCAAGAGGGAGTAGAAAGCAGGGTGTAGTGTGTTAGGGTGTAGGGTGTAGGGTGTAGGGGCGACGCATGCGTCGCCCGTGCCCCAGGTGCAAACGACAGGCGATCGGCATCGGGGGAACTGGGACGACCACCGGAGTCATCCCGAGGGGGCAGTCCGAGGGATCTGTGGCAACCGGTTGTTGCACTTCCCGTCGGTTGCGTCCACCGGCGATTCACTCTCGCTCCTGATGGGTTCCGTGGTCCGGATGACGGGAAGTGCACCTGCGGTGTTCACAGATCCCTCGTTTCACTCGGGATGACTCCATACACTGGACACTGAGAGCTGAACACGGGAAACTCAGTATTCCGGTTTGTCCCCGTATCTCCCCTCATCGAGCGGCAGAATCCTGACCTCGGCGCCCGCCGCGAGGTCGGTTGTTCCATTCGGAACAAGGATCAGCGCGTTGGCCGCGACCATGGAGGTGAGCCTCCCCGAGCCCTGGGGACCGGTGAGCTGGACCGATCGCCCGCCCGCGGGATCCTCCCGGGCGATTCCCCGCAAGAAATGTTGCAGCGGAGCCGTGAGGTGGATCGGGTCGGCGAGGCGGGCCGTGCGAGCCGACCGGAAGGGGAGCCGGTGACCGGCCATGTGGCGGATCGCCGGCCGCACGAAGAGCTCGAAAGTCACCATGGTGCTCACCGGGTTGCCGGGGAGCCCGAGCCAGGGCACTCTCCCGAGCCGGCCGAACGCCGTGGTGGCACCGGGCCGGATCGGGAGGCGCCAGAAGGTGACGGTTCCTCCCATCGACCCGATGACCTGGCGCACATGGTCATGCTCTCCCACGCTGACACCCGCGGTGGTGACGAGGAGGTCGGCGTCGCGGGCCCGTTCCAGGTGATCCCGCACGCTCGCGGCGGTGTCGGCGGCAATCCCAAGTGAGACAGGTTCGCCTCCCGCCGTCCGGACCAGGGCGAGGAGGGCGTGGGTGTTGGAGCTGGCGATCTTTCGGCCGGACAGAATCTCGTCGCGCTGGTCGAGATCGGCGATCTCGTCGCCCCCGGCGAGGATGGCCACCCGGGGACGCCGCACCACGAGGGGGTGGCTCACCGCGAGGGAGGCGAGGAGGCCGAGATGGGCGGGCCCGAGTTCCGTGCCGGGGGCACAGACCGAGGTGCCGCGCCGGACGTCCTCCCCGGCGTGACGTATGTTGGCTCCCGCATCGCGCGCGTTGGTGATGGAAACGGTCCTGTCGCCCTGGTCGGTGTCCTCCTGCCGGATGACACCATCGGCCCCGGGGGGGAGAGCGGCCCCGGTGAAGATCCGTGAGGCGGTGCCCGGCTCGAGCGCGTGCACCGGCACATGCCCCGCCGGGATCCGTTCCACGACCCGGAGGGTGCGGGGCGAGGCGGCGGAGGCGCCCCGCACATCCTCGGACCGGACGGCGTACCCATCCATGGCGGAGTTGGTCCAGGGGGGGAGATCGAGGGGGCTCACCACCTCTTCGGCCAGCACCATGCCAAGCGCATCGTCCAGGGGGACGCGCAGGGGGGGTTGAGGGTCGATGGCGTCCAGGATCAGCCGGGCCGCCTCGCCGGCGTTCACCCGAGAACCTCGGCTCGTTCCAGGATCATCGAGGCGAGGAGATGGAGCCACATGGTGTCCTGAAACCGGAGGACGGGGCAGGTGGCCCGCAAGTCGGCATCGTCGGTCATGACGGCGATCCAGTTCCGGGCGCCGGGGTCATCCGGGTTGTGGATCGGTGCTTCGGCGATCTCCCGGCGATGCACCTCGACACAGGGGAGTCCCGCCGACTTGAACCCTTCCACCAGGACGAGGTCCGCCTCGGGAAAGTATCGTCGGGCGAGATCACGGGGGCTGGTCTGATCGGGGACCCGCTCGAAGAGGGTGCGGGTGGTGGGGGACACAAGGAGGGTCTGGTCGGACTCACCCTCCGTGAAGTGGCGCCAGGAGTCGGTGCCCCGGGTGTCGCTGTCCGCCGGATGATGAGCATGCTTGATGGTGGCCACCCGGTATCCCTGACGCCGGAACTCGCGCACCAGGGCCACGAGCAGCGTGGTCTTCCCGGCATTCTTCCGTCCGATGATCGACGCACACCGCATGATCAGTGCTCCTCGGCCTGGTTCAGGTCGGTGAGGGTGTTGACGTTGAAGAATAGTCGTTCCGGCGGCCCGTGACGACGGACGGAGACCTCGGGGAGCCGGGAGACCCGCACCGCATCGTGGAACGACACCGCTTCCCGCCTCCCGGCCATGATCGCCTGGCGGATCGGGTGGGCACATCCCGGGCCGTACGCCGCGCAGAGGGGCTCGACGCCTCGGGGGCCAGGACTCTCGGGCAGGGAGAGGTCGGTCCCCGAGGAGCAGAGGAGGTCCGCCAGGTCCCTCAGCAGGCCCGGGGGGACGAAGGGCATGTCCCACGCGACCACCACCACAGGTGCCGGGGCTCCGTCGACCGCGGTGAGCAGTCCCCCCAGCACTCCGGTCCCCGGCAGAAGATCGGGGATCACCCGCAGGCCGGGACACCACTCCTCTGCCCCGGCCACGCTGCTGATGAGAACCGGTTCCCTCCCGAAGGCGGCTTCGAAGGAGACGATGAGACGGTCGAGGATGCGCCGACCCCCCACCAGGGCAAGTCCCTTCGGTTCCCCGCCGAACCGGAGCGCGGCTCCTCCGCAGAGGATGGCTCCGGCGATCGGAGGGGAGCCGGGGGGCACCGTCAGAAGGGGAACGAGAACGCGGTTCCGAGGCCGACGGTCAGCACCCCGTTGGCGATCCACTCCCTGAGGTTGCCACCCGGGAAGACGGCGTTGGAGTTGACGGGAGTTCCCGGATTACCGGGAGGGTCGAGGGCAAACTGGTTGGGGTG
This sequence comes from Gemmatimonadales bacterium, assembly GCA_041741375.1. Lineage (GTDB taxonomy): Bacteria > Gemmatimonadota > Gemmatimonadetes > Gemmatimonadales > GWC2-71-9 > OFTM291. Next base: position 20,259 of record JBGSKF010000054.1, on the reverse strand, counting down.
GGTCACCTTCCAGAACACGCTGGCGGCCTCCAGGCGCAGGACCACGCTGCGGGAGAGAAAGATCCGGGCTCCGATGTTCGGTTTGAAGAAGAACTTGTTGCCGAAGTCGAATTCGCTGGTATCCTCGGGTGTGTTGCCGGAGAAGGCGAGGCCGATCCCCGCGCCGACGAAGGGGGCGATGTTGTGCCAGGTCTTCCCGCCGGTCACGTTGAGCTGAACCCCGAATTCGACCATGGTGAGGGTCTGGTCCACGGGGCCCGATACCCGGTTGTTCACCGGGCCTTCCGGGTTGACAATCATCCGTTCCAGGGTTCCGGTGGAAAAGCCGAACTGGATTCCCAGTGTGCGATTGGCCAGAAACTCCAGCCGCCCGCCGAGCAGGGTGCCATCGTGGGGGGCGGTCCCGATGCGGCCTCCGCCTCCGCCGAACGAGCTGCCGATCAGGGTCACGAACTGGGTGCGGGTCAGATCCCGATAGGGAGACCGATCCGGGGCGTGTCCCACCTGGGCCCCCAGCGGGGTCACGGAACCGGCGAGGGCGAGGACGATCACCAGCGGGTGAACACGGGGAGCCAATTGGGTCATGGACGATCCAGGGAACGGCCGGTCATCTCCGTCGGCGGGTCGAGGCCGAGGAGGTGAAGCACGGTGGGTGCCACGTCCGCGAGGGCTCCGCCCGACCGCAGAGGGCCGAACGGGGTTCCCCGCGCGAGGAACGGCACCGGATTGGAAGTGTGGGCGGTGTGGATCCCGCCGGTGTCGGGGTCGATCATGGTTTCGCAGTTCCCGTGGTCTGCCGTGATCAGGAGACGCGCGCCGGCCCGTTCGGTTGCACCGACGATTCGCTGAAGGCAGGCGTCCACGGTCTCGACGGCCCGGATCACCGCGGGAAGGACGCCGGTGTGACCGACCATGTCGGCGTTGGCGAGGTTGCAGAGGAAGAAGTCGTGGTCTCCCTTCTGCAGCGCCCGGCAGAGCGCGTCGGTGATCCCGGCCGCGCTCATCTCCGGAGCGAGGTCGTAGGTGGCCACCTTCTGCGAGGGAATGAGCTCCCGCTCCTCGTTCGGGAAGGGAGTCTCCACCCCCCCGTTGAAGAAGTAGGTGACATGCGGGTACTTCTCGGTTTCCGCGGTGCGGAACTGGGTCCGGCCCCGGTCGGCGAGGACCTCGGCGAGGATCCGGGTGAGGGTGACCGGGGGAAAGGCGACGGGGAAGGGGAAGGTCCGGTCGTACTGGGTCATGGTCCCGAGCGGCACCGCTGGGCGATCGGGGACCGGGAACCCGTCGAACCCGTCCACGGCCAGGGCGGAGACGATCTGCCGCATCCGGTCGCTTCGGTAATTCACACAGAAGACGGCATCGCCCGGGCGGATCGGAGCGCGGGGGGATCCGGCGGTGTCGGTCAGCACGATGGGTGGAATGAACTCGTCGGTCTCGCCGCGCGCGTAGGCGTCATGAATGGCCGCGACCGGGGCGGTGGCGGGAACTCCCCGTCCATGCACCAGGGCATCCCACGCCTTCCGGGTCCGGTCCCAGCGATGGTCCCGGTCCATGGCGAAGTAGCGGCCGCCGAGGGAGGCGATGACGGCCCGGGGCCCGGCGATCCGCTCGAGATCGCGCCGCAGGGTATCCACCACGGCGGCGGCGGAGGTGGGCGGAGAGTCGCGCCCGTCGAGCATCCCCTGGATTGCGATCCGGGGTACCTCCTCCTTCACCGCGACCGCAACAGTGGCGAGGAGATGGCGGTCGATGGCGTGGACACCTCCCGCACCCAGAAGGGAGATCAGGTGCAGGGTGCCCCCGGTGGACCGGCAATGGGCGGCGAGATCCCGCAGCACCTCGTTGTGGGCGAAGTCACCCTGGTCGATGGCCTGGTCGATCCGGACCAGGTCCTGCCTCACCACTCGTCCCGCGCCGAGGTTCAGATGCCCGACCTCGCTGTTGCCCATCTGGCACTCCGGGAGCCCGACCCGGAGCCCGCTCGCTTCGAGCAGGGTGCGGGGGGTGTCACCCGACCAGAGCCGGTGCCACACCGGGGTGTCCGCCAGTTCGATGGCGTTCCCGTCCCTCTCTTCCCGGTACCCCCAGCCATCGAGGACGAGGAGGACGACGGGGTGACGGGGTGACGGGTTTGACATGGCTCTCCGTGATGTCTACTATGCCGGATCGTGAGGTGTGCGCCGCAATCTAGTCCCTGCCTCCGGGCGCTACCAGCCTGGATCTGTGCGCTCGGTCTGGCACTCGCCCCGTCCGGCTCCCTGGCCGGCCAGGCCGTGACACTCCGGGCCGACACCCCTTTCCTGCGTGATGCCGCCCCCGGTGGAACGGTCCTGGGCACTTTCCCCGCCGGTATCCGGGTCACCCCCGAAACCGCACAGGGCAATTTCCGTCAGGTCCGGATCGATGCCTGGATCTTCTCAAGCTCACTGGCCCCCACCAATCGCGACGGGTTCGATCTCATGGTGACCCCGGCAACGGGGGAGAACATCCGGCGGACGCCGAACGGGCCGGTTCTTGCCCGGGCGGTCCAGGGCGCCCTCTTCTCACGGGTGGCAGTCCAGGGGGGGTGGACCCGGGTGCGGCGGGATGTGTGGATCTCCGCCTCGGCTCTCCCTCCGGCCCCGGCGCCCCCACCGTCACCCTCGCGGCCGGACACTGCCGTCTCGGCACAGGCCGATTCAAGCGCACCTGCACCGCCCGGACGTGGAAACCGCGTCACCCTGGCACCCGGGACCCGGCTCCGGCTGAGCCAGGGGGGGGAACAGGCCGCATCGGTGCTCTCGGAAATCGGAGCCACGACGGAGGAGCATGCGGGAGACTGGGTGCGGGTGCGTCTCGAGGGGTGGGTCCGCCGGGAGGACCTGATCGAGACCGGACCCGCGGAGGGGCCGGTGCTGGCCGAACTCCGGGCCAATCCGGAGCGGTTCGTGGGGCAGACGGTGCAATGGCGTCTCCAGTTCCTCGCCTTCCAGACCGCCGATGCCCTTCGGCGCGAGATGCCCGAGGGGCAGCCGTATCTGCTCACCCGGGGCCCCCTCCCGGAGGTCGGATTCGTCTACGTGATGGTCCCTCCCGCCCTGGTGTCCCGCTTCCGGGAAATGGCTCCGCTCACCGAGATTGCGGTCGAGGCGGTGATCCGGTCGGGCCGGAGCCGCTATCTTCCGAATCCGGTCGTGGAGCTTGTCCGGATCCGGTGAGGAGGGACCATGAACGAATTGCTGAAGCAGAGGATTTTGCGGCGGCTCGATACCCTGAGCGACGAGCGCGGGTATCAGGTGCTGGATTATGTGGACTTCCTGGAGAGCCGGTACGCCGAGCGCACCCGGCCGACCAACATCTTTGCCCGGATCACCGAGTCGGTGGAGGACACCATGCGGGCGGGCCGGCTCCCGATCCAGGCCATCAGCGGAACGATGGGCCTCGTGGAGAGCGCGGGCCGGGTGATGAAGGGAGTCGCCGCCGCCGCGCGCACCGTGATCGACGAGGCGGAGGCCGCCACCCGGGTGCCTCCTCCGGCGCCCCCGGCCGTGGCCCCGCCGCGACCGTCTCCCGCCGCGGACTCCTCGACCTCGTGAGCCGCCGCTTGTCGAACCGCTGACGCGCCGATACGTTTCTCCATGGCAAGCCTCCGACCCGGTGTCGGTCTCACCTTCGATGACGTGCTCCTCGTTCCCCGCGAGAGTCATGTCCACCCCCGAGACGTCGACACCCGCACCCGGTTCACCCGGGGTATCCCGCTGAACATTCCCCTCATCTCCGCGGCCATGGACACCGTGACGGAGGCGGACATGGCGATCGCCATGGCGCGAACCGGCGGGATCGGGGTGCTCCACAAGAACATGCCCATCGATCGCCAGGCGGCGGAGGTGGACCGGGTCAAGCGCAGCGAGAGCGGGATGATCATGAACCCGATCACGCTCGGCCCCGATCGTCCGCTCCGGGAGGCCTCGGCGCTGATGAGGCGATTCCGGATCTCGGGGGTGCCGATCGTCGATGCGCACGGCCGTCTGATCGGGATCATCACGAACCGGGATCTCCAGTTCGAGCGGGACCTGGACCAGCCGATCCGCGACGCGATGACGAAGGAGAATCTCGTCACCGCTCCGGTGGGCACCACACTGGACGAGGCGGAGCGGATCCTGGCCCGTCACCGGATCGAGAAGTTGCCCGTCGTGGATGCCGCCGGAGTGCTGCAGGGTCTCATCACGGTGAAGGACATCTTCAAGCGCCAGCAGTTTCCCCACGCCAACAAGGATCAGCACGGCCGCCTGCGGGTGGCCGGCGCGCTCGGAACCGCCGAGGACACCCTCGCGCGGGCCCGCGCCCTGGTGGATGCCGGAGTGGACGCGCTGGTGGTCGACTCGGCGCATGGCCACAGCGCCGGGGTGCTCCAAGCCCTCGACGCCCTCCGGTCCGCCTTTCCCGAGGTGCAACTCGTGGGGGGGAACGTGGCCACGGAGGAGGGAGCCCGCGAGCTGGTGCGGCGCGGGGTGGATGCGGTCAAGGTCGGGATCGGTCCGGGGAGCATCTGCACCACCCGGGTGGTGACCGGCATCGGGGTGCCGCAGATCACCGCGATCGAGGATTCGGTCCGTGGGGCGGGGGAGGTTCCGGTGATCGCGGATGGGGGCATCAAGTACTCGGGGGACGTGGTGAAGGCGCTCGCGGCGGGGGCCTCGTCGGTGATGATGGGGTCGATGCTGGCCGGCACGGAGGAGAGCCCCGGGGAGTCGATCCTCGCCGAAGGGCGCCGGTTCAAGATGATCCGGGGGATGGGGAGTCTCTCGGCCATGCAGGACGGCTCGGCCGACCGGTACTTCCAGGAGGGGGAACTCACGGCCGCGAAGATGGTGCCCGAGGGGATCGAGGGACGGGTGCCGTACCGGGGCCCGGTGGGCGACGTGCTCTTCCAGATGGTGGGGGGACTCCGGAGCGGAATGGGGTACTGCGGGGTTGCCGACATCCCCTCCCTCTCGCGGGACGTGGAATTTCTGCGGATCACCAGCGCGGGGCTGCGCGAGTCGCACCCGCACGACGTCACCATCACCCGGGAAGCGCCGAACTACAGTGCCTGATTCGCCTCGCGACACGCGCCACCCTCACCGCCCGTCACCCGCATGACCATCACCCTCACCGATGCGAAACGCGCCTCGGCCGCCGAACTCGCCCGCGCCCTGGCTCCGGGCATGCGGGTGGCCCTGACCACCCATGTGAACGCCGATGGAGACGGCCTGGGCAGCGAGGTCGGACTGGTCCACCTCCTCCAGGGTCTCGGCATCGAGGCGGTGGTGGCCAATCCCAGCCCGACGAGCGCCCGTTTCCACTTCCTGTTCGAGGGCCTGCCGGGAGTGGACCGGAGCCGGGAGGCGGTCCGGGTGCTCCGCAAGACGGACTTTCTCATCGTGGTCGACATCGCCGATCTGGGACGGCTCGGTCACCTGCAGGAGACGGTGGCCAGCGGGACGATTCCGGTGGCCTGCATCGACCACCACACGAGCCCGGGGACCTTGCCGCCGGGTACGCGCTACGTGGATGCGTCCGCCGCCGCCACCGGTGAGCTGGTCTACGAAATTGCCCGGGCCAACGGATGGGCCGTGACCACCGCGGCTGCGCGTGCGTTGTACGTGGCGATCCTGACCGACACCGGGGGCTTCCGGTTCAGCAACACGTCGCCCCGGACGCTGCGCATCACCGCCGACCTGCTGGAGGCGGGGGTGGATCCCGAGGGGATCTATCTCGATGTGTACGCCAACACGACCGAGGGCCGCCACCGCCTGCTTGCGGAGACCTTGGAGACCCTGGTGGTCGAGCCTGAGATCGGACTGTCGTGGGTGACGGTACCACCCGGGGCGATGGAGCGCCATCAGGTGGGCGCCGACGACCTGGAGGGTGTCGTGGAGTATCCCCGTTCCATCAGCGGGACCCGGATGGCGGTGCTCTTCCGGGAGATGTCGCAGGGGAGGATCAAGGTGTCCTTCCGCTCGGTCGGGACCGTGGATGTGGCGGCCTTTGCCAAGCCCTTCGGAGGGGGCGGGCATGTGAAGGCGGCGGGGGTGGCGCTGGAAGGATCCCTGGCCGAGGTGCAGGAGACGGTGCTGGGGGCGGCCCGGGAGTGGCTCGCCAACGGGGAGCGGCGTTGACCCCGGCCGGACGCCCGTCCCATATTGCGGCCATGGCAGCGACGACCGACGTTCTCGACCGCATCGAGCAGAGCCTCGACGCCCTCCGGCCCTACATCGCCTCGCACAGCGGCCATGTGGAAGTGATCGATTTCGACGAGGGAGAGGGGGTGCTCACCCTGCGGATGGGGGGGGCCTGCCATGGGTGCGCCGCCTCGACCGTCACCCTCCGGCAGGGGATCGAGGTACGGCTCCGGCAGACCGTTCCCGAGGTCCGCCGGATCGACGCCATCTGAAGCCTATTCGTGTCTCCGACGCAGGATCTCCCGTGACCGATCTCGACGCGCGCGTGTCCGCCGCGCTTACCCATCTCATCAATCCCCGGCTCGACAATGACGTTCTTTCCGCGGGGATGATCCGCGACCTGGTCGTCGACCAGGGCCGCGTGGCCTTCACCTTTCTCCTCTCGCGCGAGGATCCCGCCACCCTGGTGCGGGACACCCGCAAGGCACTGCAGGCGATCGACGGCGTCACCGAGGTCAAGATCCAGGTGGTCGATCCCGGAGGCTCTCCAAGAACGACTCATGCTGCCCCCGGTGCCCCGGCCTCCGCCGCCACCGGCGTGCCGGCTCCGACTCCCATGACGATCCCGGGACTCGGCCGCGTGGTGGCGATCTCCTCCGGCAAGGGGGGAGTGGGAAAGTCCACCGTCACCGTCAACCTTGCCGTGGCGCTCGTCCGGGCCGGCTACTCCGTCGGCGTCATGGATGCCGACATCTACGGCCCCAACATCCCCCGGATGTTCGGGATCGACGAGCGCCCCCGGATCGTGGATCAGAAGATCCAGCCCCTCGAAGCCCACGGGGTCCGGCTCATGTCGATCGGATTCCTGGTGGATCGCGATGCCCCGGCGATCTGGCGGGGGCCGATCATCATGAAGGTGATCCACCAGTTTCTTCACGATGTGAACTGGGGCACCCTCGATTTCCTCCTGGTGGACATGCCCCCCGGAACCGGCGACGCGCAACTGTCGCTGGTGCAGACCATCCAGGTGCATGGCGCCGTGATCGTGACCACGCCGCAGGAGGTGGCCGTGGGTGACGCGCTCAAGGGCGCCCGGATGTTCGAGCGGGTCAACGTGCCGGTGCTGGGCGTGATCGAGAACATGAGCGGTTTCACCGATCCCGACACCGGCAAGGTGTGGCACATTTTTGCGACCGGAGGTGGGGAGCGGCTGGCGGAGGAGGTGGGGGTTCCGCTGCTGGGTCGGGTTCCGCTGCAGCCGGGCATCGCGGAGGCGGCGGACCGGGGGAGCCCGGTCGTGGTGGAATTGCCGGAGAGTCCCGCGGCGGTGGTGCTCACCGAGATGGCGAAAGCGGTGGCGCAGCTGGCGCGGAGCCGCGGCGGGTCGCTGCCGATTCTGCAGAATTAGGACATAGGACATAGGACATAGGACATAGGACATAGGACATAGGACATAGGACATAGGGCGTTAGGACGCGGGACTGTCATCGCGAGGACCCCGCAGGGGTCCGTGGCGATCTCGTGAGCGGGTGTCGGCGCCCTGAACGATGACAGGCCTTCCCGCCGGAATCCCTGGGGCTCGCTACCGGTGCGTCGCACGCGGCGCACCTACGGGGGGCTTGAGGTTTGCCAGCCGCTTCGCGGGGGCCCTCACCCCGGCGGAAGTCTTTCACCAAGCTGTTGCATCGATCCCCTGAACCCGCAACTTCAAACTTCCCCTCACCCGCTATTTTCGTCCAGCCCCCAGCCCCCAGCCCCCAGCCCCTGGCGGCAGGCCGCCTCCAGTACCCATTCCCATCCCGGGCGCTCGTTATAGGTCGACAGACTCACGCGGAGCAATGGGGTGGTGAGTCGGCGGAGGGCGGCCGCGGTGGTACCCGCTTGGGAGGCCAACTGTCCGACGGTCGGAAACATCCGTTCGAGGGTGGCGAGCCGAGCCAGTCGCTTGAGGTCCGACGGGCAGCAGTCGAGGGCAATCCGCAATCGATTCTGAAGGGTCCGGTGGGTGAACGGTGTCGGTTCCAGATCTCCTATCGGGGCCATGGCCGCTTCCAGGAGGGGGACCAGCTCCGGACGGTCGAGCCGGGCGGCCAGCCACTGGGCAAGATGGTGGGAGGAGACCACGGGCCGTGAGTTGACCCGGCGAAAGATGACCTCTGGGTCCGGAAGTACGGGGACGTGGTGAGACAGGACCAGGGACTGGGTGGCTCGGGCGTGATCGGTGGTCTGAAGCAGCGCGGCCAGGCCCGGCACCAGGTGGTCCGGGGCCAGCGCCACGAGCGGCAACCAGCGGGGCAGGGTGGTGAGGTGCTTGGCGAGGGCGGGGAAACACCGCTCCTCCGCCACCCGGACCACCGAGACCGAGCCGAGGGGAATCCGGCGGGGATCGATCCCAAGGGGCAACACTCTGTCATGTGGGGATAGGATCTGGGGATAGTCCACGCCTCCTCCTTCGTGAATTCCGGTGACTTGTCCCCGGGGCTCTCAGATGACGCTTCCCGGGGTTTATCCTGCACAAATCAGTTCCCCCATCCCTGAAAGTACCATTTTCGGAACAATCTTTCCGTCGAAGGCGCTTCCGGGTCGTGGAGCATTCCGTAGGTTGTATGACGTCCCGCAACACAGTTCGCTCCTGGCCGGGAGTGGCGGCCCTTCCGTCACACATCGAGCCGGGGGACGGACATCGGGGTTTCCCGACGGGACGCACATCACATTCCATCGAAAGGGAGGACCGTATGCCGAACCGCATGACGACGATCGCCATCGCCACTCTCATCACGGCCGGGGGAGTTCTCCATCTCAGTCATCCACCGACAGCGGAGGCGGCGATCCCCTGCACCGTGGAAGCTGCCACCAACACGTGCAACGCCCTCGGTTGGCTCCTCTGCACGAGCCTGGAGGCAGACTGTTCCTTTGGTTGCAGTGGCGGGGAGATCACCAGCTTCAGTGTGACCTGTCCTTGAGCAGAGTGGCGCGATCAGATCACGTACGAGGGCAGGAAAGGATCCATGGGAACGATGCGCCCGCGAGGACGGTTCGTCGTTGCTTCGTCCCCCCCCCATGGGCGGGAGCATCGGGGCCATCTGCGGGCGCAGGTGTCCGACGGGATCGTATTCTCAGAATCCCATGCTTCCGCGCCGGGCGTGCCGCAGGGAGAACAGTCCCTGGCGGTGGACGAGAGTTGAAGGGGGAGAATCGGTGAGTAGTTGGAAACGTCGTGTGATTGCTTGTTCGCGCGCAAGGGTTCTGTCCGCCTTGCGCGCGCTCGTCCTTCCCTGGCTCTCCGTGGCTGTGGCCATGGGCTGTCGGACGGAGGGCAGAGCTCCGGCGGCGCAAGAGGTCGTCGCCCGCGATAGTGCGGGCATCACGATAGTGGAGAACGGCAGAACGGGTCTCTGGGGTCGGGGCAACGGGTGGAGGCTGCCCGACCAGCCGCTTCTGGAAATCGGCTCGGCGGACTTGGATTCCGGCGCAACTCTCTTCCGTGTGACCGGCGCCGTGCGTCTGTCTGATGGTCGAATCGTGATCGCCAACAGTGGAACGAGTGAGGTCCTCTTCTTCTCTTCAACCGGTAGCCTCCTGGCCACGGTGGGTGGTGCGGGTGGGGGGCCTGGTGAGTTTGCCTCTCTCATGGGTGCGGGGAGCGCCATCGTGGTCACCAGGACCACTGGGGACACCGTCCGGGCCTATGATGGGGGAGGCGGGAAGATCCTGGTGTTTTCGCCGACCGGCGGCTTTATCCGGTCGGCTCCCCTGAGCAACGGACCTAACGGCGATCGCGTTCACCTTGCCTTGGGTGTTGGGTGGCTCGACGACGGCAGTTTGTTCGCCATGAGCACATCCTTCCGGGACAATCCACCAGATGCCCAACCCAACCCCGAGGGAAGCGTGGTGCGAACTCGCATCGCGCTCCGGCGCTTTGGCCCAGATGGGGTCCTGGCCGACACCATCGGACTATTTCCGGGTGACGAGCGCTTCACCCGTGTGAGGACGAACCTCGACAACACTGGCTCGGGCACGATGCGAATAGGGAACTCACCAGTACCCTTCGCCCGCACCTTCCATGCGGTGACCGCAGGGAACACCCTGGCTGTGGGCGTGACCGACTTGATGGAGGTCCGGATCTACGGACCCGACGGGACGTTGCTGCGCATCGTGCGCGGGCCCGGCACGCCGCGACGAGTGGACGCGCCGCAGCGAGAGGCGTGGATCAACGCCCATCGCGTGAGAGAACCCGCCGCTCCGTTTCCCGAGACCATGCCGGCCTTTGAAGGCCTCATGCTGGATGCCGAAGGCCGCCTCTGGGTCGAGGCGTACCGGGCGCCCGGAGACCTGCCAGGCCCTGCACAGTGGGGTGTCTACGATTCCGAGGGGCGTTATCTGGGCGAGGTAACCATGCCTGAGCATTTCCGCCCGCTCGAAATCGGAGCTGACTACATCCTGGGTCTCCGGAAGGACGACATGGGCGTGGAATATGTGCGGCTCTATGGCCTTCAAACCGTGCCGTCGCCAGCCAACAACCAATGAGGCCGGAGATAGTCCCGTGAAAAGATCGGAGTTATTCCAGAATGCGGCCGTCGGGGTGCTGGTGATGTGTGCTCTGGCTGTCACTGGGCTCGTCGCGCGTCGGGAACTCGCCCCATTGACGGCGCGTGGGTCTCCCAGTGCGCCCGTCATTCTGATTGATCCTGAGACCGCGCAACAGCTCATCGCCGACGGTCACCTGCTCGGTTTCGAAGGCGCCCGACTCAGAATCGTGGAGTTCGTGGACCTCCAATGCCCGTTCTGTGCCATGGTGGAGGATGCACGGCGATCCGCGCTCCGTCCCTTCGGCGATTCAGTGGCCGTGCTCGTCAGGCACTTTCCACTCCAGGCCATCCACCCTCACGCGTGGACAGCGGCGTTGGCGGCCGAATGCGCGGCGGCCGAAGGAAGGTTCGAGGCCTTTGTCCGGGCCGCCTATGCGTCGCAGGACTCCCTGGGGATCTTGCCCTGGGGAGAGCTGGGAAGGCGGGCGGGGGTTGCGCGCCTGGACCGATTTGCCGACTGTGTCGATGCAGAGCAATTCGCCGATCGGATCCGAGAGGACATGGCCGCCGCCTCCCGTGTCGGTGTCCGGGGCACTCCAACATTCGTCGTCGGGAGAAGTCTTTTCATGGGAAACCCCTCCCAACCAGTGTTCAGGGACCTGATCAGGGAGTCTCTTCGGAAGGAGGAAGAATGAAGGATCGCGCCACGAAGAACGCTGCGGAATCAGGTCGAGCGATGGCCAGGCATTCTGCGCACCCTGGGTTGCTGATCCTGGTGCTGATTCTTGGGGGCGGCATGTCGCCACTCATGGCCCAGGGCCGAGGCTCGTCGTCCTGCACCGCCTGGGGGGAGCACAAGGCCAGGTTGGAGGCGGAGGGGAAAGGGCGTGGCCCGTGGCCGTCTCCATTCCATACCGGAATGCTCATCAGGGCCACGGTCAATGTTGTGGCAGGTACCGACGGCGGTGACCTCGCCAAGGTACTTCAAAAGGGCACCTTCGTGATTGGCGTCATTCTGTGCGATTCTCCGGCCGCCGCGGCAGGGCTGCGTCTCGGCGACCAGATTGTGACCGTCAACGGTCGGCTTCCTCACGAGCCGGGCGTGCTGCCGACCCTCCAGTATCCGCGCCGGGAGGGAGACACCTTCCTAGTGAAGGTCCGGCGAGGCGCGGATACCCTCGGCGTTACCGTGACAAGCGTCCCCCGTCCACAGTAGGCGGGAACCGCGAATGGGGGCCTGCGGCAACGGGCCCTGAATGACGAGGTGTGGCCCTCACCCCCGGCCCCCCCCCGGCCCCTCTCCCGGAAGGAGAGGGGGGAGAGGCCCATTGTTCATTGATCATTGTTCACTGGTCATTGATCATTGGTCATTGATCATTGGCCAAGTTTGGCATCCACCCCCCGGCTGGTTAGCTTTTCCCCCATGAAAACCGCGCGCATCAGGTTGGCGGCTCTGGCGTTGCTGGCCCTCGGAGCCGCCCCGCTCCAGGGCCAGAAGGACGGCGTATCGGCCCTCCTCACCGTCCCTCTGGCGGGACAGGTGGTGCCGGTGATGCCCTTCACCCTGGTCGCGGGAGACGGCCTCCCTTATGGGACCCTCCCCGCCGATCGGGTGGCCCGTGCGCTTTGGGCCGATTCTCTCCTGGCCGAGGTGCTGCTCGACCGGGCACCCGAAGTGAACTGGATCCTCCCCGACACGCTGCGGCGAATCGCCCGGCGGAACACCCCCATGGTGGGGGACCCCGACCGGATGGGTACCTCCATCCTGCGGGGCAGCAAGATCAAGCGGATCCCCGACCCCCTCCGCTCCTCCCTCCGGAGCCTGGCCGCCGTGGCGGGGGGACGGGTGCTCTTCGTCCCCGCCTCGCTCACGTTCAGCGTAACGGAGACGGGACAGATACGCGCCACCCTCACTGCCGTCATGGCGGATGTCCGGTCCAACTCCATCGTCTGGCGCACCGCCGCCCCCGGCATCGGCGACACCGCCACCGAGGCGGTGCGCATCGCCCTCTCCACCATTCTCCCACTCGAACCGGAGCTCGAATGACCCTGCGGGTGACCCTGATTCCCGGCGATGGCATTGGACCCGAAATCACCGCCGAGACCGTCAAGGTTCTGGAGGCCACGGGGGTCGGATTCGAGTGGGACCGCCAATTGGCCGGAATGGCCGCGGTGGACGCGGCCGGAACCCCGATCCCCGAGGAGACCCTGGCCAGCATCCGGGAACGGAAGCTCGCCCTCAAGGGCCCCCTCACCACGCCGGTGGGGACCGGGTTCCGGTCGGTGAACGTGGCGCTCCGCAAGGAGTTCGAGCTGTTCGCCAACCTCCGGCCGGCCCGGACGATCGTGCCGGGGGGCCGGTTCGAGGGCATCGACATCGTGCTGGTGCGGGAGAATCTCGAGGGCCTCTATGTCGGAGTCGAGAACTTCATCACCATCGGGGGAGACCCGCGCGCCGTGGCCGTGTCGCAGGCGATTGTGACGCGCCAGGGGTGCGAACGGATCGTCCGCTGGGCGTTCGACTACGCGGTGCGGCAAGGGCGAAAAAAGGTCACCCTCGTGCACAAGGCCAACATCCTGAAGATGGTGAGCGGGCTCTTTCTGGAGATCGGCCGCCAGGTGGCGACGGAGTACGCGGGCCGGGTGGAGAGCAACGATCTGATCGTGGACAACGCCGCGATGCAACTGGTGCTCAAGCCCGAGCAGTTCGACGTGATCGTCACGACCAATCTTTTCGGCGACATCCTGAGCGATGAGATCAGCGGGCTGGTCGGAGGGCTCGGCCTCACGCCCGGTGCCAACATCGGCACCCATGCCGCGATCTTCGAGGCGGTGCACGGGAGCGCCCCCGACATCGCGGGCATGGGCATCGCCAACCCCTCGGCGCAGATGCTCGCCGCAGCCCTCATGCTGGAACACGCCGGGGAACGGGCGGCCGCCGACCGGGTGCGCGATGCCATCCACGCCGTGATCGTCGAGGACGGGATCCGGACCCGCGACCTCGGGGGAACCGCCTCCACCTCGGACTTTGGCGATGCGGTCGCTCGCCGGGTTGCCTGAGGTTCCCTGCGCCAAGTGCGGGCAGCACGTCCCCGGGCTCTCCTGGGGGGAGTACTGCCCTCCCTGCCGGGAAGGACGGAGGAAACGTGCAGATCGGATCGCCAGACGCATCTCCGGAGTGGTGGGAGTCCTGACCGCGGTCTGGGTCTTCATCGAGCTGCCGGTGACGGTCACCGCCCGGGTGTGGGGCGCGGGGGTCGTCGTGGCCACCTGGTTCCTGGTCTGGCAGATCGCGACCCGTCTCCTGATGGAGTTCCTGCCCAAGTGACCCTTTCCGGGAGGAATGCCATGTTGCGTCATCTGTACCACGCCATCGTCCTCGCTCTGCTCGTGCCGGCCGGGCTCGCCGCCCAGACCAGCGTCACCCTCTTTCAGGATGGCCGAGTCCTGGTGCGCAGGACAGTGCCCGCCACCGTGCCACGCGGGGAGTCGGTGCACCGGTTTCCACTCGGCGATCTCGACCCCGCCAGCGTCTTTTCACTCGACTCGGCGGTGCGGATTCTCCGCGTGTCCTACGATGCCGCCACCGACGAGCAGAACACCCTGCGCCGGATGGTGGGGCGGAGCATGCTCTTTCATCGGGGATGGGTCCGTCCCGACAACGCCGACACGGTGCGGGCGGAGATCCTGCGGGTGAATCCGGCGCTCTATCGCCTGGCGGATGGAACGGTGACCTTCCAGGCGCCGGGCACCCCGGTCTACCCCGCCGACGTGATCCAGGTGGCCCCCACGATGGAACTGGGCGTGAGCACACCCCGGGCCCGGTCCGACCTCCCGCTCGGGTTCTTCTCCAGCGGGGCCAACTGGTCCGCAGCCTACACCGTTCTGATCGATCGCGGTCGCGCCCGGGTGAGCGGGGTCGCGTCGATCCTGTCGGCACAATTCTCCGCCGACAGCGCCGACCTCCAGCTGTTGGCGGGGGAGGTCGGGCGTGCTCCGACCCGCGTGGCACGGGAAATGTTTGTCATGGACCAGATCAGGGGGGCCAATTCGCTCAGCGAGCGCCAGGCCGGGACCACAGAGGAGTCGGTGGGAGATGTGCACCTCTACTCGCTGGCAGGGCGACACAGCCTCCGGCCGGGAGTCACCACTACGATCCCGCTGTTCGATCCCGCCGTCACCGCCACGGAAAAGACCTTCACCATCGCCGGTGCCGTGTCCTGGCGGGGTGTTCTCCCTCAGATGGGGGACGAGGACATTACTCCCGTCCTGGTCACCCATGTCCTGCGCCGCCCGCGCCGGACCCCCTTCGGCGACCTCCCGATCCCCGGTGGTGTGGCCCGGATCTATGAACCCGATGCCGCCGGACGGCCCCAGCTTATTGGCGAATCGTCCTTTGGCCACACCGCCGCGGGACAGGACCTCCGGCTCGGCGCGGGTCAGGCGTTCGACCTCACGGCCCGCCGGGTCCAGACCGCCTACCGCACCGAGCGGGACACGTCCCGCACCCGCACGCGCGCCTTCGCCGATTACCGGGTGACGGTGGCCAACGCGGCGGACAGTGCGGCAACGGTGGAGGTGCTCGAACGGCGGAGCGGGGAGTGGACCGTGCTCTCCAGTTCGGTGCCCGCGGAGAAGGTGAGCTCCACGGAAACGCGCTTCCGGCTGCGGGTGCCGGCCGGCGGTGAGGCGGTCCTGACCTATCGCGTCAGGGTCACCTGGTGAGTTCCCTCCGATTGGTGCACCTGTCGGATCTGCACTTCGGCGTGCACTCCGATCTGGACCAGGTGCGCCGGCTCGAGACGCAGGTTCCGGAGCTCGAACCCACCGCCATCGTCATCTCCGGCGACCTGAGCCAGCGGGCGCGTCACGGGGAGTACCAGCGCGCTCTGGCGTTCGTGGACCGGATGCGCGCGCACGCCCCGGTCCTTGTCATTCCCGGCAATCACGATGCGGCCTGGTGGGCGAGTCCCCTCGGACTGTTCGGCCGGGGGCCGATTCATGCCAAGTACCGGCGGTATTTTGGAGACGATCTCTCGCCCGTGCTTGAGGTGCCGGGGGCCGTGATCGCCGGGGCGCTGAGTGCCCACGGGGTGGCGTTCGGATCGATGACCTGGAACCTGCGGGACACGGCGGTGAAGGGGCATCTGCCGGCGGGAGAGGTGGCACGGGTGCGGGAGCGATTCCGGGCGGTGCCCAACGGCGCCCTGCGTGTGGTGGTGCTCCATCACAATGTCCTGCGCGGCGAGATCTCCCAGCGGATGGGCCTGGCTCGGTGGCGGCAGGCCCAGCGACGACTTCGGGAGAGCGGGGCCGATCTGGTGCTCTGCGGGCACGATCACCAGGAAGGGGCGGGACAGATCGACGGGGAAACGGTGGTGAGCACCGCCGGCACCCACACCAACCGGACCCGCGGCAAGCGGCCGTCCGCGTTCAACCTCGTCACCGCCGATGACACGTCGATCTCGGTGCGGCACCTGCGCTGGGACCGGGACGCCGGCACCTTCCGCCCGAGCGACGAGGCGCGTTTCGCCCGGATGCGGCGGTGACGGTTCAATTCACCCTCTTCGGCGGCGAGGACCCGGTCACATGTCCGGAGCCGGCGCCGCAGCCGGCGCCGGAGCCGGAAAACACCCCCACAATGACCGGGTCCCCCGTGCCACCTCCGGCGGCCCCCCACCAGATTCTCGGGCAGCGACTCCGCCGACTGGGCCTCCCCCCCGACTGTCCCATCGTGGTGCACGCCAACCGGACCGTGGTGCTCCGGTTTCATCCGGCCCGGGGGCTCCGGATCCATCTCGGATACGGGCACGCCCCGGATGAGGTGCTGCAGGCGATCGTGAGGTGGGCTCGTCCGGGGCTGCGGCGCCGCGAGCGGGAGGCGCTCGAGGCGCGGTTCATGGCCTTTCCGGTTCATCAGCATGTGCCCCCGGTTGTCCCGGCGCCCCGCCCGGTGCCATCCCGGCCGGGGGATCGTGCCGTTCTGGATCGGCTCGCCGAGCTGCACCGCCGACTGAACCATGACCGGTTCAGCGGGGCGCTGGCGTCCATCCCGCTCCGGCTCTCGTCCCTCATGCGCACCCGGCTCGGAGAACTGCGCGCGGAGCGGCACACGGGGAGGGCCCTTGAGATCGTGATCAGCCGGCTGCACCTGAGACAGCACGGGTGGGAGGCGGTCGAGCGTACCCTGCTTCACGAGATGGTGCACCAGTGGCAGGCGGAGACGGGCCGCGCCCTCGACCACGGGGCGGAGTTCCGGCGCAAGGCGCGCGAGGTGGGGATCGTGCCGCGGGCCCGGGCGCGGATCGAGGATCTCGCGTCCTGCGGCAGCGTATCCTGAAGGACCGCTGTCTCCCTGTGAACCGGATCCGCCCCGTGAACGGAGTCATCCCGAGCCGCAGGCGAGGAGCCTGCCCCGAGCCTGCGAGGGGATCTGAGGAGGTCGCGAGTGTACTTCCCGTTGTCCGAAATGTGACATCGGTCACAGTCTGATAGGTGCGACGTCGACATGGCACAGCTTGTGCTTGCAGCGCGCAAGATGTGCCCATTGACATTCCCGGAACTGTTCCGGATATTGGTTAGGGTCAAGATCCCCTCGGCATCGCACCGAGCGGGTTCCTGATGGCATGGGTCCGCCCGCCTGGGCGACAAATGGAGGTGGCGAATGGGTTCTGTCCCGCGGTCCCGTTCGGATCGGCTGGTTGGCATGTGTGTTGCGGGGGGGGTAATCCTGTCAGGTTGTGACAGCAGCAATACCGTGAGCACTCCCTCCGAAGTTCAACCGGTACCCACGACATCCACGAACGTTGTCCAGGAGGGATTCGACATTCCGAGCAGTCCCCGGATCTGAGGAGGTTGCGGGAGAAACTTCCCGTCGTTTGGATAGTGACGGGTGGCCGATGGACCGGGTGACTTGTTCTCCTGCCCTTCCCGAGGGAAGCCACAGATGACGCAGAAAGGAATTTTGATCTCCGTGCACACGGCGTGGAGCGATAGGAATCATGGGAAGACCCTTTGCGGCCTTTGCGGACCCCTCCCACCCCGGATTGCACCGCGAAGAACGCAAAGAGCGCGAAGAGGTGGCGGCTCCCGCGACAGGCTCCCGATCTCGGACCCCGGGTCTCGGCTTGATGGGGGCCCTCCCCCCCCCGAGTGAAGCCACAGATGACGCAGATGACGCAGAAAGGATTTGTGATCTTAGCGCGCGAGGCGTGGAGCCGCGGGAGGTCCTCTGCGACCTCCGTGTTCTCCGTGGTGAATCTTCTCCCTCTCTCCGGATTGAACCGCTGAGGGCGCGAAGGACGAAGAGGGCTTTGACATGATGGCCGGCTACCCGGAGCCACGCCGACCTTCGCTCACGAGATCGCCACGCGCCCTGCGGGCGCTCGCGATGACAGTGCGGGACTCCAATTTGGCCCCCGACCGGGCTATTTTCCGGTGCTGTTTCACCTCGCCCCGTGACGGAGGCCCGATGGCTGGCGGTACCGAAGGCCGGTTCACCGGTCCCGACTTTTACCAGATGGACTCGCTCCTCTCCGAGGAGGAACGCGCCGTTCGCGACACTGTCCGTGCCTGGGTGGACGAACACCTGATGCCGGTCATCGGCGAGTGCTACATGGAGGGGCGCTTCCCGAAACATCTCGTTCCCGGAATGGCCGAGCTCGGACTCTTCGGCGCCAACCTCCCCGAGGAATACGGCTGTGCCGGCCTCAACAACGTGGCCTACGGGCTGATCATGCAGGAACTCGAACGGGGCGACAGCGGGGTCCGGAGCTTCGCGTCGGTGCAGGGCGCGCTGGTCATGTATCCCATCTACGCTTTCGGCTCCGAGGAGCAGAAGACGCAGTGGCTTCCCCGGCTCGCATCGGGCGCGGAGATCGGCTGCTTCGGCCTCACCGAGCCCGACTACGGCTCGAACCCCGGAGGCTTGATCACCACCGCACGGGAAACCAAGGACGGGTGGGTCCTCAACGGGACCAAGATGTGGATCACCAACGGGTCCCAGGCCACCGTCTCCATCATCTGGGCCAAAACCGGCGACATCAACGACGCCAAGTCGATTCGCGGGTTCATCGTGCCCACCAGCACTCCGGGCTACACCGGCAAGGATCAGAAGGGGAAGCTCTCCCTCCGCGCCTCCGACACCGCCGAGATCCACCTGCAGGACGTGCACGTCCCGAAGGACGCGATCCTGCCCAAGTCGGGTGGCCTCAAGAGTCCCCTCAGCTGCCTCACCCAGGCGCGGTACGGCATCAGCTGGGGGGCGATCGGCGCCGCGATGGCGTGCTACGACGAGGCGCTCCGGTACAGCGCCACGCGCGTCATGTTCGACGGTCCGATCGGAGGCACCCAGCTCCAGCAGGCGCGCCTGGTGGAGATGCTCTCGGAGATCACCAAGGCCCAGCTCCTCTGCCTGCAGCTCGGCAGGCTCAAGGATGCCGGGACGATGACGCCGCAGCAGGTGTCCCTGGCCAAGCGCAACAACGTGAACATGGCCACCGAGTGCGCCCGGGAGTCGCGCCGCCTCCTCGGTGCCAACGGGATCCTGGTGGAATACCACTCGATGCGGCACCTGGCCAACCTCGAGTCGGTGTACACCTATGAGGGCACCCACGACATGCACACCCTGATCCTGGGGCAGGAGATCACCGGACTCGCCGCGTTCTGACCGGCGCCGGGATGGCGCCCGCATTCACAAGGATTCCGCATGAAGATTGCCGTCTGCCTCAAGCGCGTTCCCGACACGGAACTCCGCTTCACGATCGCCCCCGATGGAAAATCCCTCGACACCTCGGGTCTCAAGTACGAGATCAGCACCTTCGATGAATACGCCGTGGAAGCGGCCCTCCGGCTGAACGAGGCGCACGGGCCCGGTGAGGTGACCGTGGTGGGACTCGGTCCGGCGGGCATGGCCGAGTTGCTTCGCCGGGCGATGAGCATGGGCGCGGATCGGGCGGTGCACCTGACCGCCGCCGAAGTGCCTTTCGACGGAGCTGCGGTGGCCGAGGCGCTTGCGGCGGTCCTCACGGAGGGAGGGTATGACCTGATTCTTCTCGGACGCAACGCCACCGACACCGGGAGCGGTTCCGTCGGTCCGATGGTGGCCCACCGGCTTGGCCTCCCCTGCGTCACCGCGGTGTCGAAGCTGGACGTCGCCGACGGTCGCGGCACCGCCCAGCGGGTGCTCGAGGGCGCGGTGGAGACGGTGGCCTTCCCGCTTCCCGCGGTGCTGACGATCGATGAAGGGCTCGGCCGCCCGCGGATCCCGTCCCTGAAGGGGATCATGGGCGCCAAGAAGAAGCCGCTCGACGAACGGCCCGCGCAATTGGGCCCCGTGCGCTTGGTCGTAACCTCCCTGGTTCCGCCGCCCGAGCGTCCCGCGGGACGCATCGTGGGCGAGGGAGCCGACGCCGTTCCCGAACTCGTCCGGTTGCTCCGCGACGAAGCGAAGGTGCTCTGATGACCTCTCTCCTGGTCTATGCGGAATCCCGCGGTGGCGCTCTCCGCTCGGTGGCGTTCGAGGCGGTCACGGCCGCGCGCGCGGTGGTGGACTCTGCCGGCGGTGGCGAGGTGCACGCCCTGGTGGC